>JABMOQ010000006.1 GCA_013204045.1 Rhodospirillaceae bacterium | reverse complement strand
GGCGGTGGAGAGCTATCACAAGGCCATCGCCATCAAGCCGGATTACGCTGAGGCCCACAGCAACCTTGGCGTTGCGCTCAAAGACTCTGGAAAACTGGCGGCGGCGATGGAGAGCTACCACAAGGCCATCGCCATCAATCCCGATTACGCTGAGGCCCACAGCAACCTTGGCGTTGCGCTCAAAGACTCAGGAAAGCTGGAGGCGGCGATGGAAAGCTATCACAAGGCCATCGCCATCAAGCCTGATTACGCTGAGGCCCACAGCAACCTTGGGCTTGCCCTACAGCAGCTAGAGAAGCTGGAGGCGGCGATGGAGAGTTATCACAAGGCCATCGCCATCAAGCCCGATTACGCTGAGGCCCACAGCAACCTTGGCGTTGCGCTCAAAGACTCAGGAAAACTGGAGGAAGCGGTGGAGAGCTTCAGCCGCGCCCTCGAACTAATGCCGGCAAACGCTACAGCCAGTATCGCCCTGAGCCAGACACTCTATGGCATTAGTGCCAGGGATGCAGAACGTGCGCGGGAGCTCGCACTTCATGTTACAGCGGCCTTTCCAAAGGATGACATTCTGCGGCGAGGTGTCGGCGGCATTGCCCCTACCGTCGATTACTCGCCCGAAGCAGAAAGACTTTACACCACCAGTATATTTAAAAATTTTGCCAAGACTTTTGACGTCACCCTGGGAAAACTACTCTACGACATGCCGGAAAAGCTGGCACGAGCAGCCTGTACAGTTGATGGCGGGGCTGACCTCGATATTCTCGATGCCGGCTGTGGCACCGGCCTCTGCGGCGTCCACTTGCGGGCTCGAGCGCGGCGCATGGTCGGGGTTGATTTGTCGGCCAACATGCTGGCCGAGGCTCGGGGAAAGGGCCTTTACGACGATCTTGTCGAAGCTGACCTGGTCACCTTCATGGAGAATAACCCCGCAAGCTTCGACGTCGTGCTGGCAGCCGATGTGCTGATCTACATCGGCGATGTCGCCCCCTTGGCGCAGGCTGCATACCTGGCCTTGCGCCCCGGTGGTGTCTGTGCCGTCTCGGCCGAGAGCCTGGACGGCGATGCAGGATCTCCTTTTCTCCTTTCACCGAGCGGGCGCTACCAGCACACCGAACAATACGTTCGCGAAACCTTCACCACTGCCGGCTTCACTGTTGATCCACCACAAAAGACCTCGGTTCGGTTGGAAAACGCCGTCCCGATACCGGCCTGGATTGTGGTCGGCCGCAAGTGATTGAGAAACCAACGGCGATAGCCTGAAAAATATCAAAGACGCCCCGCTTGATCCTTTTGATATAACAATACACGGTATTTTTTTCTTCACTGTAAGCGGTGCTTCTGCAATTTGTTGTCACGTATTTCTAATTCCTGAATGGAACGGATAATGGCCCTCAAGATCGCGTCCCGCGGCAACATTCCGCCCTTTATCGTTATGGATGTCATGCGCGCCGCCAACGCCCGCGCCGCCCGCGGCGATGATATTTTGCATATGGAGGTCGGCCAGCCCGGCACCCCCGCCCCCGCGCCGGTTCTGGCGGCGGCCAGGAAGGCCCTGGATACGGACCTGATCGGCTATACCGATGCCTTCGGCGTACCGGAACTGCGTCAGCGCTTGTCACGGCATTATCAGGACTATTACGGCCAGCCGGTGGACCCGGGCCGCATTGCCGTGACCACGGGATCGTCTGGGGCCTTTATCGTTTCTTTCCTCAGTGTCTTTGACGCCGGCGACCGGGTCGCCCTGGCCGATCCCGGCTATCCTGCCTACAGAAATATTCTGAAAGCACTGGACATTGATGTGGTCGGCCTGCCGGTCGGGCCGGAGACAAACTATCAGCCGACCCCGGGCGTGCTCGACCGGGTGACGGGCGATCTTGATGGCCTGATTATTGCCAGCCCGTCCAATCCGACCGGAACCATGATTGGGGATGATGACATGGCGGCGCTGGTCAATTATTGCCAGTCCAGGGGGATTCGCATCATTTCCGACGAGATCTACCACGGCATTACCTATGGGCGCCGCGCCGAAACGATTCTTAAGCACACCGATGACGCCATCGTCATCAACAGTTTCTCGAAATACTTTTCAATGACGGGATGGCGGCTGGGCTGGATGGTGGTGCCGGAAAGCCTTCTCAGGTCAGTTGAATGCCTGTTGCAGAATCTTTTTATTTCACCGCCGACATTGTCCCAGTTGGCAGGAATCGCGGCTTTCGACTGTGGCCGGGAACTTGACGGCTATGTGGCCAATTACGCGAAAAACAGGAATCTTCTGCTCAGCGAACTTCCCAAGGCCGGGTTCGATAAATTGTCGAAAGCCGATGGCGCTTTTTACCTGTACGCCGATGTATCGCATCTGACCCATGACAGTGAGGATTTGTGCCGCCGTATCCTGGCCGAAACCGGCGTCGCGGTAACGCCGGGCATAGACTTCGACCCGGAAAGGGGAAACCGCACGGTGCGTTTTTCCTTTGCCGGGCCGGGTGAAGATATGGCCGAAGCCGCCAGGCGGCTGGTCGACTGGAATGGTGGGCGCAGCTAGCGTTTAGCGTCGCCACCAGCCGCCACGTTTGGCGGGGGCTTCGTCGCTGTTTTCCGATCCTTCAAGATTGACCACGGTGGTTTTTGCGGCCGGTGCCTTGGAGTCGGCGCTGTTGTCGATCGTGACGACGGCGTCCTCATTGGCCGGCTTGGCAGCCTTTTTGCGGGCCGGGGCTTTGCGCCGGGGTTTCGGTTTTTCCGCTGCCGCATCGCCGGCGTCGGCCGCCTTGACCGTATCGTCGGTGGCTTCGGAATTCTTGGCTATCGGCTTTTTGGTGCGGGGGCGACGTTTGCGGGCAGGCTTGATTGCTGGTTTGTCATCTGGTCCCGAGGCGGCCTGATCATCATTGGTGCCGGTTTCCGCAATGGTTTCAGCGCCGGTTTCAGCGCCGGTTTCCGCGCCGGCTTCAGCGCCGGCTTCAGTGATGGCTTGGGATTCGGTGGCCGCATCGGCGGCCTCATCCAGAGGTGCCGTGCCGGCGGCACCCTCGGCGGGTTTTTCCCGGCGACGACGGCCGCCACGCTTGCCACGGCGGCGTCTTTTTCCCGGTTTATCGTCCGTGGCGGCACCATCGGTGGACTCGCCATCGGCGGACACCGCCGGCGTGTCTGTGTCGGCCTCGGGTGATTCAACTTCTGCCGTAGTGGATTCTGTTTCCGATGATTTACGGCCCCGTGACCGGCGCCGCCGTTTTTTATCGGGCTTGTCATCGGCCAGGGATCCGGTGCCGGTACTTGTTTTTTCAACCAATTCAATTTCGCCCGATGCCTTAACCCGTTCGATGCGAAGATTCGGCGGGATCAGGGCTTCATCAGCAGTAACGATTATGGACGTCCCTGTTTGGCCTTCGATTTCGGCGATCGCCGGGCGTTTATGGTTGAGAATGTAAAGGGCGACTGCCGTCGGAACGTGGATGACGATAGATGCCGCATTGTTGCTGTTGGCGGCTTCCTCGATGGCGCGTAAGGCCACCAGGGACGCCGAATCGGTCGAGCGTCTGATGCCGGTACCGGCGCAATGGGGGCAGGGCTCGGAACTGGTTTCAATCAGCGACATGCGCAGTCGTTGGCGCGACAGTTCCAGCAACCCAAAGGCGCTGATGCGGCCGATCTGGATGCGGGCGCGGTCGAGGCGCATGGCATCTTTCATGCGGCGTTCCACCTGCGCATTATTGCGCGAGACTTCCATGTCGATAAAATCAATAACGATCAGCCCGGCAAGGTCGCGCAGCCGTAATTGACGGGCAATCTCGTCGGCGGCTTCAAGGTTGGTTTTGTAGGCGGTTTCCTCGATATTGCGTTCGCGGGTCGAGCGGCCAGAGTTAACGTCGATGGAGACCAGGGCCTCGGTCGGGTTGATAACGATATAACCACCCGATTTGAGCTGCACATCCGTCGAATGAATGGCGTCGAGCTGGCCTTCGATCTGATAGTGCTGGAAAATCGGGATCGACGTTTCCTTGTACGGCTGCACTTTTTTTGCGTGGCTCGGCATCAGCATCTTCATCAGGTCTTTGGCGATACGGTAGCCGGTATCGCCGGCGACGATGATTTCGTCGATGTCGCTGCTGTAAAGGTCGCGGATGGAGCGCTTGATCAGATTGCCTTCCTCGTGGACAAGTGCGGGGGCTGTCGATTCAAGTGTCAGCTCGCGGATGTTATTCCACAAACGCATCAGGTATTCGTAATCACGCTTGATTTCAGCCCGGCTCCGCTTGACGCCTGCGGTTCGTACGATGACGGCGATGCCATCGGGAATGTTTAACTCCGATAGAATCGATTTCAGGTGTTTGCGATCGGCACTGTTTGAAATCTTTCGAGAAATGCCACCGCCCCGTGCCGTGTTCGGCATCAGCACGCAGTAGCGTCCGGCCAGGGATATATAAGTGGTCAGCGCCGCGCCCTTGTTGCCACGCTCTTCCTTGACTGCCTGGATCAGAAGAATCTGGCCGCGCTTGATAACTTCCTGGATTTTATAGTGCCGCTGGCGGTGGGGGTTGCGTTTTGGCCGGGCATCTTCCGTATCATCACCGCCGACGGTTTCAACGCCCTTGGACTTTTTCCTGGGCACGCTCTCTTCGCCGTCCTCGGCCCCATCTGCATCCGTTTCATCGTCGGCGTCATCAACTGCTTTATCGCCAGAGTCTACGTCGTCATCGGCTTCTTTTTCAGCCTGTTCAGCCGCGTCGTGCTCGGCAAGCAGCGCCTGACGGTCCTCGATGGGGATTTGGTAATAATCGGGATGAATTTCGGTAAAAGACAGGAATCCGTGACGATTCCCTCCGTAATCGACGAATGCCGCCTGAAGCGACGGTTCGACCCGGATTATCTTTGCGAGATAGATATTTCCCTTAATTTGTTTTCGGGATTCGGATTCAACATCAAAGTCTTCGAGTCGATTCCCACCCTGTATCACGACCCGAGTTTCCTCTGAGTGCGCGGCGTCGATTAGCATTCTCTTGATAGCCATAAAATTTGTAACTCCATGGCGTCACACCATCTCCGGCAACAGGGCCGGGGGCTGTGGTGACGCTTATATGTGGAACGCCGGCGGCGCTTGCGAACGAACCGGCTGCCGTCAATGAAGACGGGGCCATTATCGAAACTGTTCGCGCTGCTCTATCCGGCATGAAAAACCTCGGTTTATTCGGGGCATAAAATTTGAAAGGCCGCCCCCAAAAACGGGAGAAAGGCGGAAAATCCCTCAAATCTGCGGTTTACACGCACCCATTGTTGAATGCGCGACACCACAGCATTAACATAACGGTAGGAAATTAGTTCGACAATCGTAATATTGCGTGATCTCAGTTTTTCAACAAAGATCGCCAATGGAGCGAATATCGGGCAACCCCCCCGATAATGGTTTCTAAGGACGCCGAATGAAGACCGCCAAGCCCTGCCAGCACCCACCCGCCAGACCCTGCCAATGTCCGCCCGCCGGTCCCTGGCGCATGATTCTGCCGGTTCTGCTGGCCTTCTTTGTCGTTGGTATTTTGCCCCGCCCGGTCAGCGCCGCCGAGGCCATCGTCACCGATGTCAGGGCCGGCATGAACGGCGGCACGACCCGCCTGGTCTTCGATTTAAGCAACCGGGTCGAATTCAGCATTTTTTCCCTGACCGATCCTTTCAGGGTGGTAATCGATCTGCCGGAAGTCGGCTGGCGGCTGCCGGCAAGACCGTTGCCCGGAAACATCGGGATGCTGGACAAGCTGCGCTATGGCCTGTTCAAGGTGGGCACGTCGCGCATTGTCATAGATGTGAAATCGGCGCCGGAAGTTAAAAAAAGCTTCGTGCTGAATCCGGATGGCGATAACGGCTATCGGCTGGTTGTCGACATAAACCCGGCCGGCGATATTACGAAAGCCATGAGCCCGCCGCCGTTAAAGGCACAGCCACAACCGGACGCGACCCAGGTTGGTTTTGCCGCCCCGCCCCGGAAACCGGACGGCCTCGCCCCTGGCCCGGTCAAGCGGGTGGTCGTCATCGATCCCGGCCACGGGGGCGTCGATCCGGGAACCATCGGCGTCAGCGGCACCTATGAAAAGCACATCACCTTGGCCATGGCCCAGGATTTAAAGAAACAACTGGAACGCACCGGCAAATTCACGGTCTTCCTGACCCGGTCACGGGATATTTTCGTGCAGCTTCGCGACCGGGTCTCTCGGGCCCGGGATGCCGGTGCCGATCTGTTTATTTCGGTCCATGCCGATGCCATCAAGAATAAAAAGACCCGCGGACTTTCCGTTTACACCCTATCGGAAAAAGCATCCGATAAAGAGGCGGCGCAGTTGGCGGAAAAAGAAAACAAGGCCGACCTGATCGCTGGCATTAACCTGGTTGGCGAAACGCCGGAGGTAACGAACATTCTGATCGATCTGGCGCAGCGCGAATCCATGAACCAGTCGTCGAAATTTGCCTCCGGGCTGGTCAAGGAGCTGGGCCGTCAGACAAAGATGCTCAGAAACACTCACCGGTTTGCCGGATTTGCCGTTCTGAAAGCGCCGGATGTGCCGTCCGTCCTTATCGAGTTGGGGTTCCTGTCAAACCGTGCCGATGAAAAAGCGCTTCGCTCGCAAAACTACCGGATCAAGCTGGCGACCGGTATCAGCCGCGCCATAACAGCCTATTTTTCAAATATTGAAGAGGCTTACAGGAAATAAATTTAGGCCCTGTTGCCATATACCAGCCATAATTCTCATATATTCACACAATCAACGATCGGGAGCCAGAGTACCAAGATTATGCTGCGCGTGCTGATAACCCTGTTTGGCCTGTTGTTCATCCTCGCTTTCGCCGGCGTGGGCGGCGTGCTTTTCGTGTTCCAAAGCTTCGGCCGCGATCTTCCCGATTACCACCAGCTTGCCGATTACGAACCGCCGGTGATGACCCGCGTGCATGCCGGTGACGGCCGCTTGCTGGCCGAATATGCCATCGAAAAGCGGGTCTTCGTGCCGATCCGGGCAATGCCCAAGCGCGTCGTCAACGCCTTCCTGGCGGCCGAGGACAAGAATTTTTACAGCCACCAGGGCGTCGACTTTCTGGGGGTGGTCCGGGCTATCGTCATCAATATCAAAAATCTCGGCAAGCAACGGCGCATGGTCGGCGCCTCGACCATCACCCAGCAAGTGGCCAAGAATTTTCTGCTTACCAACGAGGTCTCGTGGGAGCGCAAGGTCAAGGAAGCGATCCTCGCTTTCCGCATTGAACGCGCCATCACCAAGGATCGGATACTGGAGCTTTACCTGAACGAAATTTATCTGGGCTATGGCTCCTATGGCGTGGCCACGGCGGCGCTAAACTATTTTGATAAAACCCTCGACGATCTGACCATCGAGGAAACCGCCTATCTGGCGGCGCTGCCCAAGGCGCCCAACAATTACCATCCGGTGAAGCGCCTGAAAGATGCCCTGGAGCGCCGCAACTGGGTCATCGGGCGGATGCTTGAGGACGGTGTGATCACCGCCGATGAAGCGACCCTGGCGCGGGACCAGCCCTTGGCCGTGAAGCCGCGCTCGGAAACGGAATTCGTGGCCGCAGCTTTCTTCGCCGAGGAAGTGCGCCGGGAACTGGCCGATCGATACGGCGAGACGGAACTTTACAAGGGCGGTTTGTCGGTTCGTACCTCGATCAATCCGGCCTTCCAGAAAATTGCCGACACCGCCCTCAAGGATGGCTTAAGGGCCTATGACCGCCGTCATGGCTGGCGCGGGCCGCTGACCCAGTTGGGCGATATAGACGATTGGCAAAAGAAATTGGCGGCGTTGCCGCCGACACAAGGGTTGGCCGAATGGCGACGGGCGGTGGTGCTCGGCCTTGAGGAAAACGCCGCGGCCATCGGGTTTGCCGACACCACCGTTGGCACCGTGCCGATGTCGGAAATGAAATGGGCGCGGGCCTGGGCTGAAGGCGAAAAATTGGGGCCGTCCGTGCACCGGCCGTCGGATGTTCTCAAGATCGGCGACGTCATCGCGGTCGTGGCCGTGGCGGCAGATAAAAACAGCAAGCCCTATCCACCCGACACATATACGCTCGAACAAATTCCGGAAATCCAAGGCGCCCTGGTCGCCCTTGATCCCCATACCGGCCGGGTGCTCGCCATGAGCGGAGGGTATGACCACGAAAGAAGCCAGTTCAATCGCGTCACCCAGGCCATGCGCCAGCCGGGCTCGGCGTTCAAGCCGTTTGTCTATCTGGCGGCCATCGATAGCGGCTATACGCCGTCGACGCTGATTCTTGATGCGCCGTTCGTCATCGACCAGGGGCCGGGGCTGCCGAAATGGCGCCCCGCCAACTACACCAAGAAATTCTACGGCCCCAGCACCATGCGCCTTGGCATCGAAAAATCACGCAACCTGATGACCGTCCGTCTGGCCCAGACCGTCGGTATGGACAAGGTCGCAGATGTGGCAAGGCGTTTCGGCGTCATGGATAACCTGCCTGTGCAACTGGCTATGGCGTTGGGCGCCGGGGAAACCACGCTGCTGCGCCTGACGGCCGGCTATGCCATGCTGGTCAACGGCGGTAAAAAAATAACCCCGACCATGATTGACCGTATTCAGGATCGTCACGGTCGTTCCGTTTTCAGCCACGACGTGCGGTCTTGTGAAAAGTGCCGAGCCCCGTTCTGGATCAACCAGCCGGTGCCTGTGGTCCCGGACCTGCGGCCACAGCTGACCGATCCGGCCAGCGCCTATCAGATTGTCTCCATGTTGCAGGGGGTGGTCGAGCGCGGCACCGGCAAGCGGATTCGCAGCGTCGGCAAACCGCTGGCCGGCAAAACCGGCACCACCAACAATAGTGTTGATGCCTGGTTCATCGGCTTTTCACCGGATCTGGCGGTCGGCGTATTCACCGGATTCGATAACCCGCGCAGCCTCGGCCGCCGCGAACAGGGGGCCTCGGTGGCGGCCCCTATTTTCAGGGACTTCATGGCCGGGGCCCTGGCCCAGGCGCCGGCGACACCGTTCCGCATTCCGCCCGGCATCCGGCTGGTCAGGGTCAACGCGACGACCGGCCTGCTGGCACGCACAGGTGAAAAGGGGGTTATCCTGGAAGCCTTCAAGCCGGGCACCGTGCCGACCGGCGAATCCCAGGTGCTTAAGGGCCTTACATCCGGCATCGGCACACCGACCGCAGGAACGGGCGGATTGTATTAATCCCGGTTCCCGGTTAAAAACCTTCATCGCAATATTCTGACGGAAAGCCAACACCATGCGCGCCGAGATCGAAGCCATCGCCCAAGATATAGAGCAGTCGCTGGAACTGCTGAG
>JABMOQ010000054.1 GCA_013204045.1 Rhodospirillaceae bacterium | reverse complement strand
AGGGGCGACTCGGCATCGAGGCCGACCTGGACAACTGCTTCGCCGACGTTCCCGAACGGCTGGCCCAGGCCCACCTGCTGATCGGGCGCGCCGGGGCTTCCACCGTGGCCGAGGCGACGACCATTGGCCGCCCGGCCATTTTGGTGCCCTATCCCCACGCCACCGATAACCATCAATCCTATAATGCGCACGCCCTTGACGATGCCGGTGGCGGCTGGTTGATGAGCCAGGAAATTTTTACCGAAGAGGCGCTGGCCGCAAGGCTGGAATCCCTGTTCACGGTGCCACAACTGCTGACCAAGGCGGCATCATGTGCGCGCAATTCCGGAAGCCCGGACGCCGCCATCCGGCTTGCCGATACGGTGTTCGAACTGCTTGGCCACAATGGCGAGAGGAGGGCCGCATGAGGGCACTTCCCCTTTCCATCGGCACCATTCATTTCGTCGGCATCGGCGGCATCGGCATGAGCGGCATCGCCGAGGTCCTGCATAACCTGGGTTATTCGGTGCAGGGCAGCGACCAGACCGACAACGCCAACGTCAAACGCCTGACCGACATGGGGATTTCTGTCGCCATCGGCCACAAGTCAGAAAATATCGGCAATGCCCAGGTGATTGTGGTCTCGACCGCCGTCAAGGCCGACAATCCGGAAGTCAAGGCGGCCCGGCACAATATGATTCCAGTGGTCCGGCGGGCCGAAATGCTCGGCGAACTGATGCGCCTGAAATGGTCGATCGCGGTCGGCGGCACCCACGGAAAAACCACGACCACGTCGCTGGTGGCGGCCATGCTATTTACCGCCGATATGGACCCGACGGTGATCAATGGCGGTATCATCAATGCCTGGGGCTCTAACGCGCGCTTGGGCGGCGGCGACTGGATGGTCGCCGAGGCCGACGAATC
This sequence comes from Rhodospirillaceae bacterium, assembly GCA_013204045.1. Taxonomy (GTDB): domain Bacteria; phylum Pseudomonadota; class Alphaproteobacteria; order Rhodospirillales; family JABHCV01; genus JABMOQ01. Next base: position 16,892 of record JABMOQ010000054.1, on the reverse strand, counting down.
CGACGGGACCTTCCTGAAATTGCCGGCAACCATCGCCGTGGTCACCAATATTGATCCCGAACACCTGGACCATTACGGCAGTTTCGATGCGTTGCGCGATGCCTTCGATTCCTTTGTCGAAAATATCCCGTTTTATGGTTTTGCCGCATTGTGCATCGACCATCCGGAAGTGCAGGCGATGATTTCACGGATTTCCGACCGTAAAATTGTCACCTACGGCTTTAACCCACAGGCCGATGTGCGCGCATCGAACATCAAGGCGGCCCTGAATGGGGTCGTCATCGACATTGTCGTCTCTGAGCGCAAGGAAGGAACCTCGCGCACCCTGAAAGGCGTGCATTTGCCGATGTTCGGCGATCACAACATTCAAAACGCCCTGGCCGCCGTCGCCATTGCTACGGAAATGGGCATCGACGATGACGTGATCGCCAAGGCGCTGGCCGAATTTGAAGGGGTCAAACGCCGCTTCACACAGACCGGCGTCGTTGATGGCATCACCATAATTGATGATTACGGCCATCATCCGGTGGAAATATCGGCGGTTTTATCGGCGGCGCGCTCGGCCACCAAAGGAAAAGTTATCGCCGTCGTTCAACCACACCGGTTTACCCGGCTTCGCGACCTGTTCGAGGATTTCTGCACCTGCTTTAACGACGCCGACACGGTTCTGGTCGCCGATGTCTATACCGCCGGCGAAGATCCGATTTCGGGCATCGACCGCGATAATCTTGTCGCCGGCCTGCATGCCCACGGACACCGCACGGCCATGGCGCTGGAAGATCCGTCACACCTGGCCGCGGCGATTAATGGATTGGCCGGGTCGGGCGACATGGTCGTCTGCCTGGGCGCCGGAAACATCACCCAATGGGCGAACGCGCTGCCGGACCAGTTGCAACGTCTGCGCCACAAGGAGGCCGGCGAATGATGGCCGCTGAACGAATTAACGACACCCTGATCGACCAGTTGCCCACGGTGCGGGGTCGCTATAGTGAAAATGCGCCCCTCGACAAGATTACCTGGTTCAGGGTCGGCGGCCCGGCGGAAGTGATGTTCCGGCCGGCCGATCTGAATGATTTGAAGACCTTCCTGGCCATGAGGCCGTTATTGGTTCCGGTCACCTTCATGGGTGTCGGCTCCAACCTGCTGGTTCGCGATGGCGGCATCCCCGGTGTGGTGGTTCGCCTCGGCGGTGAATTTGCCGGGGTCAGGATCAAGGGCACGGAAGTCACCGCCGGCGCCGGCGCGCTTGGCCTGAATGTGGCACTGACCGCCGGGCAGGCGGGCCTCACCGGGCTGGAATTCATGAGCGGCATCCCCGGCACCGTCGGCGGCGCCCTGCGCATGAACGCCGGGGCCTATGGCAGTGAAATCAAGGATGTGCTGGTCAGCTCCCGGGCCATCGACGAGGAAGGCAAGATTCATGAACTTTCCTGCGCCGACATGGGCTTCGGCTACCGGCATTCGGCCATCGATGAAACGTGGATCTTCGTCGAGGCGGTATTTAAAGGCCGCCCGGACAGCAAATCGGAAATCGCCCGCCGCATGGGTCAGATACAGGCGGCCAGGGAAGAAAGCCAGCCGCTGCGCACCCCGACCGGCGGCAGCACCTTCGCCAATCCGCCCGGACACAAGGCATGGCAGCTGATCGAGCAGGCCGGCTGCCGGGGTTTGCGCATGGGCGGCGCCATGGTGTCTGAGAAACACTGCAACTTCCTGGTTAACACCGGCACCGCCAGCGCCGCCGATTTGGAAAAGCTGGGCGAGACGGTACGCCAAAAAGTGCTCGATGAAACCGGCGTCACGCTGGAATGGGAAATCCGCCGCGTTGGCGTCAGTGATGGAGGCACATCATGAAGAAAAGCGTCGCTATTTTGATGGGCGGCTGGTCGGCCGAGCGCGAAGTCTCGCTGGTCAGCGGTGCCGCCGTTTCCAACGCTTTGAAGCAGGTCGGATACAGGGTTACCCCGATCGACGTACAGCGCGACATGGGGGCGCTGTTGACGCGTCTTTTCCCGAAACCGGATGTGGTCTTCAACGCCTTGCACGGGCGCTTTGGCGAAGACGGTTGCGTTCAGGGGCTGCTCGACATCCTCAACATTCCCTACACCCATTCGGGCCTGCTGGCGTCTGCCATTGCCATGGACAAGCCCATGTCTAAAGCGATGTTCAAAAATGTCGGTATCAAGGTCGCAGACCATGTGATCGTCAGCCGGGAAGAACTCGCGGCAGGCGACCCAATGGCGCGTCCTTATGTGATCAAGCCGATCAACGAAGGATCCAGCGTCGGCGTCCGGGTGATCAATGAAGGCGATAACGATACCCCGTTCAGCCACGGCGAATGGCCCTATGGCGATCAGGTCATGGTCGAGAAGTTTATTCCGGGCCGCGAGTTGACGGTTTCGGTAATGGGCGGCAAGCCGCTGGCGGTCACCGAAATCACCACCAGTCACGGTTTTTACGACTATTCGGCCAAGTACGACGCCGGCGGATCGATTCACGTGATCCCGGCCGAGGTCGATCCGGCCGTTTATGACGAATGCTTACGGCTGGCGGCGCTGGCCCACGAAACCCTTGGCTGCCGGGGCGTTTCGCGCGCCGACCTGCGTTATGACGGCAGCGATCTTTACATGCTCGAGGTCAACACCCAGCCCGGTATGACCCCGACGTCCTTGGTTCCAGAGCAAGCCGCCCTTGGCGGCATTTCGTTCGGTGAACTTGTCGGCTGGATGGTCGAAAACGCGGAGTGCGATCCATGATGAAATTTTGGAAAAAACAAACCGAAACCAAGCGCGGACAGCCCCGCAAGCGTGTCGTGCCCTTGTGGCGGCAGAAGTGGAGCATCGCCACCGCCGCCGCCCTTATGGTGTCGAGCCTGTTTGGTGCTGGCTGGTGGATGACCGGTAACGGCTGGATGGGGCAACTTGTCAAACAGGCCAGGTGGTCACTTATTTCTGCTTCCGGCGAGCTCGGCTTCACGGTCGAGGACGTGCTGGTCGTCGGCCGCAGCCAGACAACCAGGGCCGATCTTCTGAAGGCGGTGCGGCTGGCCCGCGGGGCGCCGATCCTGGCCTATGATCTTGAGGCGGCGCGCCAGCGGGTTGAAGTCCTGCCCTGGGTGCGGGCCGCTTCCGTCGAAAGAATGTTGCCCGACACCATTTTGCTCAGCGTCGTCGAACGTCAGCCGCTGGCGTTATGGCAGGTCAACGGACAGTTCAGTCTGATCGACCGCGATGGCGTCGTCATCCTGAAAGATGACCTGGAACGCTTTTCCGATCTGCTGGTCGTGGTCGGCAATGATGCGCCCAAACATGCAGCCGGGCTGCTCGACATTCTTCAAACACAACCGCAACTGATGAATCTGGTGAAATCTGCGGTCAGGGTCAGCGGCAGACGATGGGACGTGCAGTTGAAGGGTGGCATCGATATCCGCCTGCCGGAATCGGGCACCGGGGCGGCATGGTTGCGTCTTGCCGAATACGAAAGCAGGCACGGGCTGTTCAGCCGCGATGTCCGGTTGCTTGATCTCAGGCTGCCAGACCGGCTGATCGTCAAAAAGGGAACCGATGCGTCGGGTAAAACGCTGGCTCCGGAAACGGAGATTTAAGGAAAGATATGGGAAACGCGATGTCAGGGGACATGATCAGCGGAGTCGCTCAAAGCAAGCCAAGAACGGGGCTTGTGGCGGTGCTTGACCTGGGCACGACCAAGGCCTGCTGCCTGATTGCGCGCCCGAACGAGACCGGTGGTATGGAAATCGCCGGTATCGGCCATCAGGTATCGAAGGGCATGCGGGCCGGGACCATCATCGATATGGTCGAAACGGAAGCAACCATCCGTGCCACGGTCGAGGCGGCCGAGCATATGGCCGGCGAGAATATCCGCGATATTATTGTCAATGTTGCCTGCGGCAACCCGCGTTCGCGCCTTGTCGCGTTCGAAGTTTCCATCGCCGGCCATGAAATTGGTGATGCCGATCTGCGCCGGGTCCTGGATCCGTCCGGCATACCGGAAAGCGAAATCAAGGACCGCGACCTGATCCACCTGATTCCGGTCGGCTATAGCATCGACGGCAACAAGGGTGTGCGTGATCCGCGCGGCCTGCATGGCCAAAATCTCGGCGTCAACATGCACATCATCAGTGCCGCGTCCGATCCGCTCAGGAATCTGGAAACGGCCATTAGCAGGTGCCATCTGGATATCAACGGCAAGGTCATTGCGCCCTATGCGTCGGCGTTGTCATGCCTGGTCGAAGACGAGATAAATCTTGGCGTCACCTGTATCGACATGGGTGGTGGCACCACATCCATCGCCGTCTTCTTCGATGGTGAACTGGTGCATGTGGACAGCGTGCCCATCGGCGGCGGCCATGTTACCAGCGATATCGCGCGTGGGCTGGCAACACCGCTTGTTCACGCCGAACGCATGAAAACCCTTTACGGCAGCGCCATCGCGTCGCCGTCCGACGACCGCGAAATCATCAAGGTGCCACTGGTCGGCGAGGAAGATACCGGCGAAACCAAGCAGGTTCCGCGTTCGGTACTGGTTGGCATTATCCGGCCCCGCATCGAAGAAACATTCGAGCTGGTTCGCACCCGGCTACAGGAAACCGGCTTCGACAAGGTCGCCGGCCGTCGCATCGTGTTGACCGGTGGCGCCAGTCAGTTGACCGGCGTTCGCGAGCTGGCCACGGAAATTCTCGACAAGCAGACCCGTTCCGGGCGGCCCCGGGCGATTCCGGGTCTCGCCGAGGCGGTCAGCGGCCCGGCCTTCGCAACCGTCGCAGGGCTTCTTCAATTTGCATTCAACAACCCGGCGGAGGCGGCAAAAAGCGCCTACCGCCCGTTAGAAGAGCCGAATGGGCGCTTTGCCCGCCTCGGCCAATGGTTAAGGGAGAATTTTTAAGTGAGAAACGCAGCAACCATACGAAACAACCTGGCATTAACTTCAACGACTTCTGAAAAATCGGAGGGCTAAAATGAGCATCAACCTGAGCGTACCCCACAACAAGACTGAACATCTGAAGCCACGCATTACCGTCATCGGTGTCGGTGGGGGTGGCGGCAACGCGGTCAACAACATGATCGCCAAGCAACTGGAAGGCATCGATTTCGTCGTCGCTAACACCGACGCCCAAGCGCTATCCAATTCCCATGCCGTAAACCGCATCCAGCTGGGTGTCGGAATCACCCAGGGGCTGGGGGCCGGATCACATCCGGAAATCGGTGCCAAGGCGGCAGAGGAAGCCCTGGCCGAGATTGAGGCTCAGCTCGAAGGCGTCAACATGGCCTTTATCGCCGCCGGCATGGGCGGGGGGACAGGTACCGGGGCGGCCCCGGTGATTGCCAGGGCGGCCAGGGAAAGAGGTATCCTGACCGTCGGCGTCGTCACCAAGCCGTTCCAGTTCGAAGGTGCACACCGTATGCAGCTTGCAGAAGAGGGCCTGAAGGAATTGGAAGAGTATGTCGATACCATGATCGTCATCCCCAACCAGAACCTGTTCCGCATCGCCAACGAGAAAACGACTTTTGCCGATGCCTTCAATATGGCCGACGAGGTCCTGTATTCCGGCGTTCGCGGCGTTACCGACCTGATGGTCATGCCGGGCCTGATCAATCTTGATTTTGCCGATATCCGTTCGGTGATGTCGGGCATGGGCAAGGCAATGATGGGCACCGGTGAGGCCGAAGGCGAACGCCGGGCCCTTGATGCGGCGGAGGCGGCTATATCCAACCCGCTTCTCGACGATACCTCCATGGCCGGTGCCAAGGGCGTGCTGATCAACATTACGGGTGGTCAGGATATGACCCTGTTTGAAACCGATGAAGCCGCCAACCGCATCCGTTCGGAAGTCGATGAAGATGCCTATATCATTTTCGGCTCGACCTTCGACGAAAGCCTGGAAGGGCGGGTCAGGGTCTCCGTGGTTGCTACCGGTATGGACGGCCAGTCCGTTGCCCGGCCATCCCCGACATTTCTGTCTGTCGATATGGCGCCCAAGCCCCGCAGGTCCACCAGCCCCAAGCCAGAGGCCAAAACCGAACCGGAGGAAAGCTCTGTATTCGTCAAGATGGCGGGCATTGCCACCGCTTCGGACCGCACCGGCCAGGAGGAAGAAGACCTGGTCATCCCGAGCCCGGAACGCTCCTACGAGGAAGCCAGGATCGAGCTGAACAGCAAGATCGAGGAGCTGGGAATATCCGAGCCAGAGGCAACCAGCGAGCCGGAAACCGAGGAACTGGAAGAGGCCAGCATGGATAGTCCCGAGCCTGTGGAAGAAACATCGGCGGACATCGATCCGGGTCAGCCGGTGGTGGCGACGCCGGGCACCAATATGGGCGATGCCTTTATTCCGTCAGCTCCAATGAGTGCCAGCGGTGAAGAGGCCCCCAAGGCGGCCGAACCGTTTGCCGCCGCCGCCATGGCCAATGCCGGTAAAGGCCAGGAAGAAGCAAGGACCGAAGCCCAGCCAAGCCCGGCCAAGCTGACCCTGTTCGAACGGGTCACCGGCATTGCCGGGGCTGGCAAGGCGGCAATCACGCCGACGCCGGAGCAGGCCCCTGTGGCTGAATTGGCCGCACCTGCGCCCGCCCCTGAACCGGAAATTACCGGTGAGGACAGTCAGGACAAGCTTGGTGGCCTGGGTGAATCAGACCGAATCCAGCCGGCTCAGGCGGATGAAGATCTGCTGGACATTCCGGCCTTTCTGCGCCGACAGGCCAATTAAGCTAAGGCTTTGAGATGCCGTAACAAACGGTAACAAAGAGTGATTTGAATGCCTCGGGGTAGATTGCTAAAAACATCCCTGAGGCATTCTTTTTGCCTTTGATTAGAAGACCTTGTTGGAATTTCAAGTCACCGGCGTGTCCTTACCAAATATTAAGCAGTGTAAAGGCAGAATTTATCGGGTGATTCGAAAGACGAGGGACAAGTAAAAGTTATATTATTATTAGAAAAAGAACGTTGGTAATTTAAACCGGCATTTCGATAAAAGAAAACGAGCATGATTAAGCAAAAAACACTCAAAAGCGGCATCAACTGTAGCGGCGTAGGCCTGCATTCCGGCGACAAAGTAAAAATGACCTTGCTGCCCGGAAAACCCGACACCGGCATTATTTTCCATCGAGTCGACATCACCGACGGCAGTTCGATCATCCCGGCAACCTGGGACAACGTCGTCGATACCACCATGTGCACCACGTTGGGCAATAGCGACGGTGTCACCATCTCGACCGTCGAACATCTGATGGCGGCCTTTTCCGGTATTGGCATAGATAACGTGATTGTCGAAGTGAACGGCCCGGAAGTGCCGGTCATGGATGGCAGCGCCGCACCGTTCCTGTTCCTGATCGAATGCGCCGGCGTCGTCGAACAAAACAAGGCACGCCGTTTCATCCGCGTTCTTAAAACCGTTACCGTCGAAGACGGCGACAAGCGCGTGACGCTGACCCCCGGCGACGGGTTCGCCCTTGATTTCAAGATTGAATTTGAGAGTGCCGCGGTATCACGCCAGTCCATTTCCCTAGGCTTCGCCGATGATGCCTTCAAGAACGAGATTTCCCGCGCCCGCACCTTCGGCTTCCTGCATGAGGTCGAGGCCCTGCGTGCCGCTGGCCTGGCCAAGGGCGGCTCGCTCGAAAATGCCGTGGTTGTCAGCGGCGACAAGATCCTGAACGATGACGGCCTGCGTTTTGATGATGAATTTGTCCGTCACAAGGTACTCGACGCGGTCGGCGACCTGTACCTTGCCGGTTCCGGCTTGCTTGGCCGGTTCAGTGGCGTCTGTTCGGGCCATGCCCAGAACAACAGGCTGCTCAGGGCTCTTTTTGCCGACCACAGCGCCTGGTGCTACGAGGAACTGGACTCAGGCTCCGCCGAATCACCGCAGACCGGCGCCATCTGGGCCGAGGGCGCAGAAGTCGCCGTCGCCGCCATGGCCTAAGGCGGCCCAGGCCGCAATTTCACGAGTCCGGCCCGCCCGGACCCAGCCAGGGCGGGGGAAACCCCGCCTTTTTGCTGGCCTTTATCGGGCCTGATTGGCGAACCCGCTCAAAGTCGGTATTTCCCCCATTTTTGCCTTCGACGTTGTTGCATACCACCGCCACCGCCGTGATATAGTCGGCCTCTTCAAACGGTATGAACGGCCTTCTATGAACACAAAAATAACAGTCCTTTCCCTGCTGGCGGCGATGATGCTTATGGTCAGCGCCTGTACCAGCGCCGATGTAGAACCTGAATACGTGGAGCGTCCGGTCGACGATATCTATAACGAAGCGCTGAATGTGCTCCAGGCCGGGGACTATAAACTGGCGGCGGTCATGTTCGACGAGGTCGAGCGCCAGCATCCCTATTCCTCGTGGGCGAACAAGGCGCAGCTGATGTCGGCCTACGCCTATTATCAAAACGATGCCTATGACAGCGCCATTATTGCTCTCGATCGCTTTATCCAGTTGCACCCGTCCAGCCCCGACGTGCCCTATGCCTTTTATCTGAAGGCGCTTTGCTATTACGAGCAGATTTCAGACGTCGCCCGTGACCAGAAGATGACGGAACTTGCGATGCAGACCCTTGATGAACTGGTGCGCAGGTTCCCGACCAGCAAATATGCCAAGGACGCCAAGCTGAAGCGCGACCTGACCCGCGACCACCTGGCCGGCAAGGATATGGAGATTGGCCGATATTATCTGCGTCAGGGCCATTATCTTGCCGCCATCAACCGCTTCAAGTCGATTATCGACACATACCAGACGACCACCCACTCGGCCGAAGCCCTGCACCGGTTGGTCGAGGCCTACATCGCCCTTGGCTTGCATAAAGAAGCCCAGAAGGTCGCCGCCGTTCTCGGCCATAACTTCCCCGGCAGCGAATGGTATGTGGATTCTTATCAATTGGTGGAAGGCAAGCTGGTTCGCCCTGAGGAAGGCGACCCCTGGTACAGTCTCTGGTAACCGGGCAAGGGTAATCCTACGAATATGCTGCAAACACTTTCCATCCATGATGTGGTGCTGATCGACCGGCTTGAGCTTTCTTTCGCCAATGGCCTTGGCGTGCTGACCGGCGAAACCGGCGCCGGTAAATCCATATTGCTTGATGCGCTGGGGCTGGCGCTTGGTGTTCGGGCCGATGCCCGGCTGGTTCGCCATGGCGCCAAGCAGGCGACGGTATCGGCGACCTTTGATCTGTCTACGCCGGTCGGCATTGAAGCGCTGCTCGAAGAACACGGGTTGGAAGTTGAAGACGGAACCCTGATTTTGCGCCGGATATTGACCACCGACGGACGCTCGCGGGCCTTCGTTAACGACCAGCCGGTCAGCATTTCGCTGCTTAAAAGCCTGGGCGAGGCCCTGGTCGAGGTGCACGGGCAGTTTGAAAGCCAAAGGCTGCTCAAGGCCGCCAACCATCGTGGCCTGCTTGATGTCTTCGGGGATCTGAAAAAACTCTGCATGGCCACGGCCACTGCCTGGGATGGCTGGCGCGAAGCTGCCACGGCCCTTGGCGATGCCGCCGAACGCATGGCCACGGCCCGCCGCGAGGAAGACTACCTGCGCCACGCCGTTGGCGAGTTAGGCACCCTTGACCCCATGCCCGGCGAGGAAAAGACCTTGGACGGTGACCGCACCCTGATGATGCACGGTGAAAAACTGATCGAGGCCATGAACAAGGCCCTCGAGGAACTTTCCGGTGCCAGCGGTACCGAGCAGTCCCTCGGCAAGGCGGTGCGGTTGCTCGAACAGGTCGCAGGTAATACAGGCGGACGCCTCGATGCGGCCATTGGCGCCCTTGAACGGGCATCCGTCGAAGCGACCGAAGGTCTGGCCCAACTGGAAAAGGCCAGCAACGATATGAATCTCGACCCGGCCCGGCTCGAGCAGGTGGAAGAGCGCCTGTTCGCCCTGCGGGCTCAAGGCAGAAAGCACGGGGTTGCGGTCGACGACCTGGCCGACGTGCTGGCCAATATGAAAAGCCAGCTGGCGGCGGTCGAGGACGGCGACGCACACCTCAAGGAACTTGAACGGGCTGAGGGTAAAGCCCGTGCCGCCTATGGCGCCGCCGCAGATCATTTAAGCACGGCGCGAACGGCGGCGGCCAAAAGGCTCGACAAGGCCATGGCCGGGGAACTGACTCCGCTAAAGCTGGAAAAGGCCCGGTTCTCGACAAGCATCGACAAACTGCCCGAGACCCAATGGAGCCGCTACGGTGCCGACGATGTGGCGTTTCAGGTTTCCACCAATCCCGGTGCTCCATCCGGGCCATTGAACAAAATAGCCTCCGGCGGCGAGCTGTCGCGGTTCATGTTGGCGCTGAAAGCGGTGCTGGCCGATGCGGACCGGGTCCCGACGGTGATCTTCGACGAAGTCGACAGCGGCATCGGCGGTGCGGTCGCCGCCGCCGTCGGTGAACGGCTGGCGGCGCTCAGCAATAACGCCCAGGTGCTGGTGGTCACCCACTCGCCCCAGGTGGCGTCGAAAGGCGACGTCCACTGGCGGGTCAGCAAGTCAGAAGGCAAAAAGGGCACGGTCCTGACCAGCATCGATATCCTGGACGAGGCCGAGCGCAAGGAAGAAATCGCCCGTATGCTGGCCGGGGCCACGGTTACCGACGAGGCCCGCGCCGCCGCCCACAGCCTGTTGCAGGGAACGGGCAGGTGACGGACCTGACGCCGTTGGAAGCCCGCGCCGAGATCGAGACACTGACGGCCGAGATCGAGACACTGACGGCCAAGATCAAGGCCCATGACGATGCCTATTACCAAAACGACGCCCCCACCATATCAGACGGTGACTATGATGGCCTGCGCCATCGCCTGTTGGCCCTCGAGGCCGCGTTCCCCGATCTTGTCCGCGATGACAGCCCGTCGAGGCGGGTCGGTGCGGCGCCGCAATCCGGATTCGGCAAGGTCACCCATGCGGTTCCCATGCTGTCCCTTGGCAACGCTTTCGGCGAGGACGATTTCCGCGAATTCGTCGACGGGGTCAGGCGGTTTTTAAAAGAACTGGCAGACGATCCGACAATCCCACTGGAAATGGTCGCCGAGCCCAAGATCGACGGACTTTCCATATCCCTGCGCTATGAAAAGGGAGTTTTGGTGCAAGGGGCGACCCGCGGCGACGGGGCCACCGGCGAGGACGTGACCGCCAACATCAGGTCACTCAAAGAACTGCCGCAAAAACTTGCCGCAGGGGTTCCCGATGTGCTGGAAGTGCGCGGCGAGGTTTACATGGCCAAGCACGACTTCATGGCCCTTAACCAACGCCAGGAAAAAGACGGCAAAAAGCCCTTCGCCAACCCCCGCAACGCCGCCGCCGGCAGCCTGCGCCAGCTGGACACGGCGGTAACCGCGGTTCGGCCCTTGTCGTTTTTTATCTATGCATTGGGCGAGGTTAGCGATGCCATCGCCGATACCCATTGGGGGGTGATTGAAAAACTCAAAGGCTGGGGCTTTCCGGTCAATCCGTTAGCCGAATTATGCGCCGATACGCAATCGGCACTGGCTTTTTATGAACGGCTTAATGAAACCCGCGCCGGGCTTGCCTACGATATCGACGGTATCGTTTACAAGGTCAACCGCAGCGATTGGCAGGCGCGCTTAGGGTTCGTCAGCCGTGCCCCGCGCTGGGCCATCGCCCGCAAATTCCCGGCTGAAAAAGCGATGACGGTGGTCAATGACATTATCATTCAGGTCGGGCGCACGGGCACGCTTACGCCGGTTGCCAGATTGGAGCCCGTCACCGTTGGCGGTGTGGTGGTTTCAAACGCCACCCTTCACAACGAAGACGAAATCGCCCGCAAGGATGTGCGCGTCGGCGATTGGGTGATTGTCCAGCGGGCCGGAGACGTCATACCCCAGGTTCTGGAAGTCCAGTTAGGCAAACGCCCCAAGAACAGCAAACCCTATAAATTCCCGGATACCTGCCCCGACTGCGGCAGCCATGCGGTGCGCGAAGAAGGCGAGGTCGCCAAGCGCTGCACCGGTGGGCTGGTCTGCCCGGCCCAGGCGCTGGAACGCATGAAGCATTTTGTTTCACGTGAAACATTTGATATCGAAGGGTTGGGCGGCAAGCATATCGAAGCCTTCATGGCCGATGGCCTGATTAAAACACCGGCGGATATTTTCCGCCTGTCAGAACACGAAACGGCAATTGCCGGACGCGACGGCTGGGGCGATAAATCGGCCCGTAACCTGATTGAATCCATAAATGAACGACGGACCATTTCGCTGGATCGTTTTATATTTTCACTGGGCATTCGACAGGTCGGCCAGGCGACGGCGAAGCTACTGGCGCGCCAGTACGGATCATTACGGGCGTGGCGCGATGCCATGATCGCGGCCAAGATACATGGCTCGGAAGCTTTCGCCGATTTGACCAACATCGACGGCATCGGCCCGTCCATGGCCAAAGACCTGATTGCCTTTTTCGACGAATCCCACAATTTAGAAGCACTTGGGGATCTGCAATCCCAATTGGACATTCACGACTTCATCGCCCCCGATGTGGGCGCATCGCCGGTCGCCGGCAAGACGGTGGTGTTTACCGGTTCCCTGGAAACCATGAGCCGGGGCGAGGCCAAGGTCCGGGCCGAGGCCATGGGCGCCAAGGTGGCGGGGTCGGTGTCGAAAAAAACCGATTACGTGGTGGTTGGCAGCGATGCCGGATCGAAGGCGCGGCGGGCCGCAGAACTGGGCGTCACCGTATTAACCGAACAGCAATGGCTGGAGATCGCCGCAAAGGCAGATTAGTGCAGCTTGTCCGGCAATTCGGCAATCGCCGCATCGACCAGGGCATCAGATTTTTTACCACTAACCTTTTGGCTGAGGATACGGCGGCTGGCTTCCATGGCGACGTCGATGGCGGCGCCGCGGATTTCGTCGCGGGCGGCGATTTCAGCCTGGGCGATGCGATCCTTGGCCTGACGCTCGCGTCTGGCCAGCATGGCTTGCATATCGTCATCGGCTTTTTTGGCCAGGTAGTCGGCTTCCGATTTGGCGCGCTCGGCGATCAGCTTGGTTTCCTCGACCGCGGCACGCTGCTTGCGCTCAAAGGACGTCAATAGGTCCTGGGCCTCTTCACGCAGTTTCGTCGCTTCCTCGATCTCGGTACGGATAGCTTCCGAGCGGGCGTCAAGGGCGGCAGATACTTTCTGGTAAACGGCCTTGCCGGCGGCGGCGATGGTGATGACGAAGGCGACGGCGACCCAGAAAGTCGGCTCGTCATAAAATGCACCATGGGCGGTTGTGGCTGCTTCGGCGGCGTAAGCGATGCTCATGACCGGCCCTCCATGGCGGCGTCGATGGCGCCGGCAATATCTTTTTCGCTGATTGCATCGCCGGTCAGTTTTTCGGTCATGGCCATAACCACATCGGCGGCAACCTCGGCCAGCGAGCCCATGGCCAGGTCCTTGGCTTCCCCGATCCCGGCCTCGGCGGCTTTGATCTCGCTTTCCAGCCGGGCGCTTAAGTCGGCCTGACGGGAGGCGGCATCGGCGGTGATACGGTTGTGGGTTTCCAGCATCACCGTATGGGCCTCGGCCCGGGCATTGGTCAGGGCGCTTTCATAAGCCTCCCTTGCTGCTTCGGCTTCACCCTTCAGGGTCTCGGCCTTTTTCAGGCTATCTTCGATGCGGTGCTGGCGTTCCTCGAGCACCTGGCTGATGCGCGGCAGGGCGATTTTCGACATCAGCAGGTAAAGGGCCGTGAACGTGATCACCAGCCAGATCAGCTGCGGCGGGAACTTTTCCACGTCAAGCTGCGGCAACCCGGCGGCATGAGCCGGCGGGGCGGCCAACAGCAACACCACCGCAGAAAACGCGGCCTTCAGCTTGTATTTGAGGACATTGCCCATGAAATGCTCCTGAACGGGGCTCAACTCAGATGCCCGGCCCCAAGGGGCCGGAAGCGATCAGGTGAACAGGATCAGGAACGAAATCAGCAGCGCATACAGCGCCACGGCTTCAACCAGCGCAAAGCCCAGCATGGCCAGGCCGAAAACCTGACCGCGAGAGGCCGGGTTACGCGCGATTGAGCTGATCAGGGATGCAAAAATGTTGCCGATACCGGCACCCACTCCGCCCAGGCCAATAACGGCCAGACCGGCGCCTATCATCTTCGCGGCATCAAGTTCCATGATTATTTTTCCTTCGTCTAGCTAGAGAATTAAGAACGGTGTTAAGCAATAATTGATTAATGCAGATTAATAGCGTCATTCAGGTAAAGGCAGGTCAGGACTGTAAACACATAAGCCTGCAGGAAGGCCACCAGAAATTCGAAAGCGGTCAGCGCGATATCGACGCCGAGCGGTGCCCAGCCGCCGAAAATGCCCAGCGGAATCACGAAGCCGGCAAAAACCTTCATCATGGTATGACCGGCCATCATGTTGGCGAACAGCCGGATCGACAGGCTTATGGGGCGCGACAGATAAGACAGCACCTCGATCGGCACCAGTATCGGCGCCATCACCATGGGCACGCCCTTGGGCAGGAAAAAGCTGAAGAAGTGCATCTTGTGGCGGGCGATGGCGATCACCGTGACGCCTAAGAACACGAACAGCGCCATGGCGAAGGTGACGATAATGTGGCTGGTGAAGGTAAAGCTATAGGGAATCAGCCCGATCAGGTTGGCGAACAGGATGAACATGAACAGGGAAAAAATAAACGGGAAGTACTTGCGCCCTTCGCTGCCCACATTGTCGCGTATCATGCCGGCGATAAATTCGTAACTGAGTTCGGCCATGGATTGCCAGCGCCCCGGAACCACGTTGCGGCTGCGGATGCCGAGGGTCAGGAAAATCGTGATGGCGGCGACCGTGGTGACCATGAACAGGCCGGAATTGGTCAACGACGCATCGACGGATCCCAACTGAATGGGAACCAGGGTCTTGATTTCAAATTGCGCCAGGGGGTTTGCCACTTTTTAAGTCCCGTCCGATCCCTCATTATCCGCACTGTCGGCGGATTTGTTAACTTTTGCCGGTCCGTAACCGGGTGCATATCCGATCCCGCTGGCCGCCCGGTAAACATTCAATACCCCGGCACCGGCACCGAGAAAGAAGAACACTACCAAAAACCAGGGCGACGTATCCAGCCAGTAATCGAGTAAAAGGCCGAATCCGACGCCGACGATCAGGGCCGCCACCAGTTCGCTACCGATCCGAATCGCCATGCCGAAGCCTGACATATCCGACCCGGAACCGGGGATCCTCCCCCGGGTTTTATGTTCATTTTCGTCCCTTGCCCGCTTCAGGCGGACACCCAGGTCTTCAAGCGTATGGTCGGGTTTATGGTCGCTCATCATGAACAGCGTACCCGAAAAACCCCCTCGCCGTAGCCTTAGAAATGAACAGCAAAATAACTCCGGAACCGTCGGGAAGCTAAAGGCCTTCCCGGAACCTGTCAAGGATCAATGGTTTAAACATAACCATTTGATAATATTAGAGAATAATGGCCATCCGGGTTATCCGGTTTCGCGGAATCTCTCTGCCTGCTGAAGGTCGACGGAAACCAGTTGCGAGACGCCCCTTTCGGCCATGGTGACCCCGAACAGCCGATCCATACGGGCCATGGTCATACGGTGATGGGTGATGACCAGGAAGCGGGTCCGCCCGGATTCCGCCATTTCCTTTAACATCTTGCAGAAACGGTCCACATTGGCGTCATCAAGGGGGGCGTCAACTTCGTCGAGGACGCAGATGGGGGCCGGATTGGTCAAAAACACCCCGAACAGCAGGGCCAGCGCCGTCAGGGCCTGTTCGCCGCCGGACAGCAGCGATAGAACCTGTAATTTCTTGCCCGGCGGGCTGGCCATGATTTCCAGGCCGGCTTCCAGCGGATCGTCGGAATCGGTCAGTTGCAGATAAGCCTTGCCGCCGCCGAACAGGCGCACGAACAGTTCCTGGAAGTGTTTGTCGACTTGGCGGAAGGATTCCAGCAACCGCTGGCGCCCCTCGCGGTTGAGTTCCGAAATGCCGCGCCGCAGTTTCTCGATCGCCTCGACCAGATCATCGCGCTCGGTCACCAGGGATTCGATCTGTTCCTTCAGTTCCTGCATTTCCTGCTCGGCCCTCAGGTTGACCGGCCCCATGGTGTCGCGTTCCCGGTGCAGGCGCTCAACCCGGCGTTCGGTGGCGTCCAGTTCCGGCAATTCCTTGTCTTCATTCAGGGCGGCAATCTCGAACAGCTGATCGGGGGTGGCGCTTAGCTTGTCATCGACCATTTCGGTGATCGCGGCACAGGCCTGCTCGGACTGTTCCACATGCCCTTCGCTGCGAATCCTGTTTTCCCGCGCCGTTGCCAGTTCGGCCTCGGCGGCGCGTAATGCCTTGTCGGCTTCGGCCAGCCGGGCTTCGGCCTCGGCAAGGGCATCGGCGGCCCGTTTGCGGGTCTGCTCGGAGGTTTCGATGCCGTCCATCAGGATACGGCGTTTTTCCATAAGCTCGGCGGGCAATGCCGCCAGCCTTTCCAACTCGGTGGTTTCATCCCTTTGCCTCAGCTCCAGGCTTTCGATCTGGGAATTGGCGCCGTCGATGCGCTGCCGCCAGGATACCAGTTCCCGGCCGATATCCAGCAAACGGCGGCGCCGTTCCTCGGCCGCCCGGACCAGCGAATCGAAGGCGCTTTGCCGTTCTATCTGCAGGGTCCTGCGTTCGGCCATTTCGGCACGCATGGCAATTATCTTGCCGCGCGCCACTTCCGGATCGGGCAGGGCGGCCATGGCCGTATCGGATTCCGTGGCGCGGGCTTCCGTTTCCTCGATGTCGGTATTTATGGCGGCGGCTGAATCGACCAGCGCCGACAGACGCGACGATTGGTGGGTGGCGCGCTCTTTGATGGCGGACAATGATTCGCGGGCGGCGTTAAAGGCGGCGTCGGCGGTGGTGGCATCGCCGCCGGCATTGCGTTCT
>JABMOQ010000053.1 GCA_013204045.1 Rhodospirillaceae bacterium | reverse complement strand
TATGCGCCGGAAATGGCCTATTTCGAATGCCTGCACGAGGTCAAGCTGATCGTCGATCTGATGTACGAAGGCGGCATGGCCAACATGCGCTATTCGATCTCCAACACCGCCGAATACGGCGACTATACCAGTGGCCCACGCATCATCACCAGTGAGACCAAGGCCGAAATGAAGCGGGTGCTGGATGATATCCAGTCGGGCCGTTTCACCCGCGACTGGATGCTCGAATGCAAGGCCGGCCAGCCCAGCTTCAAGGCGACCCGCCGCCGCAACGCCGAACACCCGATCGAGCAGGTCGGCGAAAAGCTGCGCGACATGATGCCGTGGATCAAGGCCAACCAGCTGGTCGATAAAGACAAGAACTAAACCGAACCGGTACAGTACCGGATCAAAAAACCCGTGATACTTTTCCTAAACCGTTTGGTGGATGGGAAAAGTATCCGGGTTTTTTTGCCTGTTGAAATAGCCCCCTTTTGACAGCTTATTTCTGTGGTGATTGGGATGGTTTTAACCTACAAAAAGGCCTGTTGAATATATTAGATAACTAATAAATAACACGAACAGGGGTGCACATGACAGATTCCGGGGGGCTCGTTAATAAGAACGGTCGGCTAGCAGGTAAAAAGGCCGTCATCACCGGCGGGGCGGCCGGTATGGGGCGGACATCGTCGCTGGCTTTTGCCCGCGAAGGGGCCAGCGTCGCCATTATTGATATCCAGCCGGACGCCGGCGCCGAAACCGTGGCCATGATTCAGGACATGGGCGGCACGGCGGCGTTCTTCGAGGCAGATGTTTCCAAGGCCGATCAGGTCGACCGGGCCTTCGACGACATCGCCAAAACCTTCGGCCCCTATAACGTGCTGTTCAATCATGCCGGAACCATCATCGTGAAGGCCCTGCATGACTCGACCGAGGAAGATTACGACCGGCTGATGGACATCAACGTCAAATCGGCGTTTCTGGTATGCCGCCGGGCGGTCCGGGAAATGAGCGACAACGGCGGCGGCTCCATCGTCATTACCTCTTCCATCGCCGCCGAACGGGGCTTCGCCCTTGAGGCCATCTATTGCATGAGCAAGGGCGCGGTGCTGCAATTGGCCCGCACCATTTCCGTGGAATACCGCGACCAGGGCATCCGCTGTAACGCGGTCTGCCCCGGCTTCGTCAAGACCGCGCACGGGCTTCGCGAGATCGACGAGCTTGATGCGGCCGGGCAGGCCTGGGATGACTCAGGCTTGGCTGCGGCCCAGGGGCGGATTTGCGAGCCCGAGGAAGTGACCGCCGCCGTCGTCTTCCTGGCCTCCGACGAATCAAGTTTTGTTACCGGCAATGCGCTTTATGTGGACAACGGCTGGTACGCAAAAGGGTGATGAATAAATTGAGCAACGACCACAAGGATGTCGAGTTCGTAAACGTGACCAAGCGGTTCGGTCCCGTCGTCGCCGTCGATAACATCAGCCTGTCGGTCGAGCAGGGGGCCTTTTTCAGCTTCTTAGGGCCGTCCGGCTGCGGCAAGACCACATCGCTTCGCCTGATCGCCGGGTTTGATCAGCCGAGCGAAGGCGACGTGCACATCGGCGGCGTGCCGGTGGTCGGCATCCCGCCCCACAAGCGCCCGGTCAATATGGTGTTCCAGAACTATGCCCTGTTCCCCCATATGAACGTTGCCGAAAACATCGGATACGGGCTTCGCCAGCGCAGCCCCAAGCCGACAGCAGCCGAAATGAACAAGCAAATCGACGAGACCCTCGAACTGGTTCAGATGTCCGGCTATAGAAATCGCCGTATCTGGGAAATGTCGGGGGGCCAGCAGCAACGTGTTGCCCTGGCCCGGGCCCTGATCAACCGCCCGACGGTGCTGCTTCTGGACGAGCCTCTGGCCGCCCTTGATCGAAAATTGCGCCGGGATATGCAAATCGAATTGCAAACCTTGCAGCGGGAAGTCGGCATCACCTTTATTCTGGTCACCCACGATCAGGAAGAGGCGCTCTCCATGAGCGATCGGATCTGCATCATGCGCGAAGGTGATATCGTGCAATCGGGCAGTCCGCGCGAACTTTATGATCACCCGGTCAATCGCTACGTCGCCGATTTTGTCGGTAAATCAAATTTCATTGCCGGTTCCATTTCCGGGGTAAACGGCAAATCAATCACCGTAAAAAGCGAGAATGGCCGGGAATTCATCGGCAGCCCGTCGACCGGCGCGCCCACCCTTCGAGGCGGCGATCATGCCAGCATCGCCATTCGGCCGGAATTAATCGCCATTAGCCCCAGCAATACGTCTGCCGCAGACATGAATGCGGATGTGGCTATGAACGGGCGCGTTAAAAACCAGATCTTCCTGGGCGAGCACACGGAATACCTGATCAATGCAGAAGGCATCGGTGATGTTCTGGTGCTGTCGCCAAAGCATATTGAAAGCGAAAGCGGGGGCTTTAACCCTGGGGACACGGTCACCATTGGATGGAAGAACGAACTCGCGTTAGCGTTAGAGGATTCTTAGAAGCCGCAAGGTAAATCCGTAAAAGACGGCTTGCTTAAATAACAATTACGGATTTTTTTTCAAACGGAGGTTTAACTAATGAGTAAAGACTACAAAGACAATCAGCCGATCACGGCCAAGAAGCTCATGGAGGAATTTCGGCGTTATCAGAACGGTTCTGTTTCCCGCCGTCATTTCCTGGGGGTTACCGGTCTTGGTACCGCCATGGCCGTCATGGGCAGCGCAATGCCAAGCCTGCTTTCTCGCCCGGCCCACGCCTTTGGCGAAGTTGGTGACAAACTGGTGTTCTCGACCTGGCCGAACTACCACAACCCGGTCAACATCGAAGAATTCACCAAAACCACCGGCGTCAACGTTCAGGTCAACGCCTTTGGCTCCAACGAAGAAATGCTGGCCAAACTTCAGGCCGGTGGTGCCGGTTGGGATGTGTTTGTGCCCACCAACTACACCATTTCCACCTATGTGGAACTGGGCCTGATCCAGGAGCTGGATCTGTCCCGCATTCCCAACTTCAGCTCTGCGGCGCAGAACCCGACCTTTGCCGGACCCGCCACGGTTAACGGCAAGGTTTATGCGGTGCCCAAGAACTGGGGCACAACGGGCTTCGTGGTTAATACCAAGAAGATCACAAGCGGCCCGAAATCCTGGAAAGACTTCTTCGATGTCACCATGGGTGCCGGTTCCGGTCACACCATCGTGCATGACTATCAGCTGACCACCATCGGGGCTGCACTGTGTGCCCTTGGCTTCTCGTTCAACTCCATCGATTCAGGGGAACTTGCCAAGGCCGAAAAACTGCTGATTGATTCCAAGCCCCACCTGTTCGCCATCACGTCTGATTATCAGCCGGGAATGCGTAGCGGTGATGCGTGGATGTCGATCTGCTGGACCGGCGACGGCAAACAGCTGAACACCGACATGCCCGAAATGGAATACGTCGTGGCCTCTGATGGTGGCGAGTTGTGGTCTGATTTCTATGCCATTCCGACTGATGCCCCGCATCTGGAAGCAGCCTATGCGTTCCTCAACTACTTCCAGGATCCGTACATCCAGGCACGTGACTTCGAAGTGCATGGTTACCCGGCCAGCGATTCCCGTGTCGATGCCATGCTGCCTGCCAGCACGGTCAACGATCCCATCCTGTACCCGGCCAAAGAGCTGATGGATGCTCTTGAATTCGGCGCAGCCAAAACGCTGACCGATCCGGGCCGTGCAGAAGTGATCGCTCGCTTCAAATCGGCTTAATAGAAGACTCTGGTTAAGAAATGGCGACGATGATAAAGGACGGCAATAAAGGGTCATGGCTGACGGCGGTGCTTCTTGCTCCGACCACGCTGTGGTTCCTGGTCATGCTGATTATGCCCCTTATTGTCGTCGTCATTTTTTCTTTTGGCGAGCGCTCGCCCATGGGCGGGTATGCGGCTTCGTTTACCTTCGATCAATATGCCAACCTGCCTTCGCGCCTTAAGGCTTTTACAAATACACTGACCTATGCGCCCCTTGGCACACTGCTGACGCTGCTCGTTGCATACCCGTTGGCCTATTACCTTGCGGTAAAAGTAAGTGCCCGTTGGAAGCTGTTGCTGCTGGTTCTGGTTATTGTGCCGTTCTGGACCAGCCTGCTTATTCGCACCTATGCCTGGATTTTCATCCTCGGCGGGCGCGGTATTCCCAATCTGCTGGAAATGATCGGCTTCGATGACGTTCGCCTGATCAACACCCCCGGCGCCGTGTTGCTGGGCATGATCTACGGCTACCTGCCGCTTATGGTTTTCCCGATCTATGTTTCCCTGGAAAAGCTCGACAAACAGCTTTTGGAAGCCTCCAACGACCTTGGCGGCAGCCCGTTTCGCACCTTTTTACAAGTGACGTTGCCGCTTTCCATGCCCGGCATGGCGACCGGGTGCATGTTGGTGTTTATCCTGCTCATGGGTGAATTCCTGATCCCCGCCTTTCTCGGCGGCGGCAAAATTTTCTTTCTTGGCAATGCGCTGGTTGATCTGTTCCTGCAATCCAGGAACTGGCCCTTTGGCTCGGCCCTTGCGGTCACCCTTGTTATCATCATGCTCGTTACAGTCACGATTTATATGCGCCTCACCATGGGCAGCAAGACTGGACGAGATGTTTCGATCATGTAGGGAAAGATATTCATGGTCATGCGTTTTTATTCCATAGCAGTCTATCTGTTCCTGTATGTGCCGATTGGCATCATTGTGCTTTTCAGTTTCAATTCCGGGCGTAATGCCAGTGATTTCCGGGGGCTGTCCATCGAATGGTATGGCAAGGCGCTGTCCAATCCGTTCGTTCTTGAATCCCTGACCAGCAGCCTGATTATCGCTTTTTCCGCCGCCTTTCTTTCCTCCATCATGGGAACAACGGCGGCCCTGGCCCTGCAACGGATGCGCGGCCCCATGAAGACCATGTTCGACGGGCTTATATATGTGTCGATCATGATTCCGGGGATTGTCATCGGCATCGCAACCCTGGTCGCCCTGGTCACCGTATTTGATGCGCTCAATCCGCTGCTCGCCGCCGTGTGGCCGGAAGGCGCCGAGCCGCCCAGGTTATCACTGGGTTATGTGTCGGTGATTGCGGCCCATACCCTGTTCACCATGTCACTGGTCATCGTCCTGGTGCGGGCCAGGATTGCCGGCATGGACCGATCCCTTATCGAGGCATCACAGGATCTTTACGCAACCCCGTGGCGAACTTTCCGTCAGGTGACCTTGCCGCAAATATTCCCGGCCATTCTCGCCGGATTCTTGCTCAGCTTCACCTTCAGCTTCGATGATTTCATCATCTCGTTCTTCGTTGCCGGGGCCAATACAACCCTGCCGATTTATGTGTTTTCATCCATTCGCCGCGGCATCACGCCAGAGGTCAATGCCATCGGTACAATGGTTCTGGCGGTGTCGCTGACCCTGTTGATCTCGGCGCAACTATTGCTCCGCAAGAACGATACTAAAAAGGCCGCTAAAGGATAATTCCGATGATATTGAAAGACCGCGTTGCCATCGTTACCGGCGCCGGTTCCGGCATTGGCCGGGGCGGGGCCGAAATTCTGGCCCGTGAAGGGGCCATCGTCATCGTTGCCGACCTGTCATCGGAACGCTCTGATGAAACGGCCTTGATTATTACCAAGGCCGGTGGCCGGGCCGAAGCCAGGCCAACCGATGTCACCGACGAAGGCGCGCTGGCCAAGCTCATCGCCGACACCCATGCCGCCCATGGCCGCATCGATATCCTGCACAGCCACGCCGGTATCCAGGTTGAAGGCTCCCTGGAAGAGGTGTCGGCCAAGGGACTGGACCAATCCTATCAGTTGAACGTCCGCGCCCACTTCGTGGCGGCCAAGTTGGTGGTCCCGCACATGAAGGGGCAGGGCGGCGGGTCCATCGTCATCACGTCGTCCAATTCCGGGGTCTTTCTCGATAAAGGCATGCTCGCCTATATCACCACCAAGGCCGCCGTTATCATGATGGTCAAGCAGATCGCCCTCGATTACGCCAAATTCAACATTCGCTGCAACGCCCTGTGTCCGGGCTGGGTCGATACCCCCTTTAATGCCCCTTACATGCGCCAGATGGGCGGCCGCGCCGAGTTGGAAAAATACGTTGCCGACACCATCCCCATGGGCCGCTGGGCCAGCATCGAGGAAATTGCCGAATCGATCCTCTATCTCGCCTCCGACCGCTCATCCTTCATGACCGGCCACGCCCTGGTCATCGATGGCGGGGAATGTATCGCCTGAGGGGGGGCTTTTTTCGCCCGGCTATTCGAGCAGCGCATGCAGGGACATAAACTGTCCAAATGTATCGGCTTACCTGCTTTAAATTATTGAAAAACAACGAAGAATCAAAGGCCGACTCCATTGACCCGTATGGTTTCGCCATTATTCAGGCCCAGTAGCGGCGTTAGAAAATAACGGCCCCTCGCTTGCCGAGGAATACCGTGGCCCCCAATGGGGCGTCGAGGCACTGGAACAGAAACTCATCCGGCAGTTGTCCACATTTGTGTGAAATAATTTCAAGACTCCTTTTTTTGTACCAGGAACTCCCTTATTTTAATAATTGCGGCTATAGTTTTACACTCAATGATTTCTTTGGGGGCGTTGATATGGAATTGCCAAATTATTTAAAATCGGGACAGGTCGCTCGGCTTTTTCCCGTTATCACTGAAACGGGCAAAGAACAAAAGGCCTCTTCTATATTCCTAGCGGTTATATCCGCCATTCCAGAACTTGCCGAACGTCTTCTTTCTCAAACAGGGCAGAGACTCGGCGCGAGAACATCCGTCAATACATTTACCGAAGTGATATTCAAAGATGAAAATCAATGGGGGAAGTCAGATCGCCCAGATGGATTAATTGAAATATCTACGGGCAAAAGAAAATGGACAGCATTGATCGAGGCAAAAATTGGAGGCAACACACTCGATCAAGAACAAATAGAACGTTATTTGAAACTCGCTAGAGATAATTCAATTGATTCTGTTATTACCATTTCAAATGAATTTTCTGCGCTTCCGACTCACCACCCCTTATCTGTTTCGAAAGCACTTACCAGAAAAGTTGCGCTTTATCATTTCTCATGGACCTCTATTCTTACGGAAGCGGTTCTTATGCATGAGCAGTCATTGGTTTCAGACTTGGAACAAGCGTTTCTACTGAGAGAGTTTATAAGGTTTTTCTCTCACTCGTCTGCTGGTGTGAAGGGCTATCTATCGATGCCTGAAGAATGGAGCGGGGCTATTGAGAATATTCAGGCGGGGGGCAATGTTCAAAAGGGAGAAATGGGACAGAAGATAGTTAAAGGCTGGCATCAAGAACTTCGTGATTTGTCGTTACTTATGAGCAGAATTATTGGCTGCCACGTAACAGTCAAAATAAGCAAAGCACATGCGGGCGACGCGGAGCGGCGTGTTGGTGATGATCTTGTTGGCTTATGTACAAAAGGCTGCCTTGCATCATCCTTTGAAATACCAGATGCAGCTTCTGACATACAAATCGCGGCAGACTTAAGAAGCCGGTCGTTACGAATATCGATGTGTGTAGATGCACCAAAAGATAAAAAGACGACAAAGGCCCGTATAAATTGGCTCCTTAGGCAGATTAAAGAGGTCGATCCAACGGGTGTTAGCATTGGCATAATCTGGGCTTCGAGAGCTTCTACAACTGTCGTCTCATTAGACGAGTTACGTGAACACCCCGAGAATTACGGGGGCGACCGCCCTGGTGTTAGGGCCTTCGAAGTTATACTAACCAGCAATAGCGCCAGAAGATTTATGGGGCGTCGTACTTTCATAGAAGATATTGAGAAAATAACGCCTATCTATTACGAGAAGATTGGCCAACATCTCCAATCTTGGAAAGCCTTACCGCCAAAACCGAAATATTCAATCACAAATGAGAAAGATGCCTCTATAGAGATTGGTAAAGTCGTTGAAGTCGCTCAGGCAGGTAACGTTCATCATGACCTATTGGAGATTCCTGAGTTTCTTAAAAAACTCAGGGTGTCGTTTGATCGATAGAGATATTTTCCATCAACTCGCCTAAACAAGCTTTTTACGCCCATTCGCTGATGAAGGATGAGTATGACGGCTTTTTAAAATACGTCATTCCCGCGAAGGCGGGAATCCAGCGACTGAGAAAGGCCGGGCTTCGGCTTGGTCATGGCGTTCCGCCTTGACATATGCCTAATAAAGGACTATATTCATAACTTGTTCTTTGACAGTG
>JABMOQ010000052.1 GCA_013204045.1 Rhodospirillaceae bacterium | reverse complement strand
TGGGCGAGGCCCTCGGCCTGATGGATTTCGAGACGGCGTCGAAAATGTCCGGCGCCCGCTTTGTCTTGCTGACCGGAGCGTTGGCCCGCATGGAACGGGCCTTGGCCAACTTCATGCTCGACCTGCACACCGGCGAACATGGACTGACGGAAGTCAATCCGCCGGCCCTGGTTCGCGATAACGCTCTTTACGGCACAGGGCAGCTGCCAAAGTTCGGCGAAGACTTGTTCAAGACCGAAGACGGCCTGTGGATGATTCCGACGGCCGAGGTGCCGCTGACCAATACGGTCGCAGGTAGCATCGTCGATACCGCCGATTTACCCAAGCGCCTGACCGCCATGACCTGGTGTTTCCGTTCCGAAGCCGGGTCCGCCGGCAAGGACACCCGCGGCATGATCCGCCAGCATCAGTTTACCAAGGTCGAGATGGTGACTATCGCCGAGCCGGATCAATCAGACGTTGAACTGGAACGGATGGTCGGTTGCGCCGAAGAAGTTCTCAAGCGGCTGGAGCTGCCATACCGTGTCGTCACCCTGTGTACCGGTGATATTGGTTTCTCGGCCCGCAAGACTTACGACATCGAGGTCTGGCTGCCGGGGCAGGACCGCTACCGGGAAATTTCCAGCTGCTCTAACTGCGGCGATTTCCAGGCCCGCCGCATGAAGGCGCGTTACCGGCCAGAGGGGGAAAAGGGCACGCGCTTCGTCCATACCCTGAACGGTTCCGGCCTTGCCGTCGGCCGCACCCTGATCGCGGTGATGGAGAATTACCAGCAGGCCGATGGCTCGATCATCGTGCCAGAGGCACTCAAACCCTACATGGGCGGGCTAGAGGTGATTGGCGGAGATGCGTGATCGTGTTCCGGATATTTCTCGCGCCCGCGTCCTGATTTCCAACGATGACGGAGTTCATGCACCGGGATTGAAAATGCTGGAAAAGGTCATGCGCAAGATGGCCAAAGATGTTTGGGTCGTGGCCCCGGAAACTGAACAGAGCGCCGCCGCCCATTCACTGACCCTGCGGCGGCCTCTGCGCATCCGCAAACTGACGGCCCGGCGTTTCGCCGTTGATGGCACCCCGACCGACAGCGTGTTGATGGGTATCAATCAGGTGATGAAAGACAATCCGCCCGACCTGGTGTTATCCGGCGTCAACCGGGGCGGCAACATGGGTGACGACGTGACCTATTCGGGGACTGTGGCGGCGGCCCTTGAAGGCACCTTGATGGGGCTGCCGGCCATCGCCCTCAGCCAGGTTACCGAAGACGGCCACCCGACCAAGTGGTCGACGGCCGAGCACTGGCTGGTCAAGGTGTTGAAGGGGCTGACCGGCATGACGTTCCCGCCAACGGTGCTGATAAACGTCAATTTCCCCAATGTTCCGGCGGCATCGGTCAGTGGTATCGAGGTGACATGCCAGGGCCGCCGCAAAATTGGCGGCGACTTGAGCCAGGGTGTGGACCCCAGGGGCGAGGACTATTTCTGGGTTGGTCCACAGCGCGTCGAAGACAAGTTCAAGAAGGGCACGGATCTTGAGGCCGTCAACCGTGGCGCCGTTTCAATTACGCCGCTTTCCGTTGACATGACCCATGCCGGGTTCCTGAAGAAACTGAAGGGGATATTTTAAGGTGAGTCTGGATGAGGGCAGGGCGCAATTGATTCTGGAGCTTCGCCGCGGCGGCGTAGACGATGCCAGAGTGATGGCGGCCATGGAGAATGTTTCGCGTGAAGCATTCGTGCCGGATGCGCTGCGCGAAAAGGCTTACGAGAACATTGCCCTGCCCATCGGCCATCATCAGACGATCAGTCAGCCGCTGACCGTCGGCCTGATGACGCAGGCCCTGCAGGTAGGTGACCGCATGAAGGTGCTCGAGATCGGCACCGGGTCGGGCTATCAGTCTTCAGTATTGGCGCCCTTGTGCCGCCGCCTATACACCATCGAGCGTTTTCGAGAGTTATTTGAACTGGCCGAGCAACGGTTCGCCGAACAGCGCCTGACCAACATTACAACTCGCTGCGGCGATGGTTCCCACGGTTGGAAGGAGCAGGCCCCGTTCGAGCGTATTATTGTCACTGCGGCTGCCCACGACGTACCGCCGCTGCTGGTCGAGCAACTTGCTATCGGTGGCATCATGGTAGTGCCGGTCAGCGACGGCCGGGACGAGCATGACCAACGGTTGCTGCGCGTCACTCGCACGGATGAAGGCATCGAGACGGAAGAGCTTGGCCATACCCGTTTTGTGCCATTGGTGGAAGGGGACAGGCCTTAGGAGATGATACGCACCGTAGCCATTTTCATTCTGCTGACGCTAAACGCCTGCGGCTGGGCCGAATGGCCGCCGCCACCGGAATGGCCGCGCGCCGCCAATAGGCCCGAGCAAAATATTTTTATAGGTGCCGATGCGGTCATCGTCGGTCGCGGCGACACGGTCTACGGCCTGTCGCGCCGGCACAAGGTATCTGCCCGAGCCATCATAGAGGCCAATAATCTTAATCCTCCTTATCACTTAAATGTCGGCCAGCGTCTGGTACTGCCGCGTGGCCGCGCCCATGAGGTAAAAGGCGGTGATACGCTTGGCGGTATCGCCGAGGCTTACAGGGTAAACATGTACGACATGGCCCGGCTCAACGGGCTGAAGCCGCCATACACCATCCAGATCGGAGAGCGCCTGCGCCTGCCCGGGGGATCGGTGATGCAGGCAGCAAGGGCCCAGCCAAAAGATACGGCGAAAGAGGCGGCGCCGCCGAAGCGAACCTCGATTGCCTCCAGCAAGAGTATGAAACCTTCAACTGTGCCGCCACCACCGGCGGCTTCGGGCAAGGGGTTCTTGTGGCCGGTGCGTGGCAAAGTGCTGTCTTCTTACGGAGCTAAGTCAAAGGGATTGCAAAACGATGGTGTCAATATTGCCGCCCCGCGGGGTGCCCCGGTCATGGCCACGGAGAATGGCGTCGTCGCCTATGCCGGTAATGAACTGCGTGGTTTTGGTAATCTGCTCCTGATCAAACATTCAGGCGGATGGGTTTCGGCCTATGCCCATAACGAGGCGCTTTTGGTCAAGCGTGGAGAGAAAATTCGAAAAGGCCAAGCCATCGCCAAGGTTGGCTCGTCGGGCAGCGTCAGTTCTCCGCAGTTGCATTTTGAACTGCGCCGGGGAAAAAGGGCTGTAAATCCTCTGAAACACCTGCCTAAAGCCTAGATAGTTGGTTTCTGCTTTGGTTAATTCTACATTTCGGGGCAGAATATCGGGCGGGTCTGGAAATGTGGGTTTGCGTAGTTTTCTGGGAAACAAATGACCGTCTTGGATACCCAACCGAAGCCAGAGTCAGAAAAGCGTAATCGCGGCGCGCGCTTTACCGACCGTAACGTGCGTGAGGTGCTGGAATTTTTTCCCGGCCTTGCGTGCTGCTATCGTGACGGCAAGGCGCTGACCATGAACATGCAGGGGGCGATGCTGCTTGGATACGGCAATCCGGTCCCCCTTGAGGATCACCAATTCGACGAATTCCTGACAAGCGAGTACGCCAACATCGGCTTGATCGAGCACATTGCGGAAGACGGAATGCCGTGTCTTGTGATGATGAAACGGGCAGATGGCACGAAGGTAAGTGTTGAAATCCGTGTTCAACCGGCACGTGAACTGGGTGATGGCACGTTGATCGTCCGCGCCGAGGATGTTTCACACCGGATGGCCCTGGCTTCCGATATCCACCACTCGGAAATCCGCTTCCGTTCGCTTGTCGATCACGCCATGGACGTTATCTGTGCGTGTTCTGAAGGCAAGATCACATTCATAAATCAGGCCGGGCTTTCTCTGCTCGGCGCGCAAGATGTGAAGGAAATTATTGGCAAACCAGTCACATCGATGTTTCATCCAGATTACCATCCCGTGTTTGAGGATTCCGAATCCCTCGACGAATTGATGGATCAACCTGACCTTTTCCCGGCTCGCTTCGCCCGCATCGACGGCACCATCATCGATGTGCAAATTGCCCTCAGCCGGACTGATGGTTCGCCCGACGCTTACATGCTGGAAGCCCGCGATATTACCCAACACCGCAACGCCGTCATGGCTTTGCACCAGATGAACCAGGAACTGGAACAGCGTGTGCGTGATCGCACACTGGCATTATCGGAAGAGGTCGACCGCCGCCGCGAGACCGAAGAAAAAATGCGTCACATGGCGACTCATGACGGCTTGACCGGCCTGCCCAACCGCAGACTGCTGATGGAGCATCTGGAACGGGCGCTGGCCCGTGCCCACCGGGACAAGAACAAGATCGCGGTGGTGTTTATCGATCTGGACGGCTTTAAGGCCGTCAACGATACCTACGGCCACGATGCCGGTGACATTGTGTTGAAAGAGGCTTCCACCCGCCTGCTGGAGCAGGTCCGTGAAACCGATACCGTGGCCCGTCTGGGTGGCGACGAATTCCTGATCGCCTATACAGATCTGATCGGTATTTACGAAGCCGAGTTTCTAGCCCAGCGTATTCTGGAAGTCCTTAGCCTTCCGTTCCCCCTGCCTGGGGGCATTGATGGAAGCATCGGCGCCAGTATTGGCATTTCCATTTTTCCTGACGACGGTGGCGACGTTGAGGCGGTGATGAAGGCTGCTGACGAAGCCATGTACGAGGTCAAGAAAAAGGGCAAGAACAACTTCATTATGGCGTCCAGCCTGAAGTCTTCTTAATCCAGCCGCTTTCCCAACCCGCCAGCCAGATCCTGAATGAATTGCCAGGCGATGCGGCCCGAGCGTGAACCGCGGGTCACCGCCCATTCGTTGGCGCGGCCATGCAGGTCGGCGGATTCGATATTAAAGCCGTAATGGTTGGCGTAACCGTCGACAATATCCAGATACGTCTGCTGGTCGCAGTTGTGAAACCCGAGCCACAGGCCAAAGCGATCCGACAAGGATACCTTTTCCTCGACCGCTTCTGACGGATTGATGGCGCTTGAGCGTTCATTATCGATCATGTCGCGGGGCATCAGGTGGCGGCGGTTCGATGTTGCGTAGAAGATGACGTTGGCGGGTCGCCCCTCGATGCCGCCTTCGAGGACGGCTTTCAGGGATTTATAAGCCGCGTCCTCGCCATCGAAAGACAGATCGTCACAGAACAGCACGCAACGGCGATTCGATTTACGCAGGATGGCCAGCAAATGGGGCAATGACGGGATGTCTTCGCGGTGGATTTCGACCAATACCAGTGTGTCGTCCAGGCCTTCGTTAACACGGGAATGCACAGCCTTGACCAGCGAGCTTTTTCCAGTGCCGCGAGCCCCCCATAAAAGTGCGTTGTTGGCCGGCAGCCCACGGGCAAAGTTTAAGGTGTTATCGAGCAGGATATCGCTTTGGTGATCAATTCCCTTGAGCAGCCCGTAATCTATACGGTTGACCCGCTCAATCGATTCCAGCCACGCCCCATCCGCATGCCAGACGAAGGCCGTCCCGTCATCGAGATCACTTTTACCGGCCACCGGCGGTGACATCCGGTCGAGAGCATCGGCGATGCGCTCCATGACGGGGGCAAGGGAGGTCTCGGTGGTGGAACCCGGGGCGGTGTTGCCATCAATGACAAAATTCGCCGGGTCAATGCCAAGCGCTTTGGCGATGCGTTCAACCCAGTCGTCGGTGAGGCGGCGATGGCTTTGTTCCAGTCGCCCGACCTGCCCCTGACTTGTGCCCATGCGCGCCGCAAGGTCGGCCTGGGTCAAGCCGGCGGCGAGGCGGTGATGCTTTATTTTGGCGGCTGTCGTCATGGTGCGGGAGGAGGATATAATTCCATAATATTCCAATTTAGTCCATTTAATGGAATATTGTCAAATCCCCATAGCCCCCTTGTGAAAATTGCTTTTCTTTGCGGTTGCACATCCAGCCGGGACCGTTATAGTCCGCTGGCTTGGCCGGTTTTCGGCCTGGGGATTAGGTAAATTCAGGAGTCACAGATGTTCATTTCGCCCGCCTACGCACAAGCTGCGGGGTCCTCCGCTGGTGGTGGCCTCGAGGCGATGTTCCCGCTGGTCCTTATCTTCGTCGTTTTCTATTTCCTGCTCATTCGTCCGCAGCAGAAGAAGGCCAAGGAGCATAAGGGTATGCTGGGGGCTATCCGACGCGGCGACAAGGTGGTCACCGGTGGTGGCATTATCGGCACTGTCACCAAGGTCGTCGATGACAAGGAACTGATGGTCGAAATTGCCGACAACGTGAAGGTCCGTGTTGAACGTTCGCTGGTCGCCGCCGTGTTGTCGAAAACGGAACCGGCAAACGACGACAAGAAATCCAAAAAAGACAAAGATTCAGCAGCCAGTGACGATAACAATAAAAGCGCTGTTTCCAAGCTCAAGGGTTTGCTGGGAGGCAAGAGCGACTAAGTCCGCTTCACCGCCATGATTCATTTTGCCAAGTGGAAAATCTTTACGATTCTGGCCGTCTGTCTGCTCGGTCTGCTTTCTGCCGCACCCAATTTGCTGACGGCGGAACAGGCGAGGGCACTGCCCGGCTGGATTCCCAATCAGCAAATCAGCCTTGGCCTTGATCTTCAGGGCGGATCGCACCTGCTGCTTGAGGTTGAAGTCGACGTTGTTGTAAGGGAACGGCTCGAGGCTCTGGTCGATTCCATGCGTTCGGCGCTGC
Source organism: Rhodospirillaceae bacterium (assembly GCA_013204045.1). Lineage (GTDB taxonomy): Bacteria > Pseudomonadota > Alphaproteobacteria > Rhodospirillales > JABHCV01 > JABMOQ01. Next base: position 13,562 of record JABMOQ010000052.1, on the reverse strand, counting down.
GTAAAGCAAATATCCGCTATAGCGGACTCGGTGTGCAGGGCTTGGCGGCAAACGTCACCATCAAGGACTTGGACCAAGTCGAACAGGCGCGCCAACTGATTCGAAATCTCGATAGTGGCATCACGGCTGAAACCGGTGATGGCGGGCGAATCATACTGCGAATGACCGAACAGGCCGTTCGCGATCGCCGCACGGCGGCCCTTGAACAATCGATCGAGATTGTGCGCCGCCGCATCGACGAAACGGGGGTGCGTGAACCGACCATTCAGCGCCAGGGTGACAACCGTATTCTGGTACAGTTGCCCGGTGTGGATGATCCCGAACGGGTAAAAAGGTTGCTTGGCAAGACCGCAAAAATGACATTCCACCTGGTCGATGAACGTCAGGCCCCGACGGCCTTGGGCGGACGGGTTCCGCCCGGATCAATGTTATTGCCATCGGTTGACGAGGTCGGCAATGACGGTCGTCCGCGTATGTATCTGATTCAAAAACGGGTAATGGTCAGCGGCGATACCCTGATTGACTCTCAACCGACTTTTCAGGACAACCAACCGGTCGTCAATTTCCGTTTTGATTCCATCGGCGGCAAGCGCTTCGGCAAGGTGACGAGCGAAAACGTTAACAAGCTGTTCGCCATAGTGCTCGATGGCAAGGTGATCAGTGCGCCGGTCATCCGCGAGCCGATCCTGGGCGGTAGCGGCGTTATTTCAGGCCGCTTCACGGTGCAAGGTGCACAGGACCTGGCCCTTCTGCTTCGCGCCGGTGCCCTGCCTGCGCCACTGTCCATACTGGAAGAACGGTCGGTCGGGCCAGGCCTCGGGGCCGATTCAATTGCCGCCGGCAAAATTGCTTCCATCATCGGCATGATTCTGGTGGTTGTCTTTATGGTTATTGTCTATGGCCGTTTCGGGTTGATGGCCGATGTTGCGCTGGTGGCGAATATTATTTTGATCATTGCTGCCCTGTCATTGTTGCAGGCGACGCTGACCCTGCCCGGCATTGCTGGCGTGGTTTTGACCATCGGCATGGCTGTCGATGCCAATGTGCTTGTGTTTGAGCGTATTCGCGAAGAAACCCGCGCCGGACGCACACCTATCTCGGCTATCGACGCGGGGTATTCGCGCGCTATCAAGACCATTATTGACGCCAACGTAACAACGTTGATCGCCGCCGTACTGCTCTATCAATTCGGTTCCGGCCCGGTGCGCGGCTTCGCGGTGACGCTGGCCATCGGAATCCTGACATCACTGTTTACGGCGATCCTGTTAACCCGGTTGATCGTTGCCACATGGCTCAGGCGCACGCGCCCTGACACGTTGCCCCTATAGGAACCTGATCGATGCGCGGATTTCACCTGGTACCGGACAACATCAACCTGAGCTTCATATCGAGGCGGATGACGTTCTTTATTTTTTCAGCCTTGCTGGTGGTTTTCTCTATCGGCATTTTTTCATCAAAGGGCCTCAATTACGGCATCGACTTCAAGGGTGGCATCCTGATCGAGGTGAAAACCACGAATGGTCCCGCCGACATCGGTGCCATGCGCTCCAACCTGTCGGAACTGGGGCTTGGCGATATTGGCTTGCAGGAATTTGGCGCCCCCGACGAGGTGATGATCCGTATTCAGTTCCAGGAAGGCGACGAGAGCGCGCAGGCCGAAGCGGTTGAGAGGGTCAAGGCGGCCCTCGGCGACAATATTGAATACCGGCGCACAGAATTTGTAGGCCCAAAAATCAGCGATGAGTTGTTCCTTGATGGCGTTTATGCTGTGGCAATGGCGATTTTCGCCATCCTTGTTTATGTGTGGTTTCGGTTTGAATGGCAGTTCGGCCTGGGCGCGGTCATTGCACTTTTGCATGATGTGATTTCGACCATCGGTATTTTTGCGCTGCTTGGACTCGAATTTAATTTGTCCACGGTGGCCGCCATCTTGACCATTGCCGGTTATTCGATCAACGATACCGTCGTTGTTTATGACCGAGTGCGCGAAAACCTGCGCCGTTACAAGTCGAAATCATTGGGTGAATTGCTAAACGATTCGATCAACGAGACCCTGTCGCGTACGGTAATGACATCGGTTACCACGTTGCTGGCCCTGGGCGCACTTTATTTACTGGGTGGCGAGGTCATCAGTGGTTTTAGTTTTGCCATGATCTGGGGTGTTATCATCGGTACATATTCGTCGATCTGTCTGGCGGTGCCGTTGTTGCTGTACCTGAACGTCGCCCGGCGAGGCGGTATTGCCGGTGGCGACGATAATAAGGAGGCGGCGGCCGATAAGGCCCCGTAATCCCATTTCACTTGATATAACGCCGCATGTGGCCGCCGGGCGCCAGTTGATTGGCGGCTATGGCGACGGCGGCTTCCGCATTTCCGGCGAACGTTACGAAGGCTCACTGATCGTGTTCACTGAAAGTGCGCACCCCTGGTCCGTCACTGATCGCCCATCAATCACCATTGAAACATTGCAACTGGTCATTGACCGGGCGGTAGAGCTGGAAATTCTGGTGATTGGATGCGGCCCCGATTTTAGTCCGCCTCCGGAGGATCTGCGCGAGGCGCTACGGGCGCACGGCATTGTCCTGGAATGGATGGATACCGGCGCCGCGTGCCGTACATTCAACGTGCTGTTGACCGAGGAACGCCGGATCGCTGCTGCGTTGGTGGCGGTCTAGAGCACCACAGGCAGGTCGAACCAGAAGATCGTTCCCTTTTCGGCCTGACTTTCGAAGCCGATGCGCCCGTCCATCATTTCGACCAGTTTTTTGCTGATGGTCAGGCCGATACCGGTGCCCTCATTGGCGCTCTTTTCCATGCCGAGACGTGAAAATGGCTGAAACAGCCTTTCCTGCTTTTCCTTCGAGATACCGGGCCCGTTATCAGTAACCGAAAGCCGTAGCATTCCGTCCGAAGTAAGCGCAGATGCAATGGTTACGTTACCGTTATCGTGATTATATTTTACTGCGTTAGAGAGGAGATTAAGGACAATTTGACTGAGCCGTTTCTCGTCGGCCCATACCTTGGGCATTGATTTCAAGGAGGGGTCCTCATGGATGGTTACCTGATTTTTCTCGGCCATGTTATTGGCCATGATCATCGCTCCTTCAATCGCCTCGGCGGGAGAGACTTCCGTAATTTCAAGTTCTAGTTGATCGCTTTCTATTCGTGCAAGATCAAGGACTTCGTTAACCAGGCTAAGAAGATGTTCTCCGCCCTTGACGATATTACCGAGCGCCCCCCGTTCACTTTGGCTCATATTGCTCTTCTGATTTCCTGCCAGCATTTGTGAGTATCCGATGATGGCGTTGAGTGGGGTACGCAACTCGTGGCTCATGGATGACAGGAATTCCGATTTTGCCTTGTTAGCCTTGATGGCGGCATCCCGCTCTGCCTGGGCATCCGCCTGGCGAGCATTGTGAATTGCCATCGCTGTTGCCGAGGCAAGCGCCGTCAGTACGATGCGGTCGTGTCCGGCATAAAGCCCGCTGCCTCGCTTGTTGATGACTTCGAGCGCACCAATAATTTTGTCCTTGATTCTCAAAGGGGCGCAGAGGATAGACTCGGTCCTGAACCCTGTTTTTTCATCAACCTTGCGGGAGAAATACGAATCTCCCATTACGTCATGGACGATATGAGGAATGCCCTGCTGGATAACCCAGCCGACAACACCCTCGTTCGGTTCCAGGGTGATGCCGGTGATATCGACCGGACCGGCACAGGCCCCGCAAACAATGGTTTTATTTTCTTCGTCCCACAGAAATAACGACGCGGCTTCCGATTGCAAATAATCCTTGATGTGGGTAACGCTCGTTTCGATTGTCGATTCAAGATCGAGGGATGCAGAAAAGGCATTGTTTATGCTGGTCAGCAGGTCAAGCATCATATCGTGGGTAACGAACATGCCGAAGGAGGATTGCTTGTCGTGGAAATTGAGGCCGACTTTGGTGTCGGTTATGCGCACTACCTTACACGGGAATCTCAGATTTTCATCGGTGGGTATGATATGCAGTTCGCCAAGGTCACCGATTATCAGGCCCTCGGGCGGGTTTTCGGTTTTCAGAAGAACACCAGTCAGGCTGACATCAAGGGTCACGCCCTCGAAGCGGCGACCGTCTTCCAGTAGCAGGGCCATGCCGGTCTGGTATTCAAGGCGCTCCCAACGGCGCTGTCGGTCATGGTTTTCATTGGAATAATTTTGTTCCATACGATGTTGCCCCCCAGGAACAGGCGATAAAGTCATATGTATGGTTAGTCTAGGCTTGGTCGAGTGTGATTTGCAACAAATGGGTGTGGCCGCCTAGCCACAAAAAAAGGCCCGACGTTTCCGCCGGGCCTTTCTTTTGATACTGCCTGAACTTAGTAAATGTTCTGGGCCGAGACCATGGCGTAGAGCATGGGGAACGACAGCAGCGTGTTGGTGCGCGAGGCGAACAAAGCGATGCGACCGGCAGCGGCTTTTTCGTCGGCGGTCGCTTCGACCATGCCGAGAACCTTCTTCTGGTTCGGCCAGATAAGGAACCACACATTGAACCACATGATAATGCCCATCCACATGCCGATGCCGATGGCCACGTGCTTGGCATTTTCGAAGTTTTCGATGGCGCCGATGGTCAGGGCTTCCAGCAGGTAGCCGTTGATCATGGCCAGCAAAAGTCCGAAGACGATGGTGCCCATGGCGGCCCAACGGAACCAGAACAGGGCGGCCGGGGCGATGACCTTGCTGATGGCCGGTTTCTGATCATCCGGGATTTTCGGCATATTGGGCACTTGTACGAAGTTGAAATACCACAACAGGCCGATCCACATGACGCCGTTCAGCACATGAAGCCAGCGGATGATGAAGGCCCGATAGGTGAAATCTAGGGCAAATGCCTCACCGGTAACGCCGGTGACGATAACAATCATGATAATGGTGAGCACCAACCCTGCGATCACCGTATTGCGTAGATTTGTTAGAATTCCAGCCATGGCTTGAATCACCTCTTGTTGAAAAACGAAAGTTAAATTAGAAAATCTCTAAACAGACCCTGTATATATATCATCATCGTGAAATTTCAATGGTTTAACTAAAGCTCTTTGGAATCAATCCCTTGTAGAGGGAGGAGATTCAGGGCACAGGATTTCGAGTGCTGCCTGATTCGCAGTGAATGAAAAAATGACCTGGACAGGGGCTACTCGGTTCTTTTCTCGGCCCGAAGCAGCATTAGTTCCACCGACGAGAGCTGCGGAAACACGGGCTGCGACCATTCATGATAGAGGTACACCGCCCCGCGCTTGGTGTCCGGGAAGCCGCCGCGGTTGTCATCGAACATACGAATTTCCAGGGTTGTCAGCAAATTGGTCACCGGAGCAATGCTTTTCCAGATTACCGTTGGGTTTTCCATGCGCGGCGAGGCCAGTGGTGCGATCGAACGGTTTATCTGTTTGGTCGGCTTGCCATAGCGGCGGGTGAAGAAATCGACGATCATCGGATATGACTGGGACGGAAAAAGGGTATGGAAATATGTTGCCGAGCCCTCGTCGTAGCGGACGATAACCTTGTTGCCTTCATACATGATCGAATCGGACAGGAAATGGGGACTTATGTCGTCAGGCCAGTCGAGCGGTTCGATACAAAAAACAACAGAATCAGATTTCTTGGAGACGCAGGATTTTTGAAACCACGGGGCCGGCTCCTGCTGCGGCATCGCTTTCCCTAACGATGTGGTCGTGCCAAGAGACAAGATAACGCCGTCGAGGCGCGGATCCGGTGACAGTTTCTTTTTGCGCACAAGTGGTTTTTCGTCAGGCGGTCTCGGCGCCAGTTGTGCCTGCTCGATCTGCTTGACCGACCAGTCGCCGAATTGGCCGGATTTTTTTGCTCCTTCTTCGGATGAATTTTCATCCTTGCCCTGATCATTTCCGATGCCGAAAAAAGACGTGACTTTATCGAACAGGCCTCTTTCATCCTTGGGTTTGCCGGGCGGAGTTGTGGTTCCTACTTTGGTTTTTTCGGGAGGAGGTGCGGCCGGCTCGGGTTTTTCGGTCACCGATTCAACGGTCGGCGGCGGCGTGTTCTTATCAAGGGCCGGAAGCATCAGGGCCTGGGTTACCGGTTCCGGAAATATCTTGCCCTCAATGGATTGCGGCCCATCGCCGGGCGTGCTGACCGGTGCGGTCGGCGGCGATGCGGCCAGCGCCTGTCTGACCTGTTCGGGGGTCGGGCCAACGGTTGTGGGCTCAGGCTCAGGCTCGGGCTCCGGTTGTATTACCGGAGAGACGGTTTCTGGCGCAGGTTTCGTCTGCGCCGCACCGATGACCGTCTCCTCAGGCTTTTCAGCATCTTCGCTACCAAAACTAAAGAAATTTTTAACCTGATCGAAAATTCCGGGGCCGTCATCGACTTCAATCGGCGGTGGTGCTACCGGCAGGGATTGGGTTGTCGCTTGCGGAATCGAGGCAGCTTGTGTCGCTGGCTCAGGTTCTAAGGCAGGCTCGGGGTTGGGCGGACGCACGGCAAGGTCAATTGCCGGGCCGCGTACTTCACCGATGACCGGCAGCGATGTTCCCGGCACGCTTTGCTGGGGATCGAAGGCGGCGGGTGTTTCCTGAGGCGGCTCCGATGTGACCACCGTCGCCGACCACGGATCGGAACCCGGTGGCGGGCTGTAAACTTCGGCTACCGGAGCAGGCGCAGGTGGCGGCTGGAGAGCCCCTTCAGGGGGCACCGGGATTACCGTTGCCTGGGTTGGTGCTGGTGGCGGTTGTGTGGTGCGTCTTGAGTCGAGGACATCGCGTACCGACAAAAGATAATGAACGATTTCAAAATAGCCCTTGTCGGCGGCCAGGTCGACCGGGGTCAGGCCCCAGTCATTATAGGCGTTGATGTCGCCGCCGCCGGCGATGCTGATCTGGACACCGGCCAGGTCGTCATTTTCGACCGACTCGAACAGGTGCTGAGTTGCCGCCGACAAATCCTGGGCCTGGACCGCCGGGGCGAACCATAGCATCAGCAATCCAATCGTTAGCCATTTGAAAATGCGGAAAAACATGTACCCATCATAGCTGATTCTTAACGCTTCGGGGTATCCCCGATCCATTTATCAAGATCGGCCAGGGCTCGGGTGCTCATCTTCAGTTTGCGATCCTTGCCCTTAAGGTTGCGGCCTTTTTCGTTTAGGGCATCGGCACCTTCAAGTGGCGGAAACAGGCCAAAATTGACGTTCATGGGCTGGAAGGTTGCTTCATCGGCACCTGCGGTAATGTGATGCAGCAATGCACCCAAGGCAGTTGTCGGCGGTGGCGGGGAAGGGGGGCGGCCGAGTCTTTCGGCGGCGGCGTAACGGCCCACCATCAGGCCGACGGCGGCGCTTTCCACATAGCCCTCGCAGCCGGTGATTTGCCCGGCGAAGCGTAACGAAGGCCTTGATTTCAGGCGCAAGGTTTCGTCGAGCAGTTTCGGCGAGTTGAGGAAGGTGTTGCGGTGCAGGCCACCCAGGCGTGCAAACTCGGCCTTTTCCAGGCCCGGAATGGAACGGAAAATACGTTTTTGTTCGCCGTAGGTGAGCTTCGTTTGAAATCCGACCATGTTGAACAGGGTGCCCAGGGTATTATCCTGCCTGAGTTGCACAATGGCGCGGGGCTTCACTTGCGGGTCATGCTCATTGGTCAGGCCGACCGGTTTCATGGGCCCATAGGCGAGAGTCTGGCGGCCGCGTTCGGCCATGATCTCGATCGGCAGGCAGCCCTCGAAGTAGGGCGTGCCTTCCCATTCGCGAAATTCGGTTTTCTCGGCTTCCAGAAGGGCATCGATAAAAGCATCGTACTGGGTCGCATCAAGCGGGCAGTTGATATAGTCCTTGCCGGTCCCCTTGTCATAACGCGATTGATACCAGGCTTTTGAAAAGTCGACGGACTCCACATGGATGATCGGCGCGATGGCGTCGAAAAAGGCGAGGGCGTTCTTGCCCGTCAGTTCACGGATGAATCCGGCCAGCCGGTCAGATGTCAGTGGCCCGGTAGCGATAATGACGCTGTCCCATTCATCGGGCAGGGCGGCAATTTCCTGGCGCTCGATGGTAATCAGCGGTTCTCCATTCAAGGCTTCTTCGACGGCGGCCGAAAATCCTTCCCGATCGACGGCAAGGGCGCCCCCGGCGGGCACCTTGGTGCGGTCGGCGCTGGCCATGATCAAGGATCCCAGCCGGCGCATTTCCTCATGCAGCAGGCCGACGGCGTTATGCTCGGCATCGTCAGAGCGGAACGAGTTCGAGCACACCAGTTCGGCCAGGCCGCCCGACACATGGGCATCGGTAGTCTGTTGGGGACGCATTTCGTGCAAGGTTACCGGCACACCGGCCCGGGCCAGCTGCCAGGCGGCTTCGCTGCCGGCCAGGCCGCCGCCGATGACGTGAACGGGATTAGGGGAAGAAACACTCATGGGGCGGACTCATAGCCTTAGGTACAAGTCCTTGCAACGGCGAATTTGGGGGATTACCTTCCATTTTTCCGAATTTTGAAAGGCCAGCCCTGTGGAGTCCTCTTTTTTCGACAATTTTGATCCTATGTATGTCATCGGCGCCGTGTTCATCCTTGGAACCCTGGTGATGGTGAAATTCCTGCCGCGGCTGACCGCGGGGGTGCCGTTCATCGAGCCAAAGTCGATTTACGACCTGATCGACACCGGTATGAATGTGGTCGTGCTCGATGTGCGCTCAGAAGGGGAATTTACCGGCGAACTGGGTCATGTGCCGGGGTCGGTAAACCTGGCCGGCATGGAGCTGGATAAACGCCTGGCTGCCGTCGGTAGTGAAATTTATGATCTCAAGGATGCCCCCATCTTTATCACCTGCCGCACCAACAACCGTTCGCCGCGCGCCGCCCGCATCCTGACCAAGGCCGGATTTACCAACGTCGCTATTGTCAAGGGCGGCATGGTCGCCTGGAACAAGCAGGGACTGCCTATTGAAAAGTAACCCGGATCATCCGGCGTTACCCTACCTGTTGCTGGCCACATCCACGGCCATCTGGGCCGGGAATTTCATTATTGGCCGGCTGATGCACGGCGACATTCCGCCGATGACGCTTAACTTCTGGCGTTGGACAGCCGCCACGGTGATTTTTTTGGTGCTGGCAGCACCTAAACTCAAATCTGAACTGCACATATTGCAACAGCACTGGAAATGGCTGGTTATGCTGACGCTGACCGGTGTCGTCTTTTTCCATGCCCTCGTCTATACCGGGCTGCGTTCGACGACGGTGGTCAACGCCGGGTTGATGATGGCGACCAACCCGATAGTTATTCCCCCGATCGCCTGGGTTATTCATCGCGACAAGTTAACTCGCCAACAGTTTGCGGGGTTGATGGTATCGCTGCTGGGTGTCGCCGTCATCGTCACCCGCGCTGACATTTCACTGATCAGGACGCTGACCTTCAATACCGGCGATCTGCTGCTGTTGGCCGCAGTGCCTTTGTGGGGCATTTATTCGGTGCTGCTGAAAGACCGACCCAAAGAACTTTCCGCTACGGTTCTATTGGTGGCCATCGCTTGTCTCGGGACTCTATTGATGCTGCCGCTGTACCTGTGGGAACTGAACACCATGGGTGGTATCGTCATCAATGCGGCCAATCTGGCCTCCATCGGCTATGTGGCCATTTTTGCTTCCGTCGTCGCCTACTTTTGCTGGAACGGCGGCGTCGCCCGCATCGGCGCCATCAAGGCCGGGCCGTTCCTGCACCTGTTGCCGGTATTCTCGGCCCTGTTCGCCATGCTGTTCCTGGGCGAACGGCTGGAGGCCTATCACATCCCCGGCATCGCCCTGATCGGTGTGGGTATCGGGCTGACCGTGTGGCGGGGCAGGGAGGCCCAAGCGTTATGACCCAGCCGTTTCCGAATTTATTTACGCCATTGACCCTGCGCCACAAGACCCTGAAAAATCGCATCGTCTTCGGGGCTCATACCACCAACATGGCCGAGGACGGCCTGCCAGTGGGACGGCATTTGGGGTATTACGCGGAGCGGGCTCTGGGCGGGGCGGGGATGATCGTCGTCGAGCCGGTGCCGGTGCATGCCACGGCGGTGTTGACCCGCGGCAACTTCCGTCCTTCCGACGATGCTGTGATCCCGGGTTTCCGGGCCATCACCGATGCCTGTCACGCCCACGGCACGGTCATGATCCATCAGCTTTATCACGTCGGACAACATGGGGATTTTGACAATTCCTATATGCCAAACTTCTCGCCGTCGGGCTTGCCGTCCTACCACGACTACGACGGCAGCCATGCCATGACCGAGGCCGAGATCGAAGACGTCATTGACGGTTTTGTGCAGGCCGCCCGGCGCGCCTTCGAGGCGGACTTCGACGGGATTGAACTTTTTGCCGCCTATCACGCCCTGATCGACCAGTTCTGGTTGCCGTGGTCAAACAGGCGCGATGACAAGTGGGGCGGGACGTTTGAAAACCGCATGCGTTTTTCGACCGAAATCATCCGCCGTATCCGCAGCACGGTCGGCGAGGATTTCATCATCGGCATGGCGGTCAGCGTTGATCCGACCAGTGAGGCGGCGCTGAGTATCGAGTCCATGCAGGAAATCATCGCCTACCACGATGAAAACCACCTGATCGACTATGTGACCTGTGGCACCGGATCGTATTTTGATACCTCTTGCCTGATCCCGTCTTTCTTGTTCCCCGACAAGCTTGGCGCGCCGTTTGCCGAGGCACTTCGCAGTGTCGTCAAGCACGCCTTGGTGCAGGCTGAAAGTCATATCCGCACGCCTGAAAATGCCGATTATGTCGTTGCCTCGGGGCAAGCCGACATGGTCTCCATTGTGCGCGGGCAGATTGCTGATCCGCATCTTGCCAATAAAGCCAAAGACGGCCGCGATGATGACATTCGCGGCTGTATTTCATGTAACCATATGTGTTGGGGGCGGCGATCGCGGGATTACTGGATCTCGTGTTTGGTAAATCCGTCGGCGGGGCGCGAGTTCGAATGGGGTGGCGACAGGTTTACGGCGACAGAGACGCCGAAAAAAGTGTTGGTCGTCGGCGGCGGGCCGGCCGGGCTTGAGGCGGCGCGCGTCGCTGCCGAACGCGGTCACACCGTGACCCTGGTCGAGGCGGCATCCGATCTTGGCGGCCAGTTCCGGCTCGCCGGCTTACAGCCCCGGCGCTCGCAAATCTCCGAACTGATTGAATGGTATGAACGCCAGCTTATAAAGCTCGGCGTCGATATCCGCCTCAACGCGCCCCTCGATGGTGACGAGGTTAAATCTTTCGGCGCCGATGCCGTGGTCATGGCGACCGGCTCCCTGCCGGCGGCAAGTGGCTTCCAGCGCGCCTTGCCGTTGATGGAAACCTTGCCCGGTATTGACCAGCCCAATGTTTTTTCCGTCGAAGATGTCATGGCGCGCACCGGCAGGCCCGGTAAGCGGGTGCTGGTGCTCGACGATACCGGCAACTGGCGGGCCGCCGGCACCGCCATGCACCTGGCCGAAAAGGATCATCAGGTCACCATCATCACGGCGGCGCCGATGGTCGGGTTTGACTTGACCCGTACCTCCGCCGACGGGCCGCTGCGCGAACGGCTCAAGAAACTGGGATGCCATTGGTTTTGTGAATCGGCGGTGACCGAATGGCATGGCGATGGCGCCACCGTCCGCGATCTGCTGACCGGCATTGAGCGCCGCATGGATGCCGACGCCCTGGTTCTGGCCACAACAAACGTCGCCGAAACATGGCTCGCCGGTGAACTGGCCGAAAGCGGGCTGGAAATTCATAGCGTCGGCGACTGCGTGGCACCGCGATCGGCGGTCATGGCCATTTACGAGGGCCGTGTGATGGGCATGAAGGTTTAGGTGGGCGCCTACTTTTTAACTTGATAGCCGGTCTTAAAAATCCACCACACGCCAAATATGCACGTCGATAGGAAGATCAAGATCATGGTCAGGCTGAATTCCATGCTGACGTCGGCGATTTCATAGAAGCTCCAGCGGAAGCCGCTAATCAGGTAGAGAACCGGATTGAACAGGGTGACATTCTGCCAGAACGGCGGCAGCATATTGATCGAATAAAAACTACCGCCCAGAAAAACCAGCGGCGTCACCACCAGCATCGGAACGATTTGCAGCTTTTCGAAACCATCGGCCCAAATACCGATAATAAAGCCGAACAGGCTGAACGTCACGGCAGTCAGAACCAGGAACAAAAGCATCCAGACGGGATGGATGATATGCACCGGTACGATCAGGCTCGCCGTGGCAAGAATGATCAGGCCAAGCACGATGGATTTGGTCGCTGCCGCACCGACATAACCAAGAACGATTTCGAAAGATGATATGGGTGCCGACAACAGTTCGTAGATGGTGCCGGTGAATTTAGGAAAATAGATTCCGAATGAGGCATTGGAAACGCTCTCGGTCAGCAGGGAAAGCATAATCAGGCCCGGCACCAGAAACGAGCCATAGCTGACACCGTCAATTTCGGAAAGCCGGGAGCCGATGGCAGAGCCGAAAACGACAAAATACAGTGACGTGGAAATAACCGGGGATATGACGCTTTGAAACAGGGTGCGTCTGGCGCGGGCCATTTCAAATTTGTAGATGGCGACAATCGCATGAAAGTTCATTGGCCTTCCTTTACCAGAGTCACAAAAATATCTTCCAGCGAACTTTGCGTCGTGTTCAGGTCCTTGAACTTGATCCCTGCGTCATGGAGGTGGCCGAGCAGGGCGGTAATGCCCGTTCGTTCTGCCTGGGTGTCGTAAGTGTAAAGCAACCGGCTGCCATCATCGGTAAGTTCCAGATTGTAAGGGATCAGGTCTTGTGGAATGGACTCAAGGTTAGTCAATAGATCCAGCGTCAACTGCTTCTTTCCCATCTTGCGCATCAGTTCAGTTTTTTCCTCGACGACAATCATTTCACCGTTGTTGATGACACCGACCCGATCGGCAATTTCTTCGGCCTCTTCAATATAGTGGGTGGTCAGGATGATGGTGACACCCGAAGCGCGAAGTTCGTGGACGAGTCGCCACATGTCCTTGCGCAGTTCCACATCGACCCCGGCGGTCGGCTCATCCAGGAACAGAATCTCTGGCTCGTGTGAAAGCGCCTTGGCGATCAGCACCCGGCGTTTCATACCACCGGAAAGCGCCATGATCTTGCTGTCTTTCTTGTTCCACAGGGACAGGTCTTTGAGGACTTTCTCGATATGCTGGGGATTGGCTTTCTTGCCGAACAGGCCGCGGCTGAAGGTGGTGGTGTCCCACACGGTTTCAAAAGCGTCGGTGGTCAGTTCCTGGGGGACCAGGCCGATTTTTGAACGGGTCATCCGGTAATCGGTGATGATGTCATGGCCGTCAATGCTGACTGTGCCGGTGCTCGGGGTGACGATGCCGCAGATGATGCTGATCAGCGTCGTCTTGCCGGCGCCGTTGGGGCCGAGCAGGGCGAGGATCTCGCCGTCGTTAATATCCAGATTAATGCCCTTCAGGGCCTGGAAGCCGTCGGCGTAGGTTTTCGACAGATCAGAGATGGATATCAGGGTTCCCATGGCGGTGACTATAACGCTTTCTTTTGAAT
>JABMOQ010000051.1 GCA_013204045.1 Rhodospirillaceae bacterium | reverse complement strand
CGGCATCATGCCGGGCCATATTCACACCCGTGGCAAGATTGGCATCGTGTCGCGCTCTGGCACCTTGACTTATGAAGCGGTGGCCCAAACGACGGCTGCCGGTCTGGGCCAGACCACGTGCATCGGCATTGGCGGTGACCCGGTCAACGGCACCAATTTTGTCGACTGCCTGGACATGTTCCTTGGCGACGACGAAACAGAGGCCATCGTCATGATTGGCGAGATTGGCGGCACGGCAGAAGAAGAGGCAGCCGATTTTATCAAGGCTTCGAAAACCAAAAAACCGGTGGTCAGCTTTATCGCCGGGATGACGGCCCCGCCGGGGCGCCGCATGGGCCATGCCGGCGCTATTATTTCGGGCGGCAAGGGAACCGCCGCCGACAAGATCGAGGCCCTGAAAGCTGCCGGAATCCATATTGCGGACTCGCCATCATCCATCGGCAGCACCATGTTAAAAGCCCTGAAGGGGTAACGGCGGTTAAATTTAAGGGGACGGCCTGTTAACGGCCATTGTTTTCCAGTCATGGCAGCAACACTCGATACATTCCTGTCCGGCACCAATGCCAGTTACGTTGCCGAGCTCTATGCCCGCTATCTGGACGACGCCAATTCCGTCGATCAGAGCTGGGTAGAATTCTTCACCGACCTGCAAGGCGATGCCCGCGGCGTCCTTGACGACCTGCGCGGCGCCAGCTGGTCGCCGCCGACCGCCGGCATCATCGGAACGAAAGGCGGCGAGGCGGCCGAAGAAGTGCCCGAAGGCATGCGCAGCCCGGTCGAAATGATGGGCCGCGGCCTGCCGACCATGGCCCACGGCCTGGCCGGACGGGCCGATGCCGACAGAATTCGCCAGGCGACGCTCGATTCGATCAACGCCCTGATGATGATTCGCGTCTATCGGGTTCGCGGCCATTTGATCGCAAATTTTGATCCCCTGGGGATCGAGGGCCATGCCCACCACCGGGAGCTTGACCCCAAAAACTACGGCTTCACGGAAGCCGACATGGACCGGCCGATCTTTATCAACAACGTGCTGGGGCTGGAAACGGCAACGGCGCGGGAAATTCTGCAGGTGCTCAGGGAAACCTATTGCGGGTCCATCGGCGTCGAATTCATGCACATGCAAGATCCCGTGGAACGGGCATGGATTCAGCGCCGCATCGAGGGCATCCACAACCAGACCCAGTTTACCTTCAAGGGCAAGCGCTTCATCTATCAGCGCCTGGTCGAGGCGGAAGGGTTCGAAAAATTCCTGGATAAAAAATACACCGGCACCAAACGGTTCGGCCTGGACGGCGGCGAAAGCCTGATCGCGGCGCTTGAACAGATCATCAAGCGCGGCGGCCAGTTGGGCACCAAGGAAGTGGTTATCGGTATGCCGCACCGGGGCCGTTTGAACGTGCTGGCCAGCATCATGAGCAAGCCCTACATCGCCATGTTCTCGGAATTCAGGGGCATCTCGTCCCGGCCCGACGACATCATGGGCTCCGGTGACGTTAAATATCATCTGGGAACTTCCGCCGACCGGGTATTCGACGGCGACAGGGTGCATTTATCGCTGACCGCCAACCCGTCCCATCTGGAAGCCGTCAACACCGTCGTGCTCGGCAAGGTGCGGGCCAAGCAAAGCCTGATCGGTGATGAAAGCCGCAAGAAAATCATGGGGCTTCTGATGCACGGCGATGCCGCCTTTGCCGGGCAAGGGCTGGTGCCGGAAACCCTCGACCTGTCACAGCTTCGCGGCTACCGCACCGGCGGCACCATCCATTTTATCGTCAACAACCAGATCGGTTTCACCACATCGCCGACCAAGTCGCGCTCGTCGCCGTATCCGTCAGACGTTGCCAAGGGCATTCAGGCGCCCATATTCCATGTCAATGGCGATGATCCGGAAGCGGTCGTCCATGTGGCCCGCATCGCCGCCGAGTTTCGCCACGAATTCGGCCGCGACGTGGTCATCGATATGTTCTGTTACCGCCGCCATGGCCATAACGAAGGCGACGAGCCGATGTTCACCCAGCCGATCATGTACAAGGCCATCGCCAAGCACCCGACGACTCGGGAAATTTATGCCCGGCGCCTGGAAAAAGAAGGCGTCCTTGACAACGGCGAAGGCGATCAGATCGTCGCCGATTTCGACGCCCTTCTGGAAAAGGACTTCACCGCTTCGGAAAGTTACAAGCCCAACAAGGCCGACTGGCTGGAGGGCACCTGGACCGGCCTGGCGCAATTAACCGGTGACGAGGAACTGCGCGACGATGACACCTCGGTGGCCATGCACCTGCTGCACGAGGTCGGCATGGCAATCTCGCGCAAACCGGATAATTTCGAACTGAACAGCAAGATCGCCCGGCAACTGGCAGGCAAGCGCAAGATGATCGAAGACGCTTCCGGGATCGACTGGGCGACGGCCGAAGCCCTGGCTTTCGGCACCTTGCTTATCGAGGGCACGGGAGTCAGGTTGTCGGGGCAGGATTCAGGCCGCGGCACGTTCTCCCATCGCCATTGCGTGCTGATCGACCAGAACACCGAAGACCGCTATTTCCCGTTAAGCTGTATTCGCGATGGCCAGGCCAATTTCGAAGTCATGGACAGCCCCCTGTCCGAGGCCGGCGTCCTCGGCTTTGAATACGGCTATTCCCTGGCCGAACCGCACACCCTTGTTTTGTGGGAAGCCCAGTTCGGCGATTTTGCCAATGGTGCGCAGGTGATCATCGACCAGTTCATCGCGTCGGGCGAGACCAAGTGGCTGCGCATGTCGGCGCTGGTCATGTTGTTGCCCCACGGCTTCGAGGGTCAGGGCCCGGAACATTCATCGGCCCGGCCCGAGCGATTCCTGCAATTGTGCGCCGAGGACAACATGCAGGTCGTCAACCTGACCACGCCGGCCAACTATTTTCACGCCCTGCGCCGTCAAATGCGCCGCAACTTCCGCAAACCGATGATCGTCATGGCGCCGAAATCGCTGCTCCGTCACAAGCTGGTGGTCTCGAAACTGGGGGAAATGGGGCCGGAAACACGCTTCCGCCGGGTGTTGCCGGAAATTGATAATCTGGAGCTCGACAAGAACATCCGCCGGGTCGTTTTATGTTCCGGCAAGGTGTACTACGATCTTTTGCAAAAGCGCCGCGACGAGGGCATCAAGGATGTCGCCATCATTCGCCTGGAGCAGCTTTACCCATGGCCGCGAAAAACCCTTTTTCAGCAACTGGCCCGTTACCCCCATGCCGAGGTCATCTGGTGCCAGGAAGAGCCCGCCAACATGGGTTCTTGGATGTTCGTGTCGCCGCGCCGGGATTATCTAGTTGGCAAGGCCGGTGGCAAGGCTACGCGCCCGGTCTATGCCGGTCGGCGTGAATCGGCATCGACGGCGACCGGTTCGGCGAAGGTTCACGCAAACGAGCAAAAGACAATCGTCGAACAAGCCCTATTCGCGAAATTGAAAGATATCCCCCAACCCTTCTT
>JABMOQ010000050.1 GCA_013204045.1 Rhodospirillaceae bacterium | reverse complement strand
CGGACGCGCCGGGATTCAGGGCCACGCCTTCACCATCGCCGTCGCCGAAGACGCCAAGTATCTGGACGCCATCACCCGCCTGATCAAAAGGGATATTCCGTTGATCAAGCTGGATGGCATCAAAGCCGCCGAACCGCTGCCACAACCGCAAGAGAAAAGCGGCGACGCGGGCACGGGCGGCGAAGGCGGCGAACAGAAAAGCGAGCGCACGCGCAGCCGCGGCGGACGCGGACGCAATCGTGGGGCTAGACGGGGGGGCAAGCAGCCCGAACGGGCAGCGGCCGAAAGTGACCCCCGGCCCGCCGACAAAAGCGACAGCCAGCCACAGCGGCATGGGCCCGAGAAAAAACCCGGTGGCCGCCCACAGCGCACAGAACGCAAAGACTCCGGCGGCGGCAAAGCCACCGCCTTCGGCAACACCGACAGCGTGCCTGCCTTCATGCGCCGCCCCGGCGACAAGTAACTGAATAGCTGTTAAAGCTTGCCTTCTGCTTCCAGCACCTTGCGGGCGTGGCGGAAGCATTCGACGCCTTGCGGCACGCCGCAGTAGATACCGATGACGTGGACGATGGCGCGAATTTCCTCGACGGAAACACCGTTCTTCAGCGCCCCTTTGCAGTGCAATTCCCATTCCTGCATTTTGCCCAACGCCCCGATCATGGCCAGGTTCATCATTGAACGGGTCTTGGCGTCGATGGCATCATCGGCCCAGCCGAAGCCCCAGCACCAGGCGGTCATGGCTTCCTGAAACGGGCGGCTGAAATCGTCGGCGTTATCCATGACGCCTTCGACATAGGCGTCGCCCAGGGTCGCCTTGCGCCTGGCCAGGCCCTTTTCGAACAGTTCGTCGTCCATGAGACTCTCCTTTAAATCAAGCCGCCCAGCGGTGACGAAGGATCGGCGTACATTTTTTTCGCCATGCGCCCGGCCAGGTAGGCCTGACGTCCGGCGATGACCGCGTGCTTCATGGCGCGGGCCATGCGCACCGGATCTTTGGCCGCGGCGATGGCGGTGTTCATGAGCACCCCGTCGCAGCCAAGCTCCATGGCGACCGTGGCATCGGACGCGGTGCCGACACCGGCGTCGACGATCACCGGCACCTTGGATTGTTCGACGATCATACGGATGTTGACCGGATTCTGGATGCCGAGGCCCGAACCGATCGGCGCGCCCAAGGGCATGATGGCGACACAGCCCATATCTTCCAGGCGTTTGCACATGATGGGATCGTCGGAACAATAGACCATCACCTTGAATCCATCGGCAATCAGGGTCTCGGTTGCTTCCAGGGTTTCGATCATACGCGGGTACAAACTTTTCTCGTCGCCCAGGACTTCCAGCTTGACCAGATCCCAGCCGCCGGCCTCGCGCGCCAGCCTTAACGTGCGCAGCGCATCGTCCTTGGTAAAACAACCCGCCGTGTTGGGAAGATAAATGTATTTTTTCGGATCGATGGAATCCATCAGCATGGGCGCCTTGGGGTCGGTCAGGTTGACCCGGCGGACGGCCACGGTGACCATTTCGGCGCCCGCCGCCTCGACCGCCAGACGGTTCTGTTCGTAGTCCTTGTACTTGCCGGTGCCGACGATCAGCCGCGAGGTCATCTTGTGGCCGGCGATTTCAAGGAAGTCATCGTCCTGGTCAGGGGCGCCACCGCCAATGAAATGGACAATTTCCAGCTTGTCGCCGTCGGCCAGCGAGATGTCGCCGTAGCTCGACTTGGGGACGATCTCAAGATTGCGCTCGACCGCCACCTTGGCGCTATCCAGGCCGATTTCGCCCAGTAGCTGGCGGACGGTCAGCGCAGCGTCGAAGGATTTGGCCTCGCCGTTGATGGTCACTTGCATGAGGAAATTCCGATCTTTGGGGATATTAGCCATTATTTTGACGTTTTGTTGAGTATCATCCAATAGTCTTTTATTACAGCGCCGACGGCGCGTGCTATAAATTTCGTCAATATTAACAGACTGTGGGCTCCCTATGGTGGCGAAAATACTGGTCCTCAACGGGCCCAACCTGAATTTGCTGGGCACCCGCGAGCCCGATGTCTATGGCCACGAAACACTGGCCGGTATCGAGGCGGCGACGCGCAAACGCGCCAAGGGGCTGGGCCTGACCGTGGAGTTCCGGCAAACCAACACCGAAGGCGAACTGGTTGACTGGGTCCAGCAGGCGAAGGGCGATGCCGACCTGTTGCTGGTTAACGCCGGGGCCTATACCCATACCTCGGTGGCGCTATTGGATGCGCTCAAGGCCTCGGACCTGCCGGTCATCGAGGTGCATTTGTCGAACATTCATCAACGTGAGGAATTCCGCCATCATTCCTATGTTTCCAAGGCCGCCCTTGGTATGATTTGCGGATTCGGCGGCTTCGGCTATGAAATGGCAATTGAAGCGGCGGCCGGAATCCTGAAAAACAAAGCTTGAGAAAAAATGGCTGAAAAAAAACCAAACAAGAAATCCACCATCGACGCGGGTCTGGTCCGCCAATTGGCCGGGCTGCTGGATGAAACCGGCCTGGGCGAGATTGAATACGCCACCGGCGACATACATCTGCGCGTCGCCAAGGGCGGTGGGACCTTTGCCGCACCGGCTGTGGCGGCGGTAGCGGCGGTGGCAGAAGGCGCCCACCCGGAACATTCGGAAGCCGAAGCCCATGCCAATCACCCCGGCGTCGTCGTCTCGCCCATGGTCGGCACGGTCTACACATCGCCCGATCCGGATACCCCGGCTTTCGTCAAGATCGGCGATGAGGTGGCCGAGGGGGACACCCTGGTGCTGATCGAGGCGATGAAGGTTTTCAACCCGATCAAGGCGACGCGGAGCGGCAAGGTTTCCAGAATTTTAGTCGGCAACGGAACGTCGGTGGAATTTGGCGAACCCCTGCTGATCATTGAGTAAGCAGATGTTTGAAAAGGTCCTGATCGCCAACCGCGGCGAGATCGCACTCCGCATCCAGCGTGCCTGCCGCGAGATGGGTATTCGCACCGTGGCCGTTCATTCGACCGCCGACGCTCATGCCATGCATGTGCGCCTGGCCGATGAAAGCATCTGTATCGGCCCCGCGGCGGCCAAGGACAGTTACCTTTCCATACCGGCCATACTGACCGCCGCCGCCATTTCCAATGCCGATGCCATCCACCCGGGATACGGGTTCCTGTCGGAAAACGCCGACTTCGCCGAAAAGGTCGAAGACCACGACTTTGTCTTCATCGGTCCCAAGCCTGAACACATTTCCCTGATGGGCGACAAGATCGCCGCCAAGCAGGCGGTCATGGATGCCGGTATCCCGGTGGTTCCCGGCTCTGACGGGGCCGTGGAAAATGATGCAAAGGCGCTGAAAGTTGCCGCCGACATTGGCTACCCGGTGCTCATCAAGGCGACCGCCGGCGGTGGCGGACGCGGCATGAAACTGGCCCATAGCGCCGACGAACTTCCCGATGCAATCAGCATGGCCAGCAACGAGGCCCAGTCGGCATTCGGCAACGGTCAGGTCTATATGGAAAAATATTTAAGCAACCCCCGGCACATTGAAATCCAGATCCTGGCCGACGGCTTCGGCAACGTGGTGCATCTGGGCGAGCGCGATTGTTCCCTGCAACGGCGCCACCAGAAAGTACTGGAAGAAGCCCCCTCGCCGGCCCTTAACGACGACGTGCGCCAGAAGATCGGCAAGATCGCGGCAGACGCAGTGAAAAAAATCGGCTACCGCAGCGCCGGCACCATCGAATTTTTATACGAGAACGGCGAGTTCTATTTTATCGAGATGAACACCCGATTGCAGGTCGAGCATCCGATCACCGAAATGATCACCGGCCTTGATCTGGTCCGTGAAATGGTCCGCATCGCCGCCGGCGCGCCCTTGGGGTACACCCAGGACGACGTAACTTTCAACGGCCACGCCATCGAATGCCGGATCAATGCGGAAAACCCGGTCACCTTCATGCCGTCGCCGGGCACCATCGGCGATTACCACGCCCCCGGCGGGCTGGGCGTGCGTGTCGATTCGGCGCTTTATTCCGGCTACACGGTGCCGCCCTACTACGACAGCATGATCGCCAAGCTGATCGTCCACGGCACCAACCGCAATGAATGCCTGATGCGGCTCAGGCGCTGCCTCGACGAATACGTCATCGACGGGCTCGAGACCTCGATCCCGCTGCATCAACGCCTGATGAGCGCCCCGGAATTCGTCAACGGCGAATACGATATACATTGGCTGGAAAAGTTCGTCGGCTCAGGCGACTGAGATGAGATATCTATTACATAAAACTTTTAGTATCTAACCATCATGAAATTTCTCTCCGAGGACCAAAAGCGTTATTTCCTCCGAAGACGAGAAAAAC
The DNA here is from genome assembly GCA_013204045.1 of Rhodospirillaceae bacterium. Lineage (GTDB taxonomy): Bacteria > Pseudomonadota > Alphaproteobacteria > Rhodospirillales > JABHCV01 > JABMOQ01. Next base: position 4,411 of record JABMOQ010000050.1, on the reverse strand, counting down.
TTGACTCACGTGCCCGTGAGTCAAAGATAAAAGCAAAATTAAGGCGAAAAGGAATTGGCCTGGAGCGGCATTACGGGATAACACGCGACAATCGTGGGCGTCCTGTTATTGACTTGCCATTTCCCAGTACGTTCAGTCTACGCTCAAACTACAATGATGTTATTGAATTTATAAATATCATCAGAGAATGCGGCGTCGTGAATGGCTATCGTGTCATAGTAAATTTTAAGCCCCTTCGAAATATTGGCTCATCTGCGGCACTTCTGCTTGCCGCAGAGCTAGACCGGTGGCGTCTAAGTCAGGGTTTTCGTCATCGAGTTATTGATGTTCGGAAATGGAACCCATCAATACGGACCCTGTTACAACAGATGGGGCTTTTTGATGTTCTAGAAGTAATTAACCCACCCAAAGACATTAACGCCCCTTCGGGTCCACGATCATTTGTTCGTTTCCGTTCTAAAAATCGTACCTTTGGTACGTTGGCTGAACAAATGAGCGATGACCTTGAATCTCTTGGGGCACCCCTTCCGTTCCGTGACAAATTATACAGAGGGCTTACTGAAGCCATGACAAATGTTGCTCATCATGCCTATCCGGAAGATGGAAAACACGAAACGCCCCCGCTTAAAGGTCAATGGTGGATGTCTGGCTCATTTGATCAATCGTCAAGACGCCTTACTGTGATTTTCTATGATCAGGGCGTTGGAATTCCATATACACTTCCCCGTAAACACTCAGAGAAGTACCTTTCCAGTATTCTAACTCGCCTAAATTTGGGTGATAACGATGCTTCAAGAATATGTGCTGCAATGGAGATTAAGGCATCAAGAACTCAGCAAAGTCATAGGGGTGGAGGGTTGTGTGACATCCGCGCCTACACAGACCTTGTACCTGATGGCCGCCTCAGAATCTTGAGTGGGCAAGGAGAATACATATATTCTAGGTCTGAAAATGATAAAAGTGGATCTGAAGAACTGTTAACACATCGAAAACCAATTGGTGGCACACTTATACAGTGGGAAGGAATTATACCTCACGAGGATATGTCATGAGCACCGCTATTAACATCGCACAGGAATTTTCACGCACCCCTGCCGGAAGATTTATTTCTGATGGCCCGTATTCAGGTGAATCCTTTAGGGAAAAGTATCTGGTTCCTGCACTTAGAGCCAACAACACCGTAACTGTTGAGTTGGATGGTGGTGCTGGATATGGGTCATCTTTTCTTGAAGAGGTATTTGGCGGCCTTGTCCGAAAGGGCTATTTCACAATTGATGAGGTTAGAGAACGCCTTAAAGTTGTCAGCGAGGATGACACTTTAATCGATGAGGTTTGGGAATACGTAAACCAAACAGAGATTGAAAACCATCACTGAACATAGGGCATAATAATTTGCAGGCAGTTATATACGAATGGGTTATCCGGGGGGCTATTGCTCTTGGATCAGGAGCATTTATCTTAATTATTAGAATACTCTATGAACGCAGAACTACCAGACATGTAGAAATTAGGGAGCGCGTTAACAAACTAGAATCACTGATAAGGGAGTATGAAGAAAAAGCATGTTGGTATTGGAACTGGAAGCATGAAGAAAAGGATTCAATCCAACTAGGGTCAGAAATTAAACGCATTCGACAACAAATAGGTATGGAATTAAGCATAATTAATCGCAGAATTTCAAAGAAGTGCTCTGGATGCAATATTCTACTTTTCAAACTTCATAAAACTGCAACAGAACATCCTTTTGAAAGTGTTCAGTATGAGCCTGATCCAGTCCGCACTGAATCTATCCAAAACACTGCCAACCTACTTATCATCGAATTACGTGCCTCTTTAAATATTGTTTGATTTAAGGCCCATAAAATGAGCCGCCCGACGCCCGGCCCCCATAAACTGACGCCTGAAATTCTGGTCCGCGCCTACGCCGCCGGTATTTTTCCCATGTCCGAGGCGCGCGACGATCCGGGCATTTTCTGGGTCGATCCCAAATTGCGCGGCATCCTGCCACTGGATGATTTCCATATTTCCAAAAGCCTGCGCAAGGTTTTAAAGAAGCGCCCGTTCCAGGTCACCGTCGATACGGATTTCAGGGCCATCATCGAGGCCTGCGCCGACACCCCGCGCGGCGAAGGCGACACCTGGATCAACGATCAGATCATCGATGCCTATACGGAGCTCCATGACATGGGCCTGGCCCACAGCGTCGAATGCCGCATGGACGGAAAATTGGTCGGTGGCCTGTACGGGGTGGCGCTGAAGGGGGCGTTCTGCGGCGAGAGCATGTTTTCGGCCCGGACCAATGCCTCCAAGGTGGCGCTGGTGCATCTGGTGGCGCGGCTCAGGGCCGGCGGATATGTATTACTGGATACCCAGTTCATCACCGACCACCTGGAGCGCTTCGGCGCCATCGAGATCCCGGCCCGCCATTACCTGCTGAGGCTGGAAGAAGCCTTACAGGTCGACGGCGATTTCTACTGCGGCGGCGATTCTTCCGGCTCTTCTTCTAACGGCTGGGGCTTGGTCGATTCAATGTTGGCGCAGTCGAGCACCCAGACGTCGTAAACCGGGTGTTCCAGCGCCGACAGGGCCGGCGATGAGGCAAACATCCAGCCCCGGAATATGCTGGTCGCCGGTTCCCCCGGCTTGATTTCCCAGATATCTAGAAACGAAGCGCTTTCCGGCGTTTCCTCGGGCGGACGCTTGTCACAGGTGCGGGCGATGATTTCGAGCACGCCGAAACGCACCGTATCGCCGACCGGCGCCTCGATGGTCGTAACCCGCGCCGTCACCTTGTCCATGCCTTGCAAGATTGTGGTGTTGTACAGCTCGGCCCGGGCGACGCCGGTCATTGCAACAAATACCAGCACGGCAATCTTGAGGCTTTTCATCATGGCTTTACCGCCCGGAACCGAAGGCGCACATAATCGACCGTCCAGATGCCATCCGGGCCGCACAAATCAGCGGCCAGGTCGTCGCGGATGTCATCAATGAAAGAACGACGCCCATCATCGGAAACGGCAACATAAAAACTTTCGCAAAAGGTATCCAGCCAGCCTTCGATATCGCCGGGAATCGGCGTCGGCCGTGAAAACAGTTCCATGTGTTGGACGCTAAAGCCACGGGCCGCAAGCCGCCCGGCATAATCGTCCGGCGACGGGAAATACCACGGCCAGTAATCGGCAATGTCGAGGCCACGGGCATCCAGGGCCCGTTCAATGGCGAGGGCGACCCGGGCGACGTTGCCGGCGCCGCCAAATTCACCGGCAAAGCAGCCCCCGGGAACCAGGGCTTTCCAGACGCCATCGATGACCGCGTCCGCATCTTTCATCCAATGCAGGGCGGCGTTGGTGAAAACGGCGTCAAATTCGCCCTTAAAATCGAGGTTTGTACCGTCCATGACCCGGGCGTCGAGGCCGCGGGCAGAGGCCCCGGCAACCTGCTCGGGGCTGGCGTCAACGCCAACCACATGACACCCGCGCTGGGCGATTTTTTCGCTCAGCTTGCCATGGCCGCAGCCCAGGTCGAGGACACGTTGGCCCGGCCTGGGGTCCAGCAGGTCAAGGGCACCTAAGCCTAAGTCGGCGACGAAACCGGCGTTTTTCTCGTATTCTTCCGGCTGCCAGGATTGGGCCGGGTTGTTTTGGCCGCTACTTGTTTTTTTCATTGCCGCCGGTTGCCAGGAAGATGATCTCGCCGACCTGATCTTCAAGCGACCTAAAATCCTTGGTTTTGGTAATCGCGCCGCCGGGCTCGATGAAGGTTTTTTCCGACCCCGGCTCGATACGCACGTATTTTCCGCCGAGCATCCCTTCGCTGGCGATCGAGGCGACGGTGTCGGTGGGCAGTTTAATATTCGGCTGGATGGTCATGCGGACGACCGCATCATAGGTATCGGGATCCAGGCCCTGATCGTTGACGGTGCCGACCTTGATGCCGTTGATACGCACATCGCCGCCCTTGTTCAGGCCGCCGATCTTGTAGAAGGCTGCCGTCACTTCATAGCCGCGAACGGTCTGTACCTCGGCCGTCGAGTAGGCAAAAAAGACGAACATCCCGGCGACCGCCAACACGACGGCCCCTAAAACGGTTTCAATGGCGTTCCTGCCCATGGTTAGTTGTCTCCCTGTGTCGCGTCATTTTCGGTGCCCGGCTGGATACCAAGAATTTTTGCCGCTTCTTTCATTTGCGCCTTGGCCGCAGATACCTGGGCCTTGGCTTCCGTTGCTTCCCGGGCCTGGCGCTTGCCCTCGCCGATGATCAGTTCCAGCAGTTCGCTGACAATCAGCGCATCCTGGGTAAACGTGATTTCACCGCCATCGGTCAAATATACATCATCGCCGCCCGGTTCCAGAATAACGTATTTAGACCCGAACAGGCTGTCCGAGTGAATGGCCGAAGACGAATCGGTCGG
>JABMOQ010000049.1 GCA_013204045.1 Rhodospirillaceae bacterium | reverse complement strand
GCCGAAACGCCCGATTTCTCTTTTATCGGCAGGTATCTTGATGATTTATATTCGCCAAGCGGGGAAAAACTGCCAATAATGCACGATGAGCAAGCACGACGTTCTTCTCGATAAAATCAGGTCATCGGTTATCGGCGACAACCGGGTGATCGACGGTCCCTACGGGGGCCGGCGTATTACCTACGCCGATTACACGGCGTCCGGCCGCGCCCTTGAATTTATCGAAGATTTTATCCGTGACCGGGTGTTGCCCTTCTACGCCAACACCCATACGGAAACGTCTTTGACCGGATTGCAGACAACCCATTACCGCGAGCAGGCGCGGGCCCAGATCCGCCGATCTATCGGCGCCGACGACAATTACGCGGTTATTTTTTGCGGCTCTGGTACGACCGGGGCGATCAACCAACTGATTGATATCCTGAACATCCGCATCCCGGCCAACCTGGATGCCAAGTATAAACTGTCGCAACATATTCCCGCCGATGAAAGGCCGGTTGTCTTTATTGGTCCCTATGAACATCATTCCAACGAGTTAACCTGGCGCGAAACCATCGCCGATGTCATCACCATCAATGAAGATAAAGATGGCCGCATTGACTTGAAGCACCTGGAAGAACAGATCGAACTCTACAAAGGCCGGGAATTGCTGATCGGAAGTTTTTCCGCCGCCTCAAACGTCACCGGTATCATGTCAGATACTCAATCCATTTCGTCCCTGTTGCACAAGCATGGTGCATTATCATTTTGGGATTACGCCGCCGCCGCGCCCTATATCCATATCGACGCCATTGGCAAGGGCGGGCAGTCGGCCCTGGACGCGCTCTTTATATCGCCACACAAATTCGTCGGCGGCCCCGGGTCACCCGGCGTGCTGGTCGTTTTAAAACGGCTGATGGCCAACAGTGTCCCGGCCCGGCCTGGTGGTGGCACGGTGTCCTACGTCAATCCATCGGATCATGTATATATCGACCAGGAAGAGCACCGCGAAGAAGGGGGTACGCCAGCCATCGTCGAAAGCATTCGCGCCGGGCTTGTATTCCAGTTGAAAGATACCGTTGGCATAGACCTGATTGAAGAACGTGAAGAATTCTTCGTTCGCCGAGCGCTAAAATCATGGGTCGCCAATCCGGATATTCACGTTCTTGGCAATCCGGATCTGCCGCGTCTTTCGATCATCTCGTTCGTCATTCGCCGGGGCAAACAAAATTTGCATCACGACTTTGTCGTCGCCGTCCTTAATGACTTGTTCGGCATTCAATCCCGGGGCGGCTGTTCATGTGCCGGACCCTATGGTCACCGGTTGCTGGACATCGACATGGATCAGTCCCGGGCCTTCGAGGAAAGCATCGTGCTGGGGTGCAACGGCATCAAGCCCGGCTGGGTACGGGTCGGTTTCAACTACTTCTTTTCAGATACTGTCGCCGACTACATTATCGACGCCGTTAACCTGATCGCCAAGGACGGATGGAAACTGCTGCCACAGTATACTTTTGATCCCGACACCGGGGTCTGGCGTCATCATGACGCCGCCGGTGCGCCGGCCATGGGACTGGAAGACCTGGATATCTTTAATCCGGCAACATCCGGGGGGAAAACCATCGGTGAAGACGTGTTGGCGGGCTACCTGGATCAAGCCCGCAGGATTCTCGAGAAAGCCGACGCCACCATTAACACATTGGCCGAGACGACAGACCCGCTGGACAGCGAAGCGGAAACTTTGCGCTGGTTTCCACTGCCCGAAGAGTTCCAGCAAGGATGGATGTAAGCGATCTCTGGTTTCAGGGATGCCTAAGGCATTTCCGAAAAGCCAAGAAACAGCGGCATCAGGATGGAAAAAGCGACGGCAAAGGCGATGGCCAGCTCGTCAGTTTTGCCTGTAAATAATCTCTTAAACATACCAAAATCCTTAACGCGTGTTTGATGCAGAATGTCATAGTGCATGATCTTCCATGAATGCCCCGTGAGGGCTGCGTTAATCTCTGGTTCAGGTTGCTGCAAGATTTTCTCTAAAATTAAGTCCCTTCTTTATCTTCCACCCGGTTGCCTTTTCGGGCGGCCCCGCAATCAAGATCATTCCCATAAATGCCATAAATCGCTACCCTGTCTGGTGCTGAATAAAACGCGCAAAATAACCGTTTAAAAACAACACCGGGGAGGAAACAATGGGTAAAAGATACGCAAATATTCTGGAAACCGTGGGCAACACGCCGGTCGTTAAAATCGGCAAGATGGCCCCGGCGGGGGTCAACCTTTACGTCAAGATCGAGGCTTTTAACCCTATGGGGTCGGTAAAAGATCGCCTCGCCATTGGCGTTATTGAAGCGGCCGAAAAGTCCGGTGACCTGAAGCCCGGGCAGACGGTGATCGAGGCGACCAGTGGCAACACCGGCATCGGCCTGGCCATGGTCTGTGCCCAGAAGGGCTATCCGCTGGTCGTTACCATGGCCGAAAGCTTCAGCGTCGAGCGCCGCAAGCTGATGCGTTTCCTGGGTGCCAAGGTGGTGTTGACACCGGCCCCGGCAAAAGGCACCGGCATGGTCGCCAAGGCCAAAGAGCTGGCCGATGCCAATGGCTGGTTCCTGACTCGCCAGTTCGAGAACGAGGCTAATCCGGATATGCACTCAGCCACCACGGCGCAGGAAATCATCGCTGATTTCGAGGGCGAAAAGCTCGACTACTGGGTTACCGGGTTTGGCACGGGCGGCACCTTAAAGGGCGTTGCCAGGGTTCTGGCCAAGGAAAAACCGGAAACTAAAATTATTGTCTGCGAGCCGGAAGATGCGGCCATGTTGACCAGCGGCACGGCCCAGGAAAGAAACGCCGACCACTCTCCGGCGGCCAGCCACCCGGCATTCAAGCCCCACCCCATGCAGGGCTGGAGCCCGGATTTCATCCCCAAGCTGACCGGCGATGCTGTCGAGTCCGGCGTCATCGATCGGATTCTTACCATCACCGGGGCCGATGCCATCCGTTGCAGCCAGCAACTGGCCTTGCAGGAAGGCATCTTCGTCGGCATCAGCAGCGGCGCGACTTTCGCCGGGGCCCTCAAGGTTTGCGAAGACGCGCCAAAAGGCTCGAACATTCTTTGCATGTTGCCCGACACCGGCGAGCGCTACCTCAGCACGCCGCTGTTTGCCGATGTTCCGGCCGACATGACCGACGAAGAGCAGAAAATGTCTGCCTCCACTCCCGGGTTCCATCTAGAGCCGAAGGCATAGCTTCCCTCTGGGCGCGTGACTGGGTAATTCATGAGTAAGAGTGAGGAAAGATATCGCGACATAGCCGAGGTCAGCTCCGACTGGTATTGGGAAATGGGAGCTGACCTCCGCTATACCTTTGTCTCGTCGAATTTTTTCGAGGAAACCGGATTTAAGCCGGAAGAAATCCTGGGCAAGACACGGGCCGAATTCATCGGTCCCGAGTCCATTGCCAAGGCCGCCGAGTTATGGCGGGCCCATGAAGATGATCTTGCCCATCACAGGGTCATCAGGAACTTCGAATATTTCCAGGAAGGAAAAGATGGTCAGCGCCGCTACGTGCGGGTTAACGCCAAGCCGTTTTTCGATGAAAACGATGTTTTCCTGGGCTATCGCGGCTCGGCGACCAACAACACCGAACAAAAGCAGATGGAGCAGGCGCTAGTCGCCAGCGAGCAGCGCTTCCGGGATTTTGCCGAGTCAGCCTCCGATTGGCTTTGGGAAATGGACTCCGACCTTCGCTTCTCCTATTTTTCTGAAGGCAATCTGTTCATCACCGGCATGGATACCGAAACCCTCATCGGTAAAACCCGGCAGGAAATTGTCGTCGATGGGGAAGACCCGGAAAAATGGGCAAAACACCTGGACGATCTGGAAAACCATCGGCCCTTCAGGCGCTTTCAATACGAAATCAAGCGTCCCGATGGTGGCTCCAGGCATATCAGCATCAGTGGCAAACCGGTCTTCGGCGACGGCGGCCAGTTCCTGGGGTATCGGGGTGCCGGTTCCGATATGACCCCACAAATCGAGGCGGAAGGCCGGGCCGCCAGCGCCCAGTCGATGCTGATCGATGCCATTGAGAGTGTTCCATCAATGATGATTTTGTTCGATGCGGACGGCCGTTTTGTCATGTGCAACCAGACCTATCGGGAAACCATGAAAACCATCGATGACATGCTGGTGCCGGGAATTTCTTTCCCGGAAATTCTGCGCGCTGCCTGCGAGCGTGGCATGGTCAAGGGTTATGAGGGTAGATGCGATGAATGGGTGCGTTATCGAGTGGATAGACTCCACAACCCCGGCGATCCCGTCCTGCATCAGCAAATGGACGGCCGCTGGGTCATGACCGTCGATCATAAAACAAGAAACGGCGGGACCCTTATCACCCGCACCGACGTGACCGCACTCAAAAAAGCCGAGGATGAGAAACGCGAAAGTGAACTGTATTTCCGCGCCCTTTATGAACAATCACCGCTCGCCATCTCCATCGAGGATTATTCCGGCGTCAAGGGCTTCATCGACCGGCTGCAGGGCGAAGGGGTGACCGACCTGGAACAGTATTTTCTCGATAACCCGGACATCCTGTTCGAAGCGGTTTCGACGATCCGCCTGGCCGATGCCAACCAGACTTGCCTGGACATGTACGGCGCCAGATCGTTCGAGGATTTATCCGAAAATCAGTTTGATATCAGGCAGGGCTGGCTTTCCGGCGGCATGGAATTCTATGCGGCAGAGTTCGCCTGTCTGGCCAACGGTAATACCGCTTATATTGATGAATATGCCATCGCCATGGCAGACGATAATCTTATTCAGGTCAGAGGGATTTCCCGGGTGCTGAAAGACCATGAAGAAACCTGGTCAAAGATCATCTCCATTGAAGAAGATATCAGCGAACGCAAGCAGGCGGAGTGGGATATTGTTCAATCCAGGGAGCAGGCCGAACTGGCCAACCGGGCCAAGTCCGAATTCCTCGCCAACATGAGCCACGAACTGAGAACGCCGCTGAATGCCATCATCGGGTTTTCCGATTCCATCTTGCAGGAAACCTTCGGCCCCCTGGGCAACAAAAGATATACCGACTACCTGAGCGACATCCATAAATCCGGCATCCACCTGCTGGATTTGATTAACGATATCCTCGATGTGTCGGTGATCGAGGCCGGCAAGCTTGAATTACAGAAAGAAAGCCTGGATATCGGCCCGATCATCGCCGCATCGGTGCGCCTGATCATGCCGCGGGCCGAGCGCGGCGGCCTGACCCTGACCACCCAGGTGGATGGCGACCTGCCACCCATCCACGCCGATAAACGGCGGCTCAAACAAATTTTACTCAATCTGCTGGCCAATGCGGTCAAATTCACGCCGGCCGGTGGCACGGTCAGCCTCGCCGCCCAAATCAACGGAGCCGGGCAATGTCAGATCACCGTCAGCGATACGGGCATCGGCATGGACAGGGAAGGCATCGCCACGGCCCGCGAGAAATTTGGCCGCGCCTCCAACAGCCTGGTAAAAAACGCCGAGGGCGCCGGGCTCGGCCTGCCGTTGACCATCGGCCTGATCGATGCCCACGGCGGCACGCTGGAAATTGAAAGCATCCCCGAACAGGGCACCACGGTCACCGTCTGCCTGCCGGTTTAAAGCTAGGCCTTGCCCGCCTGCCAGTCGGCGAGCACCCCGTGGGCATTTTTTTCGGCTTTTGAGTCATAATCCGGATCGCTGCCCGTCGGCGTCGTCAGTTCGATGACATAGCCGTTGGGGTCGCGGAAATAGATCGACCGGATAAACCCGTGGTCGGCGACACCGCGGACGTCCATGCCCGCCGCCTTGCCCTTGGCCAGCAGGCGGCTTTGGGTTGCCGCATCCACCTGGAGGGCGATGTGCAGGTCGTAATCGTGCTGGTCTTTAAAGTCGAAGGGCGTGTCCGGGACCTCGAAAAAGGCCAGGAATGCGCCGTCGCCGAGCCGGTAAAAGCTGTGCAGGGCGTCGGTCTGGCGGCCGGTCTTGGTGGTGGCGATATGGAAGGCGTTGGCCAGGGGCAGTTCCAGGAAATCTTCGTAGAAAGCCCGGGTTTCCTCGGAATCCCGGCACCGGTAGGCGTTATGGTGCAGCCCCTTGATCATCCTTGGACCCCAAATAATTAGACTAATTATAATGTTTATAAGGTAATCGCCGTATTTAGCAACACCCGGCCCTTTACGCCGCCGCCCTTAGCACGTACAACACGCTCCCAATCCTGAAAGATACAAAGACATGACCGAATTTGAAGGCGTCGTACCGGCCCTGGCCCAGGCGTTGCGTACACGCGGCTATACCACCCTGACCCCGGTCCAGCGCGCCGTGCTGGCACCCGAGCTGAAAGACGCCGACGCCCTGGTCTCGGCCCAGACCGGGTCCGGCAAAACCGTCGCCTTCGGCCTGACCCTGGCGCCGACCCTGCTCGAGGGGGCCGAGCGCTTCGCCCACGCCCCGGTGCCGCTGGCGTTGATCGTCGCGCCGACCCGGGAATTGGCCTTGCAGGTAACCCGCGAGCTGGAATGGCTGTTCGAGGCCACCGGGGCGGCCATCGCTTCCTGTGTCGGCGGCATGGACATGCGCACCGAACGCCGGGCGCTGGAGCGCGGCGCCCACATCGTCGTCGGCACCCCGGGCCGTTTGTGCGATCACATCAAGCGCCGCTCGTTTATCACCACCGGCCTCAAGGCGGTGGTGCTCGACGAAGCCGACGAAATGCTCGATCTGGGTTTCCGCGAGGAACTGGAAACCATCCTCGAGGCGGCACCGACCGACCGCCGCACCCTGATGTTCTCGGCCACCGTGCCCCGCCCCATCGCCGCCCTGGCCAAGCGCTATCAGCGGGACGCGGTGCGTATCGCCACCACGGAAGAACAGAAACAGCACCTGGATATCGAATACCGCGCCCTCATGGTGCCGTCCTACGAGCGGGAAAACGCCATCATCAACGTGCTGCGCTTTTACGAGGCCAAGAACGCCCTGGTTTTTTGCGCCACCCGCGCCACCGTCAACCACATGACCAGCCGTCTCAACAACCGGGGCTTTTCCGTGGTTGCGCTGTCCGGCGAGCTCAGCCAGAACGAACGCAGCCACGCCTTGCAGGCCATGCGCGACGGCCGCGCCCGGGTTTGCGTCGCCACCGACGTCGCCGCCCGCGGCATCGACCTGCCCAATCTGGAACTGGTGATCCACGCCGACATGCCGAAGAACCCGGAAATTCTCCTGCACCGCAGTGGCCGCACCGGCCGCGCCGGGCGCAAGGGCGTGTGCACCCTGATGGTTCCCAACAATGCCCGCAAGCGCACCGACAGCCTGCTGGCCAAGGCCAACATCCAGGCGACCTGGGCCAAGCCGCCGTCGGTCGACGAAATTGTAAGCCGCGACCACGCCCGCGTCCTCGATGATCCGTCCTTTGAGGGTCCCATCAGCGATGAAGAACAAGCCCTGGCCGCCGAGCTGCTCGCCAAACATGGCCCGGAACGCGTCGCCGCCGCCTTCCTGCGCCAGCACTTCGCCGGGCGCACGGCGCCGGAAGAACTGCTCGACAGCGCCCCCGACCAGCCCGGCTGGTCGCCGGTCGGCGGCCCCGAACGGACCCGCGAGCCGCGCCAGCGCAATACCAAGGAACGGGTAGACTTCAAGGGCGGCGTCTGGTTCTCCCTGTCCGTCGGCCACAAGCAAAAGGCCGAGGCGCGCTGGTTGCTGCCCATGCTGTGCCGGGCCGGCGACATCACCAATTCGGAAATCGGCGCCATCCGCATCCACAACAACGAAAGTCATGTTGAACTGAAACCCGGCTGTGTCGATGGCTTTCTCGAATCCGTCGGCGCCACCGGGGTCCTGGAAAAGGGCGTCACCCTAAGCCGCCTCGACGGCATCCCGGCCATGCCGGCGGAAAGCAAAACCGTCCGCGCCAAAAAGCCCTACGAGAAAAAAACCTACGACAAGAAACCGTATGAAAAGAAACCCTACGAAAAGAAGCCTTACGAGAAAAAACCCTACGAAAAGAAACCCTACGAAAAGAAACCTTGGACCAAAAAAACCACAGGTGAAAAACCCGAGTTTAAAAAACCCGAGGCGACAAAACCCCATGCCACCAAACCAGAGGCCCGCAAGCCGGCCGCCGACGACGCCTGGCGGAAAGATCCCCGGGCCGGCAAGCCCAAGCCCAAGAAAAAATACAAGCCCGGCAAACCCAGCGCCGGCGGCAAACCGGGCGCCGACGGCAAACCTGGCGGCTCCAGCCCCCTCAAGCGCGCGCCCAAAAAGCACCGGGGCAAATAGGGTTTCCCTTTCGCACCTGCCGCGCCTAAAATTCCCTTATGTCGTTTCTCGTATGAACGAGCCATCATAAAAACAGGGAAGGAATTAACATGTCCATCATGCTCAAAATCCAGTGGGACATCACCGCCGGTCGCGAGGCCGATTTCAAGGCCAAGCAGGAAGAATTGTGTGCGGTTATGCTCGAACACCCGGGCGTTATTTGCTACCACGCCGATTATCCCTCCGCCGGGGTCAGCCAGTGGACAGAAATTTACGCCAACAACGACACTTTCAAGGCCCACCTGGCCAACGAAAAAGGCAAGGAGCCGTTGGGAACGCTGATCGGTGCCTGCGATAAAATCACCTGTCAGTGCTGGGGCGACCCGGACGCCGGATCGAAAGAAATTCTCGCCGGCTTTGGCGCCACCTACCATGAAACGGCGGTCAATGCCTTCGCCGTCAACCCCGGCGCCGACAAGGACTCACCTGTCTAGGCCGGTTCTCTTTCGTCATTACCGCGCAGGCGGGAACCCGGCCCATGCCATCCGCCGGGCTTCCCTTTGCCCCCTCCATGGGGCCAATATGGCCGATGTTGTATTTGGGCATTTTCCGCCTCGCCGCCGCCGCGCTGCTGCTGACCGGCCTGGTCGCCTGTGGCCCGGACGGCGGCGGCGGCGACACTAAGGGCATCATCACCGTCGACAGCCCGCTCGCCACCGATGACTTCCGGGCCAAACTGCTCACCGCCATCGCCGATCACGGCTTACAGGTGGCCCTCGGCGCCTGCGGCAAATGCGCCATCAAGACCATTGATGTGCCTGAACAGGATACCGAAACCCTGACCGTCTATGCCCCGCAGCTAACGGTGCGCATGATGCAGGCCGGCGCCGCCGCCGGCAGCGACGCGCCCCTAAGATTTTATGTAAGCAAAATCGACGGCGGCCAAAAAACCCGCCTGACCTACCACCTGCCGAGCCAAGCCCTGGCGATTTTCAACGCCCCGGACCTGAAACCCGTAGGCGATGAGCTGGACCGGGTGTTCGGGGAGATTGTGGCGGCGGTGGAGTAGGGGGGGCAGACGAGCAAATCGCATCGGTTCGTCGTATTTTTGCGGTTGATGGGGCAATAGGAAAGCTGACCTGACAGTATGGCCTCGGAAATGTCAGCTTATTGCCATGACCGGTAGTTTAGTAAGTTTCACCAACACGATATTTCAGCCACCAGATTGTCGCGAATGACGCCTACTTTCTATTGTGGAGATACGCGTTTAAGGTTGCTTAAGACTGGGCTTAATTGTTGAACATGGACAAGTATGAATATGGCGGACCTTTCCCCCGGACAGCAAACTCTGACCATCCTGCAAACCTTGGATCTTGCCGTACAGCATCACACCGCAGGTGACCTGCCTAAAGCTGAGAGCATCTATCAACAGATACTGCAAGCAGAGCCTAATCAGCCTGTCGCTTTACATCTGCTTGGAGTGATCGCGCATCAGGTAGGGAAAAACGATATTGCCGTTGATCTTATTATCAAGGCCCTTGCCATCAAGCCTGATTACGCTGATGCGCATAACAACCTTGGTCTTGCGCTTCAAGCCCTTGGTAAACCTGATGAGGCTGTGGCCAGCTACAACAAGGCGCTTGCCATCAAGCCTGATTACGCTGATGCCTACAATAAGCTGATGCCTACAATAACCTGGGCGCTGCTCTTCAAACTCTTGGTAAACCTGATGAGGCTGTGGCCAGCTACAACAAGGCCCTTGCCATCAAGCCCGATTACGCCGAAGCGTATTCCAACCTGGGTAATGCCCTTCAATCCCTTGGGAAACTTGATGATGCTGTGGCAAGTTACCACAAGGCACTTGCCATCAAGCCCGATTACGCTGAGGCGCATCGACATTTGGCAAGGGTAAAAAAATATTCTGAAAACGACGAAGATATCCGAAGCATGGAGCAAAATTATGCCAATTTAGAGATCAACGATGAGCAAAGAATGCATCTGGCATTCGGCCTTGGTAAGGCGTTTGAGGACTTGCAACAATATGAAAAGGCATTTGATTTTTTTGTTGAGGGGAACACATTAAGACGCAAGGCGTACAGATATTCGGTAGACGACGATGCCGTTTTTTTTAACAAGATAAAAAAGGCCCTTAACACTTCCTTTTTCGCCAAGCACCAGCACACGGGTTACAAAGGCGAAAGACCTCCCATATTCATCCTTGGTATGCCTCGCTCAGGCACAACCCTGGTGGAACAGATACTGGCCAGTCACCCGCAAGTGCATGGCGCCGGGGAATTGGAAACCTTAAGGCAAATTATTCTCAATGACTTTGACAAGGGGAATGGTGTTGATTTTCCTGAAAGCACCAAGCAGGCTGATGGGGCCGACTTTGAATGCGCGGGAATTAAATATACCCGGGACAGTCGAAAGCGCTCCATGGACAGTCAATTCGTTACCGATAAAATGCCGGATAATTTCAAATATATAGGCTTGATAAAGCTGATGCTACCTGATGCCAAGGTGATACATTGCCGACGCGATCCGGCGGATACCTGTCTATCCATCTTCAAAAACTACTTCATCAAGCAACACAAATATTCTCACGATTTAAGGGAGTTGGGGCGATACTATAATTTATACAGGGATTTGATGGAACACTGGCACAGTGTTATCCCCGGTTTCATCCATGATATTCAATATGAAAATATGGTCACTGATCAAGTCGGGCAAACCAGGGCCCTGCTAAAATATTGCGGCCTTGAGTGGAATGATGCTTGTTTGGAGTTCCATAAAACAGATAGGCCTGTTGCGACGGCAAGTGCCGCACAAGTCCGTCGCCCCATATACAATAGTTCTGTTCAGCTATGGAAGAAGTATGAGAAACAGTTGTCTCCTCTGCTTGAAATTTTGTGAATAGAAAAATTGTAACGGAGGTCTCCTTCGGATCATCACCGGACCCAATATCCAGCCTCCAAAGTATTCCGCAGCTACCACCTGCCGAGCCAAGCCCTGGCCATTTTCAACGCCCCGGACCTGAAACCCGTGGGCGATGAGCTGGACCGGGTGTTTGGGGAGATTGTGGCGGCGGTGGAGTAGGGGGGGTGTGAATCTTCGCCTTATACTTTACTTATTCCAGTCTGTACGAAAGTCAAGAATGTCCACAAGCCCTGGTTTGCCAACTGAACCGTCAAGGTTTGTCCAGTCGATCCCTAAATCGTCACAGACATTTGGGACCTTACGGTTCGGCCCAATTGACCCTGCAGAGACCTCGCCAGTGATAACTGTCGCGCTGTTGTGGATAGCACAAGCAATTAGCTGGTAATCATCGCCGATTGTTTCGAGGTTGGCTTCAGTCATGGGTCTACCATCAGGCCACTGGTACATCGCAAGGACTTCTGGAAATCGCTCATCATAAGAGCGGTCTTGAATTACCAAGTTATCCTTATGTTCGATTGCCCAAAGCGCAAGATTGTCTCTTTGATCTAGGGTTTTATCGCCGACCTTAACCCAAGTCTCGATTGGCATTCGCACCTCACCAATCTCAGCTTGATAGGCGAGCCATTCCCAAAATTGACGCACACGATTTAACTGGTAATAAGTTTTCATTGCTTTGATGAGTGTATCAGCGTCGAGGAGGTACATAAGTTAATTTACCCTCGATCGCAGCTTCTCAAACCCGTTTGGCGCAACGCCAAGAATGCGGGAGGCGCGTGAATATGACATTTCACCCGCATCAAGGGCCCCAAGTACCGTTCGGACTAACCGACGACCAAGTTGATTTGCCTTCATGGGGTAATAAACTGGCGGGGGTTTATCCGTACTTTCTGAGAGTTTTTTCTTTTTGGCCGCCCATTCAGCCTGATAGCTCCGGTACAGAGACCACCAGTGACCTCCGTCGATCTCTCCAAGATGCCAAAGTCGGTGGCCTACGGCAGCCCTGCTCACTCCAAAGTGCCTTGCAATAGTCTGGATTGCTTCCGGAAGGTTGAGAGAGCTATGCAATTTCCAAATACGAGAAATATCTACCTTCGGCATCAGGAACTCTGCGGAGACGGCATTGCAAAAACGCTCATTGTCGCGACCGCCTCCAGCCCCACCGTTGAAGGGATCGAAATTACTGATACCAGTATCACCAATCCACAAGTGTGCCAGTTCGTGGATGAGTGTAAAGGATTGCGCAGCTCGTGCGTCGTTATCGTTAAGCACGATGAAAGGGACGATTGGGTCGGCAAGAGCGAAGCCCCTGAATTCAGTCGGAGAGATGTCCGTGTGATGGCTCCCCAGATCACCTTGGGCGAGAACAAAGATACCGTTATCCTCTGCGCTATCCCGCATAAGTCGGAGCAAAGCATCATTGTCGTTAAGCCGTTCCCGCCTAACGAGAGGCAAGTTAAGCACTTGCTCAATATCTTTTGCTACCTCCTCAATGATTCTGCGATCGCGAAAACGTCCAACGAAAGGCAGAGATTCTGGTTCCTTGTTTTCATTTTCTTCCTTCAAAAGCTCCAGCATTTCCTGTTGGCGGCTTTTTATTTTAGAAACTAGTGCGCGTAGTTTTGGGGAAGGCGTACCAACATCTCCATCTCCCACAGTCCTAAAATCTGCAACATCAGCATTCGGTGCGGGGGGGCTTGGAAGGTAGAACGTCAGAACAGGGCGGTAGTAAGCTTTTGCGATAGCTGCAAGTTGGGTTTGAGTGGGTTTATCTTTATTTTTCTCCCATTCCTCTAGACGTTGTTCGGCAGTTTTGTCTTTCGTAGCAGAAATTTTGGCAAGTTGAGCCGCTTCAGCAAGGGAAATCCCAGCTTCCTTTCTAGCCCAAGACAAGATTTCAGAATTGATATTTGCTTTCTGCGCTGCCATTTTCGCCTACAATCCCCTTTAGCAAGATATTTTAACCGGCTAGGCTTTGCTATTCTACTACGGCTTGAAGCTTCAGCAGCATAACTTTGCTCCCCTTTATGAAGTGTAAATACTGTGTGACGCGTCGTTTAGAGGTGGACGTTAATCTCGGAGTAATGGGCCTCTCGGCTTTTCGAATACCTAGATGAGCAGTACTACCCGCAACATATTGTGCATCGATCTAAAACCGCTCCTTACGCAAATCCTAGAATATACTCTCTAAATATGCTTCAAAATTGACTTCTAAAATGATCCACCCTTGACAAAACCCCCAAAATAGCCTAATATTCCTATATTATGGCAAGCCTCTCCAAACCCGTCCCCCGGCGCCCCCATGGCCGGGGTCAAAAAACCCGGCCTTTGATTCCCTTGACCAAATTGGCTTTCGTTCCTTCACTTTTTTTTTGGGGCCGGTCATCCGTGCCTTTTGCCGCCGCCCTCGGGCGGACCGGCTTGAATTGGCTTTCAAAAACCGGGCCGTTGATTTCATTGCCTAAAATGGCTTTGTTTTTTCATTTTTTTTTTGGAACCTTTTACAGCCGGGCCGGAGAATCCGCTTCCAACCGTCGCCACCGCCCATTATGTATGAAGGCCGCACCACCGCGTCCCGACTTTAAGGATTTTTGACCATGCCCGAGTATCGTTCCCGCACCTCCACCCACGGCCGCAACATGGCCGGCGCCCGCGGCCTGTGGCGCGCCACCGGCATGAAAGATGGCGATTTCGGCAAACCCATCATCGCCGTCGTCAACTCGTTCACCCAGTTCGTGCCCGGCCACGTCCACCTCAAGGATCTCGGCCAGATGGTCGCCCGCGAGATCGAGGCGGCCGGCGGCGTCGCCAAGGAATTCAACACCATCGCCGTCGATGACGGCATCGCCATGGGCCACGACGGCATGCTGTATTCCCTGCCGAGCCGGGAAATCATCGCCGATTCCGTGGAATACATGGTCAACGCCCACTGCGCCGACGCCATGGTCTGTATCTCCAACTGCGATAAAATCACCCCCGGCATGCTGATGGCCGCCTTGCGGGTCAACAT
>JABMOQ010000048.1 GCA_013204045.1 Rhodospirillaceae bacterium | reverse complement strand
TGGATGATATAAGAACCGATACGGTGATTGCCGCTCTGATCAAGCAATCACGAAAGCTTCCCAGCAAGCTTTATAAATCACCGTGGCAACGCGGTTCAAACGAAAATACCAATCGCCTCTAGCGCGACTATATGCCCAAGGGCACAGACCTCTCCGTGTTCTCACAGGCCGTGCTCAATAAGTTTGCCCGTGAATTGAATGAGAGGTCACGAAAGACATTGCAATATGAAACCCCAGCTGAGAGATTTAATGACTGTGTTGCGTTGACCAGTTGAATCCGCAGCCAGAAGCGGACATCAGCAATGGTTGAGCTTAAGACAATGCTTCGCAATAAAACACCGAGCCCGAAGGCCCGGTGAGTACCCAACGATGTGCCAAACGAGATGCATTTTTTTGGCCCAATTATAGAGCCATACCCCGCTATTCATTTCATTGACCTGCGTCAAAATCCAAAATTAAAATGTATACTCTAACCTGACAGCGGAAATGTATGAAGCAGGGCAGCGCCGACGTCTAGTGGCTGGTGCCGCTTGAATAGGTAATCTTGTTGAAGACGTTGTATTTGCCGGAAGGCTTATTCATGGGGATGCGCTTAACCTCTTCAAACGTCGCCGCATCGTAGACAACCAGCGCACCGTTCACATCCCAGATGCTGACCAGCGCGAAGCGCCCGTCCCGTGTAAATTCCACATGCGCCCCGGTCTTGCCCGGTGCCGGCCTCAGGGTCTTGACGATTTCCAGGGTTCGTTTGTCAATAATATGCAGCAAATCCTTGTTCGGGCCGAAGAACACATCGGTCCAGGCATAGGGCGTGTTGTCATGACTGCGCATGAAAAATCCCGGCCCCTTGGTTTCGATGCGCTTTATGGTCTTCCAGGTATGCAGATCAATGACGCTGATCGCTGCATCTTTCAGGTGCGGGGTCGCCATCACCGCGCGGCCTTTATATTCGAATGTGATGCCCGAACCCAGATGCGGCATGCCGGCAAGCTCGATATCGGCGATCTTGCGTCCGACCCGCATATTGACGACTTGGCCGTTTTTGCCGTTGCGGGCGGCGCCGATCAGGTGAGCGTATGACTGATCGAAAAAGAAATCGTCCAGGTAATCGTCGAGCACAATACGTCGCACCGGAAATGGCCCGTGATCGAACTCGCCTTCCTCAAACCCCGGCTGATAATTGTGAATTAGCCCCGTCGCCACCGGTTCCGGGTTGTCCTCATAGGACAATTCCCAGATTTCCGGAATGTCCTTCAAGGCGGCGATGAAGCTGTTTCGGGGTGGGGCCGTATATACGGCGCTGACCCTGGACGATTTGCCACTTTTCCCGATAACCGGAATCAGCTTCACCGGCTTCAGGGTTGCGGCTTCCAGAATAACCAGTGAATGGGGCAGGTAATTGGCTGCCGCCACCCAGCGCCCGTCCGCTGATACGGCGATGTTGCGTGAATTGATGCCGACCCGGATTTCGGCCACCGGCCTGAATGAATACAAATCATATTTGCTGACCCAGCCGTCGCGGGACGCCAAATAGACGAACCGCCCGTCCGGTGAATATTTGGCGCCGCCATGCAGGGCGAAGCGTGATTTGAACCGCCACAGGGGCTCGAAACTGTCGCCGTCGAGGATAGTAACGTGATGGTCCCCGGTCTCGACCACAGTGAACAGGTTCAAGGGGTCTGCATTGTGTATGGGGGCTTCTGGAAGTTCTGTTGGCCCGTTTTGGACGATGCGGCTGGCGATGATCTCATCTATGCCCCACACCGGAATTTCCGGCAATGGTTTGTAAATATATTCGACCAGGGCAGCGATTTCGGTGTCAGTGAGCTTGTCGCCATAGCCCGGCATCTGGGTCGCCGCCCGACCGTCGGCGATCACCTTCAGTGCCGCCGGCTTTTTCAGGCGACCGAGGTTTTCCGGCAGCAGGGCCGGTCCCATGCCGCCCAGCCGCCCGGCCCCGTGACATTCCGAACAATGTTCAGTGTATGCCTTTTCAGTTGCCGAAGCGGGCACTGAGAGGCCAAAAAAAATAGCCGTGACGGCGACCAGTAAAAAGAATTTTCCCATCTTATCCAAACCTAACTAGCCCGTTTGCGGGAAGCCGAAAACGGTGTCGCTTGTATTCTTTCCGCGGCCCCAATCCCGAGGCCGATTTCCATGTCGTTCAGATAACATCCGGGGTCTTCGGCCCACGCATCGCCGGTAATCTGTTCGGCGCGGACCCGCGTATTGCCGCCACAAATATCGAAATGCCGGCACGCCCGGCAGCGCCCCTTGATCGGACGTGGGCGCATTTTAAGGCCGGCCATCAGGGGGTCTGAGGTATCCATCCAGATTTCCGAAAATGGCCTTTCCTTGACGTTGCCAAGGCCGTGATGCCACCACATGGTATCGGGGTGGACCTCGCCCACATTGTCGATGTTGGCGACGTTTACCCCGGAAGCATTGCCGCCCCATTCGACCAGCTTGGCGCGCATATGATGGGCATGTTCGGGATAATGACGTTCGATCCATTTAAGAAGATAAACCCCGTCGGCGTCATTGTTGCCGGTAACAATTTCCTTCTTGTTGCCCTTGCGGATTCTATCAAGACAGTCTTCAAACAGGTGGTCCATGGCATTTCGTGTCATGGTGAAAACGGCATCATCCTTGCGGTTATGGTTTCCGCGTCCTGCGTAATTCAGGTGCGAGAAGTAAAATCGGTCGATTGCTTCGTCGTCGAGCAGGTTCAGCATATGGGCAAGCTCGCTCGCGTTGTCCTGGGTCATGGTGAAGCGCAAGCCGATTTTCAGGTCGCGGTCACGACACAACCGAATACCGTGCAGGGATTTATCAAATGCGCCTTCCATGCGGCGAAACTTGTCGTGGGTGGTGCGGATACCGTCGATGCTGA
>JABMOQ010000047.1 GCA_013204045.1 Rhodospirillaceae bacterium | reverse complement strand
GCGCCGGTCATTTTATTATATGCCAATCAAAGTAGTGACTCGATACATGTTGTATATATCGGTTTTTACCCATTTAACACACGTGATATTTTTCTTCACAATTTTCAACTGGTTAGCCATGTCTCTTTGAGTAACTTTATGCTGATGGTAAACTGTTTAGGAATTTTTTAGATTCATATGGGCATGTAGAAGCATCCTTGGCGAAAAACAGAATAGTTGAAGGGCCTAGCTTATGGCGCAAGCGTCGTTCGCCGGGCCGTTTTCTGATTTATCTACCAGTTCAACCGTGCAGGTGTTGCAGGTCGAAGCTAGCCAGCCGGTAACGGTTCCCGGAGGCGCGTGGCTATTAACTGCCGACTTCGCCCCCCAGGGCCCCGACCTGCTGCTGACCGGCAGCGATGGCAACCAGATTCTGGTGCGCGACTTTTTCAGCCAGGGAACCCTTCCCGACCTGATGACAGACGGCGGTGGCACCGGCGTTAATGGCGGTGAGCTGATCTTCGGCGGCCTGGGTAACGATATCATCAACGTCACGGTAGCAACAAACGGCAGCGTCTTCGTCGGCGGCGGCGGCACGGATACCCTGAGCTACGCCGCCCTCGGCACCAGCGCCATCACCTATAACGTTACCGCATCCAGCATCGGTGCCGTCCGAGGTTCGTATAACGACTCCATTTCCGGCATGGAAGTGCTGACCGGCTCCAACACCCAGAACAACACCTTCAATTTCACCGGCACCACGACCACCAACCCGTTGACCACGGTCAACGGCGGCGGCTCGAACGCTCAGGATACGTTTAATATCCAGGCCGGCGCCACGGTCAGCGCCAGTATCAATGGCGGCGCCTCCACCAACGGCACCGACCTCATCAACAGCTTCACCACCGGCATGAGCAACGATATCCTGCATGTCAATTCCGCCGGCCTTAACGGTGCTGGCGGTGCGTCCACCATAACGCAAGTCGCTAGCCGGGCGTCGGATACTGCCTTGTCGACTAACGATAGCGTCGTTATCTTCGCTAATACTTGGTTCACCGGCGTCGACAGCACGGCTGGCCTTTCCACCCAGATCGCCACCTTCCTGGGCTTCCTGGGCACCAATGCGAACATCAACCTGCTGCCATCCCTGGCCGCCAGCGACAAAATGATTTTTGTAGTGGATGATACGACCGCCGCTAACGACGTCAGCGTCTGGCACTGGAGCGATACTGACAGCGGTGGCGACATCGACGCCAACGAGATCACCGACCTGGCCACCATCGATAACATCGATATCTCGACCCTGGTCGCCGGAAACTTCGCCTAAAGGGGACTAGCCAAGGATCAGGGCGTCGTCGGCGATTTCCTCGCCGCGCACTGTCTCAAACATGTGTAGTAAATCAGCGACCTTCATGCCCTTACGGTCATCACCGGCCACATCAAGCACCACCTCTCCCTCGTGCAGCATCACCGTGCGGTCGCCGTAATCCAGGGCCTGGCGCATGGAATGGGTGACCATCAAGGTGGTTAACCCTTGCCCGCGGACCAGGGTTTCGGTCAGGCCCATGACGAAGGCCGCAGTTTTCGGATCGAGCGCCGCCGTGTGTTCGTCGAGCAGTAATACCTTCATGGGGTTGAGGGTCGCCATCACCAGACTAAGCGCCTGGCGCTGGCCACCGGACAGCAAGCCCATGGCATCGGTCAATCGGCCCTCAAGCCCCAATCCCAGCGAGGCTATTTTTTCGCGGAATTCTTCGCGTAATTCCCGCCTGACGGCCAGGCCCAATCCACGGCGGCGGCCCCGGGAACGGGCCAGGGCCAGGTTTTCCTCGATGCTCAAGCCCTCGCAGGTGCCGGCCATGGGGTCCTGAAAAACCCGCGCCACCAGACCGGCACGCTTCGGCGTCGGCCAATGGGTGACATCGGTGCCGCCGATCAGGGCGCGACCGCTATCGGGTATCACTTCACCGGCCAGCACGTTGAGCAACGTCGATTTACCCGATCCATTGGATCCGATCACGGCGACAAACTGGCCTTCCGGCAAGGTCAGGTCGAGGCCGCGCAAGGCCCGGGTTTCGATGGCCGTTCCCGGGTTGAAAACCACATGCAGGTTCTGGGCTTCAATCATCGGTACTGCCCTTGCGTTGCCGGAACAGGCGTTTGCGCATGCCCGGCAGGGTCATGGCGGTGGCCACCAGTACAGCCGTAATCAGTTTCAGGTCTTGCGCCTGCAGACCAAGAAATCCGGCGTTCAGGGCCAAGGCCACGGCGAGCCGATAGACGATGGAACCGGCGATACAGGCAAACGTCGCCAGAAAGATGATCCGTGCCGACATCACCGCCTCGCCCAGAATAACGGCGGCCAGACCGACGACGATGACGCCGACCCCCATGGAGATATCGGCGGTTCCCTGCACCTGGGCGAACAAGGCACCGGTTAGCGCGACGAGCGCGTTGGACAGTCCGACGCCGAGCAGGATGATCAAATCCGTGCGGATGCCTTGCGCCCGGGCCATGCGCGGGTTGGCACCGGTCGCCCGCATGGCCAGGCCAATTTCCGAATACAGAAACTTGTCGATCAGCACCTTGGCGACGACCACGACGACGGTCAACACCATCAGGTTGGTCCAGTAATAGGGCAGATCGAACATTTCTTCGACGGGGGTGAACACGGTGCGTTCGCCCAGCAATGGCACGTTGGGCCGGCCCATGATGCGTAAATTGACCGAATAAAGCGCGATCATGGTCAGGATGCTGGCCAGCAGATGCAGGATTTTCAGGCGCACGTTGAGCCAGCCGGTAACCACCCCGGCCATGGCGCCGGCAACCATCGCCATAAAAGTCGCAAAGAAAGGATCAAGGCCCGAGACGATCAGGGTCGCGGCAACGGCAGCCCCCAGGGGCAGGCTGCCATCGACCGTCAGATC
>JABMOQ010000046.1 GCA_013204045.1 Rhodospirillaceae bacterium | reverse complement strand
GGCTTAAGAAATAATCCCATTTTTTGATCAATATTTTTCCATTTATTATCAATTGCTTACAAGATTTATACCTCATTTGTAATCAGTAGGTCGCGGGTTCGACTCCTGCAGGCGGCACCATTTTCCCACAAATGCTCATACCGGCAGGCCCCATGGCATCAATCATTTTTCTGTGTTGAATATGACAGAAGTCAATTCAGGTCCCTTCTGCCCGGTTTTATAATGGGGGACTGCTTGAGCCCCAATAGCGTTCATTCACGGTTCATGTGTGCCCGGCTAATGTTTGTTCCAAGGTGGTTGCGGCCCCTCCCCCCCCATGTGGGGCCGGTTCCGCCTTAATTCGATTAGCCGGGCCTATATTAATGGGCCCGGCCTTTCGACCAGATCAACCAGGTGGAACACTGAAAATGAAAAAAGCACACATCTTCTCCGCAAAAGAAACCAGCCGTCGCCGGGCACTTGCCCTGCTTGGCCTGTCTGCGCTGGCCTTATACGCAGCGCCGACACTGGTGACATTGAATCAGGCTGCGGCCTCTGGCGGCGGCGGCGCTTCGGGCGGTGGAAATATTCTCGACAAGAATCCGCTGGTTATAAAAGAATGCAGCGAATGCCATGATCCCTATTCGGCAAAAATGCTGCCTTCCGGGTCGTGGCGCAAGATCATGAATGACCTACCCAACCACTTCGGCGAAGACGCCAGCCTGGGAGAAAATACACGGAAACAGATCGCCGACTATCTTGCCGCCAACGCCGGCGGCAATGGCAGCGGACCGATCCGTATCAGCCAGACACGATGGTTCAAGGGCGAGCATCGTGGCGAGGTCAACGACAAGATGTTCAAGAAAGCTAAATCGTGGAGCAACTGTACTTCCTGTCATTATTAAGACTGAAAACGTTCGGTTTTCCGGCTATCTGTTCCTTTGCCGCAAACGGTGTATCGGTGTATGATTGATACGAAATGGCAAAGAATAAAATAAACGCCAAGGCCGTCACAAAGAAACTTCTCGAGATACGCGAGGAGATTCTTAAAGACACTGCGTCCAGCGAGGAGTCGCGCCAGCCGGTCGAGCTGGACCAGACGAGCGTCGGACGCCTGTCACGAATGGATGCCATTCAGGGCCAGGCCATGGCGTTGGAAACTGATCGCCGACGCCATATCGAATTGCAGCATATCGATGCTGCCCTTGGGCGGATCAAGGATGGAGAATATGGGCTTTGCCAGATTTGTGGAGATGAGATTGCAGCGAAGCGCCTGGATATAGACCCGACCGCATCCGTCTGTATCGATTGCGCGAAATACTAGGTCGTTTTTTACAGGAAGTTTAGTTCTTCCCAAGCCTCGGTATTGGAATGCAGTTCCGACTGCTCCTTTAGAAACTCCAGGATATCACCAATACTGACCAGCCCCTTCAGGCTGCCGTGGTCGACAACCGGCATGTGACGAAAACGCCCATCATGCATGCGCCGCATGGTTTCACGGGCGTCGTCCTTTGTCGTGCAGGTGAAAACATCCCTCGTGTACAGGTCTTCGACGGCCATGCCTTCAATTTCAGCCGGGTTGACAGCAATGGCGCGAACCAGGTCACGTTCGGATATGACACCCAGAACACGGCCCCCTTCCGAACAGACAACGACGAGAGAAATCCGTCTGTCGCTCATGATTCGGGCAACTTCAACGATAAGATGTTCAGGGGTGACGGTCAGGACCTCGGAGCCCTTGATGCGCAAAAGTTCGCCGATGCTCATGTTCTTATATTCTCCCTTAACATCCATTCCGGGATAATCCGTATATACACAATATACAATGGTCAGTTATGAACTCATAGTTAACTATTCAATCCAAATACTTTATCCTTAGGTAGAAAAGAAAAACTGCCAGAACGCTACCGCCAGCCGCCAATAGGGCAATTGAATCAATAGAGACGCCCGTGTCCAGCAGCCATCCTGCGGCGATCGGCGAGACGGCGGTCGAGAACACCATCATGGATGATGTCATCGCCTTGATCGCGCCCAGGTGGGTAACGCCATAGACTTCGGCCCACATGGAATTAACCACCGGCAAGCTGGCGCCGACCGTCAGGGCCGCCGTAGACAGGTAGAAAAATGCCACCCACTTGGCATCGAAAGAAGCCAGCACCAAAAGCCCCAGGACAAGCGGCAATTGATAGTACACAAGTAGATTGCGGGACCCGAAGCGGTCGACCATAAAGCCGCCCGCCACCGAACCGATGACATGAAAGACGGCATACCCGACGAATGCCGTCGCCAACCATGAAAGGGGCCATCCTTTCATGGTTGCCAGTTGGGCTTGATGAAAAAAAAGCCCTGTCATGATGAAAGGCGGCATCAGAACGCCTGGAAGAACCAAATGGAAGCGCCTGTCCCACAAAACTTCCCGCCGGGTCCACTGTCGGTTGGCCGCCTTGGCGTTTTTGTCACTGGCGGTACGCTCGATTAAATCGGCGTGCCGATCGCCGTGCCCCTTCAACAACCATAACAACAGGGGAATGGCGATAATCACCATAAGTATGCCGGTTGCCGCCCAGGTCTGGCGCCAGCCGATAATGCCCACGGCCGTGACAGCCAATAATGGGAACAATGCTTCGCCGAGCGGCATGCCAAGACCGGCGATGCTCATGGCGCGCCCCCTTTGGCCAGAAAAATACCGCCCCATGGATGTTATGGCGGCATGGGACATCAGGCCCTGTCCGGTCAATCGCAACCCGAACAGCGCCAGCCCAAGAGCAATGATTCCTGGAGCCCAGCTCATCATCAATGCCGCGGCGGCCAACCCAACGGCAATAAAAGCCGTATAGGATCTAAGATCCATGTCGTCGATACGCCGCCCGATAATAGCCAGGACCAACGCACTCGAAAGTGTCGCCGCCGAGTAAACTGACCCGAATCCGGCATGGCTGAGGGAAAACGCCGCCCGGATATGGTCGCCAAAAAGGGCAATATAGAAAGTTTGGCCGAAGTTGGCCGTAGTCATCAGGACAAGGCCGAAGCCTAAAAACCGCAAGTTCTTGCGAATGAAAATCAAGGTATTCATGGCTGCATCCTGATCCGTTTTATCAGCGTAAACCTAATCCACATGTTCCTTGATTTTGAGGAAACGAATATCGGGCCAGTCCTCCCCTGCCCTGTCCAGATGCCAGGCATTGCGGGCCAGGAATACCGGCGCACCGTCATGATCTTCGGCCAGGCTCCCCGTGTTGGCATCGACAAATTTTTTCAACGCCAGATGGTCGTCCGCCTCAACCCAGCGCGCCGTATACAGACTCGTCGGTTCAAAATGAACGGGGACCTCATACTCGGTGCGAATGCGGTCGGCCATAACCTCGAATTGCAAAGGGCCGACGGCACCGACAATCCAATCGGAACCGACCATCGGCTTAAACACACTGGCCGCCCCTTCTTCCGCCAGCTGCTGCAAGGCACGGCCAAGATGCTTGGCCCGCATGGGATCATCGGGGCGCGCATTCTGCAAATGCTCAGGCGCAAAGCTTGGAATCCCGGTAAAGCGGAGATCCTCGCCCTCGGTCAAGCCGTCACCGATACGAAGCTGGCCATGATTCGGAATGCCGATGATATCGCCGGGCCAGGCTTCTTCCGCTAATTCGCGTTCCCGGGCAAGGAACAGAACCGGATTGTGTATGTTCATGATTTTCGCCGTACGCACGTGCTTCAATTTCATGCCGCGTTTGAAATGTCCGGAACACAGGCGGACAAATGCAATTCTGTCGCGGTGCTTGGGATCCATGTTGGCCTGTATCTTGAAGACAAAGGCACTGACTTTATCCTCATCCGGCATGATATTCCTGCTGGCCGTCGGCTGTGGACTGGGTGTTGGGGCCCTTTCCGCTATGCCGTGCAAAATTTCGCGAACACCGAAATTATTTACCGCACTGCCAAAATATACGGGCGTCAGATGCCCTTCGAGAAAGGATTCAATATCAAATGGCGGACACAGGCCGCGCACCATCTCTACCTCTTCGCGCAGTTTGGTTACGGCGTACGCTGGCAGCAGTTCATCCAGTTTGGGATCATCCAACCCATTACAGGTTTCCCCTTCGTCCGGTAAACCGCCCTTGGCACCCTTGCCGAAAAGGACCAGTTTATCGGCAAGCAAGTCATAACAACCCAGGAAATCGCGGCCCATGCCAATCGGCCAACTGGCCGGGGTCACGTCCAGCGCCAATGTTTGCTCAATCTCGTCCAGCAAATCAAAGGGGTCGCGTCCCTCGCGATCCAGCTTGTTGATGAATGTGGTAATCGGCATATCCCGAAGACGGCATACCTCAAACAGCTTGCGAGTCTGTGTCTCTATACCCTTTGCCGCATCAAGCACCATGATGGCGCTGTCGACTGCCGTTAATGTGCGGTATGTGTCTTCGCTGAAATCCTCGTGGCCCGGGGTATCTAGCAGATTGAAGGTCTTACCTTCAAAATCGAAGGTCATCACCGATGAGGCAACCGAAATTCCACGCTCGCGCTCGACCTTCATCCAGTCCGAATGAGCGCGGCGCTGTTCACCGCGCGCTTTGACCGCACCGGCAAGCTGAATGGCGCCACCAAAGAGCAACAGCTTTTCAGTTAGCGTCGTCTTGCCCGCATCGGGGTGCGAAATTATCGCAAAAGTCCGCCGACGGGAAACTTGTCCGCTCAATTCGCTCATTTTTTACCGTATGATGAGAGTGGTTGAATATTGCTCCGGGATTTAACCTTTTTACCCGTTCCGGGCCAGCATTTTTTCCCATATGGCTAATTCAATCCCTTCAGGCACTTGTAAGATACATCCCCGATAATCAAGGTATTAGTAGTTATAATGTGCTGTGAGATCACAATATTTAAGGGGTCAATATGCCTGAAGCCGATGACAATCGTAGCGGTATCGACCGCAGGGACGAAAGCGACCGCAGGGGCGATGAAAACCGTTCCGGATATGAACGGCGAAGCGAGGAAGATCGTCGATTGCGGATTTTCGTCAATTTTGAACCGGAAAACCGTACCGCAAAACCACGTCGGAATGAAGTTCGTCGCAATATCGACAGGCGTGCCGATCCCCGTCGGTCAAGTGCCGGACGCCGCGACGGCTGACTAAATGCGGTGACGCCACCAGGTTTTGAAGCTGATTGAAAATACCGGTTGATAATGACGGATGGTTTGAGCCTCAACCACCTGCTTGATCTGGTTATCCAGAACATATGTTTTGCCATTCAGAAAAACCACCAAGATCGCGTGTCCAACCTTCAGGTTCAGGTCTTTGACCGCGACGACCCGTAACTGGTCTTCCTTAAAACCAAGCGCTTTCAATGACAGGAATTTGATGATTGCGTAATCTTCGCAATCACCGAAACGTGCCATAAACTCGCCCGGCGAGGCCCAGTAATCTTTCTGCCCCCAATTGTTATTGTCGGTGATGTACTTGGCCTTGTTCATGCGAGTGTTGATCGCCTCAATAATGGCCATTGGTTCCTGCCCCTTCAATTTGGACAGGTATTTCATCCACTGATCGTAGTAGCACTTGTTAATTTTGGTGCCCACACACGCACCTGCCTTCTGTACGTTAATTTCTTCTGAATAACGCTTCAGGGCTTCGGTCCATTTTTTAAATGGTTTAAGATTCGTCGATGCCGTTTCCTGGCTGTTGAAAAAACTGGGGGCGGCATCGGCGGCGGCATAAAGCGAGCCGGACACTGACATCATCATCATAGCAAGAACGGCCAGAAAACCGACCCCACGAAATATTTTTGGCAAACCTGTCATCAACTGCCCCATATCGGCCACGAAAAGACGACCGCAACGATTCTCATAATATCGCTTAAAGAGCTTTAATAACAAGCCAATGAGCCATATATAGATGAATTTTTAAGCCATTGATGTGCTTATATCCATGTTAGATAATTCTCTCTTGCTTCGTACACGCGAAGCCGCAAGAATCTAACGAACGGTTATGCCTAGGGGGGCAAAATGGCCAGCGATACAGGTCCGGAAGAAAAAACGCCACGACGGGTAAATAAAATGGCCCTCGGGATCGGCGTCGGCATGGCCGGCATAATCGCCGCCGCCTTGTATTTTACCTTTTATTTCGTTGATCAGGAACGTGAGCGATCCTTGCAAGAATGGCAGGTGCGGCTCGGTATTGTCGCCGACAGCCGCACCGCCAGCGTCAACGAGTGGATCGAGCAAAACTTTGCGACAATCCGGGAATTGGCGGAAAATGCTTCTTTGCAAATTTACATGGATGAGCTTTTAGCCAGCGAGGGCGACAAATCTGGCGTCACCGATGAAGCCGCTCAGGCTGGTTATCTTCGCAATCTTCTGGTCGCGACCGCTGATCGAACCGGTTTCAAACCACCGGAACAGGCTGGCGAGGTAGCGGCAAACGTTGAACGCGCGGGGGTCGCTGGTTTAGGACTGGTCGATGCCAATGGCCGATCGATTGTTAGTTCCCCCGGCATGCCCCCGGTTACAGGCCGAATCCGCAAGGCTCTGGCCCAGGCTCTTGAAGGTGAGCCGGCGCTGGTTGATGTGTTTCTTGGCCCTGGCGGGGAACCCAGTATCGGCTTTGCCTTGCCGGTCTACGGCATCCAGTCGGACGAAGGAGCCGAGGGAATCGGAGCTATCATCGGCATAAGAACTATTGATGAAGGACTTTATAACCGCCTGAATCAGCCGGGAGAAAGTTCAGAAACGTCGGAGACCTATCTGGTCCGTGCCACAGGTGCGACTGTTGAATACCTGTCACCGCTGGCCGACGGCACCCCGCCCCTAAAGCGCTCGTTTGCTCTCGACACCAAAGACCTGGCTGCATCCTATGCCATTGAAAAACCAGGGGGGTTTGCAATCAGGCACGATTATGCCGGCGATGAGGTTCTGGTTACGTCTAGGCCGCTGGCGAACATTCCATGGCTGCTGGTGCGCAAGGTTTCCCGTTCCGAGGCACTGGCCGGCACCGAGACCAGGCTCAATACCATCCTGACGGTTTTCGTGCTGATTATTATCGGGGTCACAGTTACCATTATCGCCGTATGGCGTCACGGCAGTTCAATTCGCGCCGCCGAGGCCGCCGAAAAATCACGCATCGCTGCCGAGCGTTTCGAGAACATGACAAAGTTCATGAACCTGATTACCAACAGCCAGCCAACACAAATCTTCGCCGTCACAGGCGACACAAAGTACACTTATGCGAATGCACCTGCGGCCAAAGCCGCCGGCATTTCGCCAGAAGACGTATTTGGCAAGACTTTGGCCAGCATTTTGGGCCCCACCAAGGCCAGTTTTTACGCAAAGATAAACGAGGACCTTCTGGCGCGTTTCGCTGAATCTGACGACACGGAAAAAGAACGTGAATCCCACATTCACAGTTTCGGTGATGATGAAGAGAATATGGAAGTCATCAAGACCGACCATATTCCCCTGCGCGGAGACCGCGACTACCCGCCTGGCATCCTTATGGTCATGGATGATATTACAGAATATTCACGGGAACGCCGCCGTAGCGACGCCATGATGCGCCAGTTGATCGACACTCTAGTCGACGTTGTCGAGCGGCGCGACCCACATACCACCCATCAATCATCTCGTATCTCAGAAGTTGCCCGCGCCATC
The DNA here is from genome assembly GCA_013204045.1 of Rhodospirillaceae bacterium. Lineage (GTDB taxonomy): Bacteria > Pseudomonadota > Alphaproteobacteria > Rhodospirillales > JABHCV01 > JABMOQ01. The sequence goes on along the minus strand of JABMOQ010000046.1, from coordinate 3,672 downwards.
GCCCGAGAGATGGAATGCGCAGACGATGTCGTCAAGACTGTCGATATCGCCGGCAGCCTAATCAATTTAGGCCAGGTATTCATTCCCAACGAAGTGTTGGCCAAAAAAGGCGGCCTGAAGCCCTCGGAAGAAGCGATGTTCGATAACAGCTACAAGGAAAGCGTTGAATTGCTGCAAGGCGTCGCTTTTGAAGGCCCGGTGGTGGGCACCATTTCACAAACAGGTGAACATTGGGACGGTTCCGGGACGAGCGGGTTAAAAGCTGAAGAAATCCTGCTAACGGCCCGCATTCTGTCTGTTGCCGCCGCCTTCATCGCCAAGGTCAGTCCACGCACCGGCGAGCCGCCGCTTTCATTCAACGACGCGACGACCGAGTTGATGAATGAAAGCGGCAGGCACTTTGACCGTAAGCCGGTCGCGGCCCTGATCAATTACATCGATAATCGTGGTGGTGCCGAGAAATGGGCGCATTTTCATCAATCGGCATAATTATCGTTAACCCTGCTGCCCAATTGAGGGAACAATGACCCGGGAAGACGACACAGCCAAACAACCCCTCCTTCAAGATGATATGTTTAAATTGGCTATTTCGCACCAGCACGCTGGTCGTTTTTCTGAAGCCGAGAAAATTTATAATAAAATTCTGATCGAACAATCGGACGACGATACACTTCTTTGCAACCTCGGCGTCTCTCTTAGGGCGCAGGGCAAGCTGAAAGACGCCGCAACCAGTTATGGTCGTGCCATTAAAGTTAATCCGGGCAACTGGCACGCACATGTAAATCTTGGCAATGTCCTGAGGGATCTTGGGAAACTTAAAGAATCCGAAGTGTGCTATCGCCACGCCATTGGAATTAACGATCAATCTGACAATACCTATGGAAATCTTGGGGATTTGTTAAAGGAACAAGGCCGGCTGGAAGAAGCCGCATTGTGTTTTCGAGCAGCACTTACCATAAACCACCGTCATGTTGATTCGGCGATCGCACTTTCGGCCATTGAAAACTCAACTGGAAATCCTGAAAAAGCCCGAAAAATTCTCCTGAAAGCCCTTCGGGAACGACCGATCATTACAGAAAAATGTTCAGGACGTTTTTTAGCCAATGTCCTATTGTTCGTTGGTGTGGAAGATTGCGGGTTTGAACTCACCGAAGACTTCAAACATAAAATGGCGGGCGGGCATTTCTCGACGACCGTGCTTCTTCCCTGCAATCGTTTCAAGAAACACCTTTTCCATATATCTGGCGATAATCTGACAACCCACACAGAGAATCTTCCCAGGCATGATTTGATTGTCAACACGATTGCCTGCCCCGACCGGGAACGCCAATCGCTTCTGTCGGTCGAAAAATTTCTGGCCGCTCACCCCCACAAGCCCCTGATCAACCACCCTGAACATGTCCTGAAAACTACCAGGGACAACAATTACAAACGCCTGAGCACCATCAAGGGAATTACATTCCCTAAGACCATACGCATTTCGACTAAAGGAAAACAACCTGAAGAAATTATTTCAACCATACGCGACGGTGGATTTAATACGCCCATCATCATACGGCGTACCGGGACTCAATCGGCCGTCAGCACGGAAAAGATCAACAGCTTTGACGATATTGGTGATTATCTAGCGCGAAATGAAGGCAGTGAATTTTACGTCATACAATATATCGACTGCCGTTTTCGGGAAGACTATTACAGGAAACTCAGATTTTTCTGCATTGAAGGCAAGCTTTACCCGGTTGTCTGCCATATAGACAAAGTCTGGAATGTGCACGGCAACAACCGAAGAACCATTTTAAAAGAAACCGACTGGATGATGGCGGAAGAACAAAAATTCCTGTCAGACAGCCGGGCCTATGTCGGAGATGAAAACTACCGCATATTCGAAAGTTTTTATGACCTGATTAAACTTGATTTTTTTGGTTTCGATTTCAATCTACTGCCCGATGGGTCCGTTCTTATATACGAGCTGAACCCTGCCATGCGCCACAGTATGGATCATGCCAAGGGAACGCCTTATCTGGCGCCCTATCTTCAAAAAATATCCGATGCATTTATGGCGATGGCGATAAAGAAGGCAGCTGTGCCGAAATAACGAAAAAAGGCCAGCCCCACGGGACCGGCCTTTTCCTATTCGTCAGGGCTGGATAACCTTAGGTCATCGATTCATCGAAGGTTACGGCATCTTCGTTGCCGGTGCTGGTAATTGAATAACCGTCCGTCGTGCTTTCAAGCTTCAGATCATCTTTAGCCGTATCCTTGACCGTAACCTGAACCGCGTCATTGCCGGTCCCGAAGGTGACGACAGAATCGGCGCCATCCTGGGTGACGACTCCTTGATCGAACCAGGAGCCCTCGAACAGCATGGTGTCACCAATACCGAAGTCGTTGATAACATCGGAACCATCACCTGCGTGGAAGACGAATGTATCGGCACCGTCGCCACCCCAAAGGTTGTCGTCGCCAGACCCGCCGGTCAGTGTGTCGTTACCGGAACCGCCATAAAGATTATCCGATCCGCTTCCGCCGATTAAGACATCATCGCCGGTACCGCCATAAAGCGTATCGTCGTCCTTTCCGCCGTCGAGGTAATCGTTTCCAGACCCTCCGTAGAGTGTATCGTCATCCCCGCCACCCTTGAGGATATCGTCTCCTGAACCGCCATAAAGGGTGTCGGCGCCATCGTCTCCTTCAAGGACATCGTTCCCGGAGCCACCGTAAAGCGTATCGGCACCGTCATCGCCCTCAAGCCTGTCGTTGCCTGAACCGCCATAAAGCGTGTCGTCATCATCGCCGCCGCTTAGGTAATCATTTCCAGAGCCGCCGTAAAGCAAATCGTCGTCATCGCCACCTTTCAGAACGTCGTTGCCCGATCCACCGTAAAGCAAATCGTCGTCATCGCCGCCCTTCAGAACGTCGTTGCCCGATCCACCGTAGAGCAGATCATTGCCGTCATCGCCCTCGAGGACATCGTTCCCGGAGCCGCCATACAACGTGTCGGCACCGTCATCGCCTTCAAGTTGATCGTTGCCCGATCTGCCATAAAGCGTATCGTTGCCATTTTTGCCTTCCAGGCTATCGTTGCCGGTACCGCCGTAAATCACGTCATTTTTGCCGGTGCCATTCTTATTATTGTTGCTACTTGATCCACCCACATTGTCGTAGTCATTGTCGTCGCCGTCATTGTTATGGTCATCACCCCCAATGGAGCTGACGGCAATAGTGCCATTGCTGAATTGCAGGTTCTCGATGTTGGTCAGGGTATCGGTGCCATCAAGAATGGACGGGTCATTGCCAATATATGTAACAGTAATGGCACCGGTCACATCATCGGCCGTGATTTCGTAGTCATTAGAGTTACCGCTGAACACCGCCGTATCAGTGCCGCTGCCGCCATCAAGGGTGTCATCACCGGCGCCGCCGGTCAGGGTGTCATTTCCGGAACCGCCGAGCATGGTGTCATTACCGGCACCACCGTCAAGGGTGTCATTACCGGCACCGCCAGACATTTGGTCGTTGCCGTCGCCGCCCGAGAGCATATCGTCGCCGGAATCGCCATAGAGCTTGTCGTTGCCGTCGCCGCCCGAGAGTATGTCGTCGCCGGAACCGCCATAGAGCTTGTCGTTGCCGTCGCCGCCCGAGAGTATGTCGTCGCCGGAACCGCCATAGAGC
>JABMOQ010000045.1 GCA_013204045.1 Rhodospirillaceae bacterium | reverse complement strand
GTCGGTGTTCGTAGTGCCCGGCCCGGTTGAAAAAGAATGACTTGCCATGGATCCGATACGAGAGCTTATCCGGGCTATTTTGAATCATTCTGACCCTGTTATTTTACTTCGTCACTAGGAACGCGCCGCAACGCGATCTGCCCCATCAGAATGGTTCAAATTAGCCCGGATATGCTCTAGGGTCCAATCTCAATCCACAATACCGGCGGCAAGGACAACGATGACTTCAGGGACAAAAACAAAACACGATCCTCTCCGCAAGGGGGTTTTTGCCGCCCTTGCCTTGCTGCTTGGGGCCTGTAGCGCGGCCCAGGACAATATCCCGCTGCCGTGCCCGAAAACCACGGTTCTGGCGGACGCGTCCAGTGTTACCCGATTTATAAATGCCACGGGCCGCGACATCATCGACATAGATTTCGAAGGCACCATCAGCGGCCTCAGCGGCAGTTGCGCCTACAACATCGACGAAGATACCGGTGAGGGCGTCATCAACCTGGAAGCGAGACCCGAATTCAAAATCAGCCGGGGGGCCGCCAACAAAACCCGCCAGGTCGAATTCCTGTATTTTGCCAGCCTGGTGGACGCCGAAGGTCAGGTGATCGAAAAACAGACGTTCCCCTTTGCCCTTAAATTCAAGGGCAACAAGACGACGATTGTCGATGAAGACGCGCCCCTGGAATTGACCATCCCGGTCAAATTCGGGCAAAGCGGGGATGATTTCAACATTCTGGTCGGGTTCCAGATTTCCCGGGAAGAACTGGAATACAACCGCGCAAAATGGCGACAATAATTACGCCCGTTATCCCCAACCTGCCGGTTGACCTGTTGCCAAGAGACGCTACACTGATCCGTATTGAAGATAAGGGCTCGATTGAGCCATCAGGTTTTCTCAGGAAAACCGTTGCGGGAGAGTCCGGTTGCCCCTCAATCTAAGGGCCGCCGGCGCCGAAGGAGCAACCGCCCCGGAAACTCTCAGGCAAATGGACCGCAACGGGATGAGACTCTGGAAAGCAGGTTTTGGGTCGGCGCTTAGACCCAAGGCCTCACCGAAGATGTAACTTGGCCGCCTTGTAATGCCCTTTCGGGCCGGGCCGGGGAATCTTTCAGGTTCAAAGACAGAGGGGGCGTCGAATGACCGGATTTTCGGTCGGATGCGCCGTTAAAGCTGTTGGAGAGCCGAATGTCCGAAAAAACCGAAAATCTTAAGCAGACGCCGCTTGATGCCCTGCATCGGGAACTCGGCGCCAAGATGGTGCCATTCGCCGGTTACCACATGCCGGTGCAATATACGGGCATCCTCGCCGAACACACCCACACCCGCGAGCAGGCGGGATTATTTGACGTTTCGCACATGGGACAGGCGGCAATCCGCGGCAAACACCCGGCCACCGCCCTGGAAAACCTGGTGCCCGGCGATCTCAGATCGCTTGACGACGGATACACGCGTTACACCATGCTGACCAATGATCAGGGCGGTATCCTGGACGACCTGATGGTGACCCGGCGCGGCGATCACCTGTTCATCATCGTCAACGCCGGTTGCAAGGATGCCGATTTTGCCCACATCGCCGCCAACCTGCCCCCCGGCAACGAGCTTGAAATCATGCCAGACCGTGCCCTGCTGGCCCTGCAAGGGCCAAAGGCCGCCGCCGTGCTGTCGCGTTATGCCTCGGCCGCCCGGCATATGATGTTCATGACGTCGGAATCCCTGCACATCGGTGACATCCCGTGCATCGTGTCCCGGTCCGGCTACACCGGCGAGGACGGCTACGAAATTTCCGTACCCGCTGAGCAGGCCGAACAACTGGCCCGCATGCTGCTTGATGGAGAAGAAGTCCGGCCCATTGGTTTGGGGGCGCGTGATTCCCTCAGGCTGGAAGCCGGCTTGTGTCTTTACGGCAGCGACATAGACACCACGACGACGCCCATCGAAGCCGGGCTGATCTGGTCGATTTCCAAACGCCGCCGCAGCGAGGGGGGCTTTCCCGGCGCCGCCATTATTCAAGGCCAGATCGAAAACGGGCCTGCGCGCAAGCGCGTCGGCATTGTCCCCGAAGGCAAGGCCCCGGCCCGCGCCCATACGGAAATTACCGACAAGGACGGCAATGGCATCGGCGAAATCACCAGCGGCGGCTTCGGCCCGACCGTCGGCGGCCCCATCGCCATGGGATATGTGGCCACGGATTTTGCCAAGGCCGGCACGGCCGTCAACCTGATGGTGCGCGGCAAGGCGAACCCGGCCGTCGTTACCAAAATGCCATTTGCCGAACATCATTATTTTAAGGGTTAAGAACCAGAGGAGGCACTTTCAAATGAGCACCAAATACACCAAGGAACATGAATGGATTGTCGTTGATGGCGATATCGCCACCGTGGGCATTACAAATTATGCCCAGGAACAGCTGGGGGATGTTGTTTTCGTCGAGGTTCCCGACGCCGGCAAACAGCTTTCTCAAGGCGACGAGGCAGCGGTCGTCGAATCGGTCAAGGCGGCCAGTGAAATCTATGCCCCGATTACCGGCGAGGTTACCGCAGGCAACCCCGCCCTGGAGGATGCCCCGGCGACCATTAATTCAGATGCCGAAAGCGCCGGCTGGATCTTCAAGATGACCATTAGCGATGCCAGTGAACTGGACGACATGATGGACGCCGCCGACTACAAGACGCATGTCGCCGGGCTGGAATAAGGGCACTTAATTATGCGCTATCTGCCGCTCACCGATAACGACAGGGCTACCATGCTATCGGCCATCGGGGCCGGTAAAATCGAGGATCTTTATACCGACGTACCGGCCGCCGCCCTGCTCGCCGGGCCCGTCGACCTGCCTGCCCATCAGGGCGAATTGGAAGTCGAGCGCGCCATATCAGCGATGGCGGCAAAGAACCTGAATACATCCGATGCACCGTCATTCCTGGGCGCCGGGGCCTATCGTCACCATGTGCCGGCGACCGTTGATGCAATGATCCAGCGCGGTGAATTCCTGACCGCCTATACCCCGTATCAGCCGGAAGTATCCCAAGGCACCTTGCAATACCTGTTCGAATTTCAGACCCAGGTGGCGCTGATTACCGGCATGGAGGTCGCCAATGCCTCCATGTACGACGGGGCGACGGCGACGGCGGAAGCCGTCTTGATGGCGGGCCGCGTGACCAAGCGTAAAAAAGCAATTCTGTCCGGCGGCCTGCACCCCCATTACCGGGACGCCACCACCACCATCGCCGGCTACCAAGGCATAACCATGACGGCGGCAAAGCCGGACTTCCAGTGTAACGAAGATATAACTTCGCTGATCGATGCCGACACGGCCTGTGTGGTCGTCCAGAACCCGGACTTCTTCGGCCATGTGCGTGACCTCGCCCCCCTCGCCGAAAAATGCCACGCCGCCGGGGCGCTGCTGGTCGCGGTGGTGACCGAGGTGATCTCCCTGGGCGCACTTATGGCGCCGGGCGACATGGGTGCCGACATCGTCGCCTGTGAAGGCCAATCCATCGGCAATGCCCTTAACTACGGCGGCCCGACGGTCGGCCTGCTCGCCGTCAGAAACAAGCACCTGCGCCAGATGCCGGGCCGGATTTGCGGCCAGTCAACGGACGTCGACGGCAAGCGCGGTTTCGTGCTGACCCTGTCGACCCGCGAGCAGCATATCCGCCGGGAAAAGGCGACGTCTAACATCTGCACCAATTCGGGCCTGTGCGCGCTGGCCTTCACCGTCCACATGACATTGCTGGGCGAAACCGGTTTCTCGCGGCTGGCCAGACTGAACCACGCCCGCGCGGTGACGTTGGCTAATAAGCTTGCTGGAATTCAAGCCATCGAGATCATCAACGACACCTTCTTCAACGAATTCACGGTCCGGCTTTCCAAGCCGGCGGCCGGTGTTGTCGAAGCGCTGGCGGCCAAGGGCATCCTTGGCGGGGTGCCGGTGTCGCGCCTGTACCCCGGGGAAAAAGAACTTGAAAACCTGCTGTTGGTGGCGGCAACGGAAACCACCACCGACGCCGACATGGACGCCCTTGTCGCTGCCCTGGGCGAGGAATTGTAAAATGGCCGATACCCAAAGCACCATTACCGGCAACCGCGGCCTGCAACTGGAAGAACCGCTGATCTTCGAACAGGACAGCCCCGGCCGCGTCGGCGTCGATTTTCCGGACACCGATCTTTCCGATAACCGCCTCGGTGGACTGGAACGCCAGGGGCCGGTCGGCCTGCCCAACCTGTCGGAGCCGCAAACCGTGCGTCACTACACGCGCATCAGCCAGAAAAACTACGGCATCGATTCCGGCTTCTATCCGCTCGGCTCGTGCACCATGAAACATAACCCCAGGGTCAACGAAAAACTGGCCCGCCTGCCCGGCTTTGCATCCCTGCACCCGATGCAGCCGACCTCGACCACGCAAGGGGCGCTGGAACTTATGGACACCTGCGCCCACTGGTTAAAAGTCATCTGCAACATGCCGGCCATCGCCATGTCGCCGGCCGCCGGCGCGCAAGGCGAGTTGTGCGGCATGATGGCCATCAAGGCGGCGCTGGAAGACCGCGGCGAAGGGGCCCAGCGGACCCGCGTGCTGGTTCCCGAATCGGCCCACGGCACCAATCCGGCAACGGCGGCGGCATGCGGCTATTCGGTCGATTCGATCCCCGCCAACGACCGCGGCCGGGTCGATCTGGATGCTTTCCTGTCGAAACTTGACGAGGATGTGGCCGGCATCATGCTGACCAATCCCAACACCTGCGGCCTGTTTGAAAACGACATCATTAAAATCGCTGATGCGGTGCACGATGCCGGGGCGTTTTTCTACTGCGACGGGGCCAACCTGAATGCCATCATGGGCCGCATCAGGCCCGGCGATCTTGGCATCGACTGCATGCACATCAACCTGCACAAGACGTTTTCCACCCCCCACGGCGGCGGCGGACCGGGCGCCGGGCCGGTGGTGTTGTCCGAGCCATTGGCCGCGTTCGCGCCATTGCCGTTCGTCGTACATGGCGAGAACGGTTTTGATCTGGTCGAACATAAATCCGGTGCCGGGAAAAAATCCTATGGCCGGATCAAGGGCTTCCATGGCCAGATGGGCATGTTTATCCGGGCCCTCGGCTATATGATGAGCCACGGCAGCGATGGCCTGCGGCAAGCCAGTTCCGATGCGGTCCTCAACGCCAATTACCTGCTGGCCGAGTTGAAGGACACCTTAAGCCCGTCATTCGATGGCCCGTGTATGCACGAGTGCCTGTTCGATGATCATTTCCTGAAGGACACCGATGTCTCGACCCTGGATTTTGCCAAGGCGATGATCGACGAGGGCTTCCATCCCATGACCATGTATTTTCCGCTGGTCGTTCACGGCGCCCTGTTGATGGAGCCGACCGAGTCGGAAAGCCGGGAAACCCTGGATCAGTATATTCATGCGGTGAAGGGGCTGACGGCGCGGGCTAAATCCGGCGACGCCAAATATTTCCACGACGCGCCGCAGCTAACGCCGCGCCGCCGGCTGGATGAGACGGGAGCCGCCCGCAACCCCATATTACGATGGGCCCCCGGCGGCGATGAGGAAAAGTCCTAGACAGTAGGCATACTAAGCGTGAAGATTTTAGTGCTTCAAAGGTCTTATGGCGCTCTATTGCTGTTGATACTTGTGCAGGCCTTGGGTGAAGCATAATATGGTGATGCGCTTGATGCCTGAATCAACCTCGAAAATTTTTTAGTGTTATGAAAGAAGCCATGCCTGAACAATTTTCCAGCGAAGTAGCGGCGGACGTACAGCCAATAGCTGTTGCCCCGTCTATGCCCGACGAACCGACGAATAATGCCCCGATACGTGACGATATTGAGCAACTGCGCAAGGAAATTGACCGGGTCGGTGTTGTCGCCCAGGAAATTGACGATATCGCAAAACAAACCAATCTTCTGGCATTGAACGCCACCATCGAAGCGGCCCGCGCAGGAGAGGCTGGCAAGGGTTTTGCCGTGGTGGCCGGCGAGGTAAAGAACCTTTCCGGACAGACCGCACGAGCGACAAGCGAAATTACCGATGTGGTGAAAAACCTTCGCAACCGGATCTCAGCCATAGAATCCAAAGTTTAAAAGTTCGCTCGCTTAAAGGAACCCGCCGCC
>JABMOQ010000044.1 GCA_013204045.1 Rhodospirillaceae bacterium | reverse complement strand
TCATAAATGCCGATAACCAGCCCTTTTCCTTCCTGACGGAAATAACTCTCGCCCTCCGGGTCAAGGACATGTGGCAATTCGGTGTCCAGCGCCGCCACCTCGGCGATGTCCTCGGTCACTAAATATTGGTGTTCCATGGCCAGCAGGGGCAGGTAAACCCCGGCCATCTTGCCGACCTCGCGGGCCCAAAGGCCGCCGGCATTGACCACATGTTCTGTGGTAACGGTTCCTTCCTCCGTCACCACTTGCCAGCCTCCGTCAGATGTCGGGTTAAGTTCAAGAACCCTGTTCCTGAGCGATATTTCGGCGCCGCCGATTCGTGCCGCCTTGGCATAGGCGTGCGTGGTGCCCGATGGATCAAGGTGGCCATCCAAGGGGTTGTACAGGCCACCGATGATACCCTCGATATTGGTGACCGGCGAAAGTTTACGAATTTCATCGGGCGTAATCAGTTCGGATTCAAGCCCCATATAGCGGTGCTTGGCGTATTCTGCCTTTAGATAATCCATGCGGTCTTGATCGGTAGCAATGGTCATGCCGCCGACATGATGCAGGCCACAGGCCTGACCACTGATTTTCTCAAGTTCTTCATAAAGTTTGATCGTATAGCCCTGCAATCGGGCCATATTAGGGTCTGAATTAAGCGTGTGGAAACCACCTGCAGCATGCCAGGTAGAGCCGCTGGTCAGTTCCGAACGTTCGATCAGCAGCACATCATTCCAGCCGTATTTTGTCAGATGATACAGCACGCTGCATCCAATGACGCCACCGCCGATGACGACGACACGAGCATGTGATTTCATTTATCGACTCCCCCCGTTAATCTGTCGCGACGGCCCCGCCTTCGGCGATCCGGCGATCAACGAATGCATCAAGTTCCTCGGCGATAGCTGGATCCATCGGCGGTTCCTGATATTCATCAAGAAGCCTTTTATAAATTTCATGCGCCCGCAAGGTGGCGTCTTTGCTGCCTCGGTCCTGCCAGTTCTCGAAGTTGCTCCAGTCGGAAAGGATCGGGCTGTAAAATGCCGTTTCATAGCGTTCCAGGGTATGGGCACAGCCAAAGTAATGACCGCCGGGGCCGACTTCCGCCATGGCATCCATGGCCATCTCGGCATCGTTGATGGTGACCGGTTTCATGAATTCAGCCATCATCTGCAGCATTTCTGCGTCAATAATCACTTTTTCAAAGGATGCCGTCAGCCCGCCTTCCAGCCAGCCAAGTGCGTGCTTAACGACGTTGCAGTGAGCCAGCATGCACGGCCAGATCGACATCTGGGATTCATAGGCGGCTTGCGCATCTGGCGCGTTAGATGCATTGACGTTGGAAGAGCGGTACGGAATGGCGTACCGACGCGCCATTTGGCCACCGATAACCACGGCTTTGGCGTATTCCGGGGTGCCAAACGCCGGGGCGCCCGTCCGCATATCGACGTTCGATGTAAAGCCGCCATAAAAAACCGGGGCACCCGGATTAACAATTTGCGCGAAGGCGATGCCGGCAAGGGCCTCTGCATTCTGTTGCACGATGGCACCGGCCACCGTGACCGGCGCCATGGCACCGGACAGGGTGAATGGGGTGATAATAATCGGTTGATTGCGCCGGGCCATTTCAATGATGCCGGTCAACATGGGGCGATCGTAAACCAGCGGTGAGTTAGCATTGACAACTGTGAAGATGCTGGGCTCGCTCAGCAACGTATCCTCGCTGATGCCACGCCCGATGCGCACCATTTCTATGGAATCCAGTATGCGTTGACGGTTCAGCGAATATCCGAAGCCGACTTTGTCGGAAAGTTTTATCAATGCCTGTTCGGCCACAAGGTGGCGAATCGGGGTTTCGATATCCATCGGTTCGACCGGATACCCCCCAAATTGATGGGCGATATTCAGGCTTTGCCCGAGGCGGAGAAGATTGCAGTAATCTTCGAAATTGCCGGGCCGTCGCCCCCCTACCATGTCCGATGCGTTGGGCGGACTTCCGACCATCACGAAGGCCATGGCGTTACCGCCATATTCAAGATCATGTGCCGGGTTGCGGGCATGAACCTTGAAATGGGAAGGTGCCTTGGCGATGGCCTGTTCGATTAACCCCCGGTCGAAGCGAACGCGGGTTGATGTTTCGTCAACATCGGCCCCGGCTTTTTTCAGTATCTCCCTAGATTCATCAAGCAGGAAGTTCATGCCGATCTGCTCAAGAACATCCAGGGACTTGTTGTGCAGGGATTCAACTTCGTCATCGGAAATAATATTGAACGGCTGATACGGATTGCGTAATTGCGAGAAAGGCAGCTGACGAAATTCTTTGGCGGCGCTCTTTCGCCGGCCGGTTCTCGCATTCGATCGGGTTCGTTTTTCCACCAGCCCCTCCCTATATAGCCCGCAAGTCCCGCATGCGGTTGAATAGATACTAAGCGTCGCAGCATGCCCAAATATCAAAAAAACGGCGTATATCAATCATTTATGTCGCTTTCAGGCCCTCAAACAGGATGCTCTGTCACCTCCAGATGAAGTTCGTCACCATCATAAGGGTGGGCTTCGGCGACGGCCTCATTCAATTCAACGCCCAGGCCCGGCTCATGGGAAGGGATCACGTAGCCTTCTTCCCAGTGAATGGGTTTTTTAAGGATGTCTGCATGGAACCCGTCCCATTTTCGAATGCCTTCAAGAATAAGGAAATTGGGCGAACATGCGCTGATCTGTATATTGGCGGCACCCTCAATGGGGCCGCAATAAAGATGCGGGGCAATCTGGGCATAATGGGTTTCAGCCATGCCGGCGATTTTTTTTGCTTCCAATATGCCGCCTACACGGCCTAGTGCCATCTGCAAGATGGAGGCTGCGCCAGCCTCCAGGACTCGGGCGAATTCATATTTTGTCGTCAACCGCTCGCCGGTGGCGATGGGGATCGACGTTTGCCTTGCGACCTTGGCCATCTCCCTTGCGTTTTCCGGCGGTGTCGGTTCCTCGAACCAGAGAGGATTATATGGTTCCAAACGTCGGGCCAGCCGGATGGCGCCAGAGGTGGTGAGTTGGCCGTGGGTGCCGAACAGAATATCGGCCTTGTCACCGACGGCGTCCCGAATTTTCCTGACAAACGATTCCGAACGATCTAAATCCTGCAGTGACGGCTGGCGCGGATCAAACGCACTGTAATCACTGACCGGGTCAAGCTTGACCGCGGTAAACCCCTGGTCGACATATTCTGCCGCGCGTTTTGCCGCCAGATCAGAATCCCGGTAAACATCTGTTTTATCATCAGGTTCCGGATATATGTAGGTATAGGAACGCAGTTTTTCGTGAACCCGGCCACCCAGTAACATATGGACGGGCTTGTCTGTTTCCTTGCCGATGATATCCCAGCAGGCCATCTCGATTCCGCTCAACACGCCCATCAATGAAATGTCGGGGCGCGCCGAGTATCCGCGGGCGTAGATGTTTCGCCACAAGGCTTCAATTTGAAACGGGTCTGAACCGATCACATGGCGCTCGGCAACATCCTCGATCATGCGCGCGATCGTATGGGGGCCGAACGTCGCGGCATAGACCTCTCCATACCCGACAACACCGCTGTCGGTCGTTAACTTAAGAAAGATAAAATACTTACCGCCGAAATGGGGCGGTGGATTGCCGACCACGTAGGTTTTGATATCTTTGATTTTCATCCGCCGATCTCCCTCAGGCCATCGCCATCATGGCTTCGGCAAAACGTTCCACATCTGCCTCACCGACCCTGCGGGCAGTTGTTTCACGCATGGGCGTGGTTTCCGGCGTGCGCATCTCGGCAGCAAGATCACTTGCAGAAAAGCCCTTAAAGGCTTCAGGGAGTTTGCGCATCACGCCGCAATCCGTCAATAAATTGCCGTACCATCCGGGGAAAGAATTTACGTTTTGTCCCAGCCCACAAGCCGCTGCCGCTGCCGCGAAGGGTCCGGTATCTCGTTCCACCTGCCAGCCAAGGATGACTTCGATGGCAAGGCCGGTCGCCAATCCATGATGGACCGGCGCCAGGGCCGCAAGGGCATGAGAAATATTGTGAGCCATGGCCGTCGAACAATTATCAAGGGCAATACCGGCATAGGCCGAGCCCAGAGCCATATCGGCGCGAGCAGACAGGTTGCCGGGCTCCTGAACGGCGGTCCGCAACGCCTCGGAAATAAGGGAGAGTGCCTTGTGTGCATAAAAATCATTGCCCCTGTGCCGGTTCACATTGGTGCACGATTCCAGAGCATGGGAAAACGCGTCCAGCCCGGTCCAGGCGGTCAGGTCGGGCGGCAAGGACAGTGTCAATTCCGGGTCCAAAATGACTCGTTCGGGCTTGGTTTCCGTACCCCAGACCCAGACTTTTTTCCCGGCCGTGTTAGTGAATATATTGGTCGATGAAAATTCCGAGCCAGTGCCTGAGGTCGTTGGAACACAAATCTTCGGAACCGTTTTTTTCGGCAACGGCAAGCCTTGCATGGCGTATTCGGCGGGCCCGTTTCCCATTCGGGCGACGGTCGCGGCAATTTTACCGATGTCCATGGCCGAACCGCCGCCCATGGCAATGACCAACCCGGCATCCTTGTTTCGAACCAATTCGGTCGCCGCCTCGACCTGGCGTTGTTTCGGCTCGCCTTCAATATCGGAAAATACAGTAATGTCAGCCCCGCTGCTGCTTAATGCGGAAACAACCGGCTCGGCAATGCCCAGCTCTAGCAGGGTTCCATCAACAATCAGCACAACGGGCCGGTCAGGATCGCCAACGCTAAGCGCATCTTCCGCAATCAGCCTGACGCGCCCCGGGCCGAAACGTATTTCCGGAGTGCTGTTTAAAGAAAAAGTCGGACTATCCATGACGCCTTCTTAACTCTACTCACCCGAAACCAGTTCCAGGTGGCTTTCTGTTTTTCTGTCAAAGACCCGCCTGACTGCCGGTTCAAAATGCTCCAGCGGCAACGTGTCGTAATCGGGATCGAAGGCGTTCTGGTCGTAGTTCGCACAAAAATCCACACATGCCTGATAATGGGGATGGTCCTTGAAGCGATCACGGGAATTGCGGTCGCCACCGATGTATTCATTGTAATAGTAACTCTGGAAAAGGCCGTGATGCTTGACGATCCAATAGACCTTCTCGGAAACATAAGGCCGCACCAGTGCGGCAGCGAATTCGCTGTGGTTATAGGGCGAGATGATATCCCCGATATCATGAAGCAGCGCCGCCACCACCATTTCGTCATCGGCACCGTCCCGCTCGGCCATGGTTGCCGATTGCAAGGAGTGTTGATAGCGGTTGATGCGATACCCACCCCAGTCCACATCCAGTAGCTTCAGATGTGTCAGGACCCGGTCAACCACATCGGCATTGGCTTTGTGTTCCAGCCGGGAAAGAAGATCCCAGTCTTCTTGCGTACCATCCTCCATGCGTGTCCAGCTTACATACTCGAGCATGATTTGTTCTCCCATCTATAACAGGCCATCTGTCGTGGTCACCGGGTTCTATCAACCGGCGGAATAATGTGCTGAAATATAGCCTGTGACCAGAGGGTAATTGCATGTCATCACGTGACCAATATGCCTACCTTGGCATGTATGATTTTCCGGCACTTCACCCGGCCCAGGACGCATGGTGGTTCGGCCTTGCAAAGCATTTTGCTGGAGCCGGCATTTCCAACATCCCGGACGCCCTGAACAGGTCCGTGGCCGACCCCCATGATATCTGGGAGTCCCCCGATCTGTTCCTCGCCCAGACATGTGGATATCCGCTGACCCACCGGTTGGCTGGCAAAGTCCGGCTCATTGGCACGCCTTGTTATGATGTTCCGGCATGCGATGGTGCTCTGTACCGAAGCCTTTTCATTGTCCGTTCGGAGCAGAAACCGGAAAACCTTGCCTCTGCCTTGCCTGCCCGGATCGCCGTCAACGGCCTCGCCTCCTATTCCGGCTGGTGGGCGTTCTCAAGGGCGGTTGAAGCACTCGGCCTGAAAGGCGAGCCCTTCACCGAGACGGTTATCAGCGGCGGTCATGCAAAAAGCATTGATCTTGTCCGTGAAGGCCGGGCCGATATCGCCGCTATCGATTGCGTCACCCATGCGTTGATTGAAGATGTAGAGCCCGAACGATTGACGGGCTTGACCGTTCTCGAGCAAAGCGCACCGGCACCCGGACTGCCCTATATCACCAGGGGCGACAGGGACGAGACCGACATCCGGCGTATGGTCAGGGCTATCGAGAATGCCATGGAAGACCCCGACCTGGCGGATGCCCGCAAGGCCCTGCGGCTAGCCGGTTTCTGCCACGTTCCCTTGCAGGAATATGAAGAAATTATGATTTGAATTCAATGCTATACATGTTTTGTATTGCCAGGTTTCTGTGATTGAAATACAGATGAATTACTTGAGGGGCTTGAAGGGGATTTTCCGAGCCATACCTCGGTCATATTGATTGTCATACATTTTTAAACCTTCCCAAACCAACTAAAGTCATGGTTTGGCGTATCAGGGTAGCGCGCTTACCGATGGAAAGAATTGTCGATTTTTTCTGCCGCAAGGAAGGCCCGACTTGGGCAATCCTGGTGGCGACGTTTGCCTGCTGGACCGCCCTTATTGTGTCACATGAATTCCTGCCCTGGTATGTTCTTGCTGTCGTGGGCGGGGTGATTACCGCCCTGCATGCCTCGCTGATTCACGAAAGCGTGCATTGCATGAGAAGTGCGCCGAAATGGTTCAGGGCGTCGCTATTTTTCGTGCCACTTGGTGTCCTGTATCCCTATTTCATTTATGTTCGCGATCACACAACCCATCATCGCGATGCAGATTTGACCGATCCGAACCGCGATCCGGAATCTTTCTATTACCGGCAAGATGCCTGGCAACGAATGAACCCGGTGATGAAGATGATCATGACCGCCAACCAGACCTTTGCCGGACGTATGATCCTCGGCCCCTTCATCGTCACCATCCGGTTGATTCGGGTCGAAATTCGTCGTTGCCTGAACCGGGACGGCAGCAACCTTAGGGCATGGGCCCTCCATATTGCCGGTCTCGTCCTGCTGTTTGCCATTGTCTCGGGCTGGGCCGGCATGCCCTGGTGGCAGTACATCGTTTTCATCGCCTACCCCGGCTTGGCGTTTTCCCTGATCCGGTCATTTATCGAACATCGTTCAGCGGACGCCCCGGACCACCGGACGGCGATTGTCGAATCAGGCTGGTTTTTCGGACTTTTGTTCCTCAATAACAACCTGCATGTTGTCCATCATCGATTTCCAACCATGAAGTGGTACGAAATCCCGGCTTATTACCGGCAGCACCGACAGGAAATTGAACAAGGTAACAAGGGCTTCGTGTTCAGAGGGTACGGTGAGGTTATTCGCCGATACCTGTTCAAACCGACGTTTGCCCCGGTGCAACCGGCTGTTTAATCTTTCAAGCCCCCGTGGATAAATCCTGATTTAACAACGAAAATTCGTTAGTAAGCTGTTGTGCGATCAGCTGATTATATAACCCGTGAGATTGATTCAAAGTGCCGCTGCTGCTCCAAGTTGCTGCTCCTCCAATTCGGCATTTCGTGCCGCCAGGGTTCCCAAAGCAGGTGCCTCGGTAAGATTCAATACCGGTAGACGGCGGCGCAATTCGTCATGACAGGCCCGCACACCGTATTCCATATCTGAAAGGATAATGTCTTCAAAGGCGCTTGATTTCATGCCTTCCCAGGCCCACTTTACGAGTTGGGTATCCTCGTTTCCTGTTGTCAGGTTTATTCGGCGATTAAGATTTCGCGCCGCACTCATTTCCCGTCTCTCATCCGGCAGAGCCACGGTACCGCCGCACATATAGGATTTGCGTACGCTGATGGGTATAACTTGGTAATACTCAATCAGATCGGGACAGGCGGTAATCACCGTGTGTGGGAAAATGCCGAAATAGACCCAGGCCTGCCGATTGGATTCAGGCAGATGCTCGACTTCCGGTAAAAACTTGATGTAGTTGCTTACGCTCCATAACTTTGCCGGCTTGTCGCCAAAGGTGCCGACCGCCCGGCTCAGGCCGTTTGAGAAAGACTCATCAGAATATGTATGTCCATATAGATCGTTGAGACTAGGGTGAGCTATCGGCACATGATAGCCCTCGTTATCGACATCTACGATGGATTTCCAGTCCAGGTCAAAATCCTGGCGCCAGGAAACGCCGTAAGGCTGCATTTCGGCAATACGGTACGGGGCAAGCTCCGCATCAAATTGAGCAACAAGACTTGACAGGGATGCGCCTTCACCCTTGAAGCGGACAAAAATTAATCCTAACCAAATTTCGAATTCCAGCGGTTTCAGTCCGTGCGTTGATTTATCTAACCCCGCAAAACTTTTCTCAAAAGCGATCCCTCGAAGGGAACCATCAAGATTGTAACTCCATCCATGAAAGGGACAAGTGATGATATTTTTGCAATTTCCAAACTCCTGCGTCACGACTCGCGACCCACGATGTCGGCATAGATTGTGGAAGGCGCGAATCTTGCCGTCATTTCCGCGCACAACCAAGGCCCGTTCATCAACCACATCCAGGCATTTGTAATCGCCTGGATTTGGGATTTCGCTAACATGGCCAACAAGAAGCCAGTTTCGACGGAAAATTACTTCCTTTTCGAGTTCGGTTAGCTCCTCGCTGTCATAAGTCCATGCGGGCAATCCGCCACGGCTAGCTTCCGAAGGAAAAAAGCTTTGACCTTTCTTAGTCTGCTGCATTTTTAATTCCTCACAGGTAGAAAAATATCCAAGGGCGAACCGGAATGACCCTGTAGCCTGCCAAAATTTGCACAATAAAGCAAAAATACAGTCATATCTTAATACCCTCCCCTGAAAATCGCTGCCGTTGAAATGATCCGCTGAATTATATATCAACGGTTTCAAGTGTAGGAGCCCTTTTGCTTTAATATCATAGGACACGGAGGGTTGGACGTTCGCTGACACAAATCAGGGACAAGAAAACCCCGCCAAGCCATTGGCCTGACAGGGTTTTATTTGGTGGGCGCTGGGGGATTCGAACCCACGACCCGCTGATTAAGAGGTTCATAGTTTTTGGTGGAATTCCGCCATTTCTTCCAACTTTTCTCCTCAAAAAACAGGCAATGCCGTGTGATTCATTCCACCCCAGTTGGAAGAATGCGCGCATTGCCAGATGACAGAAGGAGATCGAAGAGATGAAGCGTAAGCCCAGAAAAGTTTATTACACGGATAACGAATGGGAACTCGTTGAGACACTGGCAAGCGAGCATGGATACAGCGCCCGGGGAGAATACGTCCGGGAAATTACGTTGAAGGTCACGCGTTCCGGGCCTAAGGGGAAGGAACTCCGCGGTTTGATCCGGACCGCAAACGCCCTGCACGGAATGGCGCTTGCCTTAAGCGACCATCGAACCCGTGTTCTGGCCGGTGATATCCGTGCCGTGCTGGGAGAGGTTACGGCCTACTTGCTGGAGAATCACCATGCCCATCGTTAAAAAGATCTCCTACAACGGGCATAATTGTCGCCACCCCCTTGCGCCTCCATGATATTATTGCGAACTGCCTGTCAGGCGCGGGCGGTTTGTAAAGCTTGGGGCTTGTCCAAACCGAAAGATACGCCCAAAATCATTTTTGACCGAGTGGGGCACTGGATCATGTTTACATCCAAAATAATCTCGATGGCGTCTGTCGATGCGCACATTCTGATAGTGGCTGTCGATTATTATCGCTCTATTAAGGGCAACCTTCAAATTCCATCTGGGGCGAATTTTCAG
>JABMOQ010000043.1 GCA_013204045.1 Rhodospirillaceae bacterium | reverse complement strand
GCAGCGATGGCGCGAGCGGTTTCCGCCGCCCCCATTTCAGGTACCGTGCCGAGCTTCGAGCCATCGGCCGGATTAAGCACATCGAAGGTGGCCATGGCATCGGCATCAACCCACACGCCGTCAATGTAACACTGCTGCCTGAACAGGCTGGGATCGGAAAGCTTCATGGGTGACCTCATGTATCGAATAAATGGAAGAGGCGGAGTATAGTCAGTGGCATATAGGGTGTGAACCGCAATTCCACCAGCCAAACACATAGGGCCTTTATAAAGAATGAGTCTGACCCGAAAACTCGCCCGCCATATTCACGGCAAGAACATTGATGACGATGACCTTGCCGCCGCCGCCCTGTTCACCGTGGACGCCGTCGCCAACGCCATGGCCGGGCGGCGCACCGATCCGGGGCGCAAACTGCTCGACTGGGCGGCGCAATATGGCGGCAGGGATGCCGGTCGGCGGGCGCTGGTGCTGGGCGGGCTGACTCATATTCTGGAAATGGACGACCTGCACCGGGCTTCCGTCGTGCATCCCGGTTGCGTGGTGGTACCGGTCGCCTTCGCCCATTCTGAAACATCGGAAATCGGCGGCACCGATTTCCTGAGTGCCATCTTGCACGGGTTTGAGGCGGCGTGCCGGATCGGCATGGCCGTCGGTCCGTCCCATTACCGCATCTGGCACAGCACCGCCACCTGCGGCCCCTTCGGCGCGGCCATGGCGGCGGCCAGTCTGCTCGGCCTTGACGAAGACGCCACCGTCCATGCCCTCGGCAATGCCGGCACGCAAGCCGCCGGCCTGTGGGAATTTTTAGAGACCGGGGCCATGAGCAAGCACCTGCATGCCGGCCGGGCCGCCGAGGCCGGGCTGGTCGCGGCCCAGTTGGCGGCGCTGGGGTTTACCGGACCGCCAAAAATTCTGGAAGGCGCGCGCGGCCTGTTCGCGGGGGCCTGCCCCGATGCCGATCCCGGCGCCGTGCTCGCCGGGCCAGAGCACAATTGGCAGTTGCATGAAACATCCATCAAGCCATGGCCATCGTGTCGCCACACCCATCCGGCCGTCGATGGGGCGCTGGAACTGTCGCCGGGATTCGATCCAAGCGCGGTGACGGGTATTTCCGTCGCGACCTATGGGGCCGCTGTAGACGTGTGCGACAGGCCGCACCCGGACAGCGTTTACGAGGCCAAATTTTCATTGCAGCATTGCATCGCCGCTGCCCTCACCAAGGGCCGACTGGGCTTCGATGAATTCGAGGAAACGGCCCGCCAGGAGCTGGCCACACTCCGGCAAAAGATCGACCTGAAAGTCGATGACGCCTTTGAGGCCGCCTACCCGGATGCCTGGGGCGCCACCGTTGAAGTAACATTCACGGGCGGCCAGCAGCGCCGCGCCGAACGGCGGACCTGCAAGGGCGATCCGGAAGCGCCGTTGGCTGAGGCCGAATTACTGGACAAGGCGCGCATGCTGCTGGCGTTTTCCGGAATCGCCGACCCGGAAATCCTGATCAAGGACATCCTTGATATGGCCAACGGAGGCAACGTGCCGGCCCTACCGTATTAGCGCCCCGCTTAACCCCATTGACCTTCCAGTGGGGGGAAAGGTTAGAAAGGCGGCAGTTGAATTTTTCAAGTCCAACAGGAGCCCCCATGTTCGGAAAAACTAATTTAATTATTATCGGCGTTATCTTAGTCGTCATGGCCGCCATCGGTAGCGCCTATGTGGATGTGATCGAGGGCGGCGGCGGCAAGGTCGTCGGGGCCGACCCCATGAACGCGGAACTTGTGGCCCAGGGGCAGACCATTTATTCGAAAAGCTGCGCCGATTGCCACGGCAGCAATCTGGAAGGCCAGCCCAACTGGAAAATCAAGGGCGCCGACGGCATGCTGCCCGCGCCCCCTCACGACGCCACCGGCCACACCTGGCACCATCCGGATAAAATGTTGTTTGAAGTCACCAAGCTGGGCGGCGGCCACAACGCGCCCGCCGGCTTCATCAGCGGTATGCCGGCCTTCGGCGATAGTTTGAGCGACGAAGACATATACGCCGTGCTCGCCTACATCAAAAGTCGCTGGCCCGATGATATTCGCAAGCGCCACAAGATGATGAGCGAACGGGCGGGCTAGCGCCCTACTCCACGGTGACGCTTTTCGCCAGGTTGCGGGGCTGGTCGACATCGGTGCCTTTGATGACAGCGGTGTGATAGGCCAGCAGTTGCACCGGAATGGCATAGAGGATCGGGGTGACGAACGGATCGACCTTGGGCAACGCCACCACCGCGGCGGCCTTGTCGCCCAGCACTTTGGCGCCTTCGGCATCGCTCATGAAAATAACCCGGCCGCCGCGGGCGATCACTTCCTGCACGTTGGATGCGGTCTTTTCAAACAATCCGTCTTTCGGCGCGATAACGATCACCGGCACCCCATCATCGATCAGCGCGATGGGGCCGTGCTTTAATTCGCCAGCGGCGTAGCCTTCGGCGTGGATGTAGGAAATTTCCTTCAGCTTGAGCGCCCCTTCGAGGGCGATGGGAAAGCTGACGCCGCGGCCCAGATACAGCACATCGCGGCTCTCGGCGATCTCGGCGGCCAGCTCGCGCAAGCGCTCGTCGTGATTCAAAACTTCTGCGGCGCGGGCCGGAACCTCAGCCAGGGCGCCGATCAGCCGGGATTCTGTTTCACGTGAAACAGTCCCCCGGGCACGGCCAAGGGCGATGGTCAGGCAGGCCAGCACCGTTAACTGGGTGGTGAATGCCTTGGTCGAGGCGACACCGACTTCCGGCCCGGCGTAGGTTTGCAGCACCGCGTCGGATTCCCGGGCAATGGTGCTTTCCGGCACGTTGACGATGGAAAGAATTTTCTGGTTTTGGGTGCGCGCATAACGAAGGGCGGCCAGGGTATCCAGGGTTTCACCCGATTGGGAAATAAAGATGGCCAGGCCGCCTTCCGCCATAGCGGCGGCCCGGTAGCGGAACTCGGACGCGATATCGACCTCGACCGACACCCGGGCTTCGCTTTCGATCCAGTATTTGGCAACCAATGCCGCATAGAACGACGTGCCGCAGGCGATGATCGTCACCTTGGTGACGGCGGCCAGGTCAATGTCCATTTCCGGCAAGCCGACTTCCCGGGTCGCCGGATTGACATAGGAATGCAACGTGTCGCCGATGACCTGGGGTTGCTCGTAAATTTCCTTGAGCATGAAATGCGGATAGCCGCCCTTGCCGACGGCCTCGCCGGAGACTTCCGTTTCGCGCACCGGGCGCGTGATCTCGGCATCGTTTTCATCGAACACCGTCGCCCCGTCAGGGGTCAGCACCGCCCAGTCGCCGTCTTCCAGATACATGATCTGCCGGGTTAGCGGCGCCAGGGCGATGGCGTCGCTGCCTAAAAACATTTCGCCGTCGCCGAAGCCGAGGGCCAACGGGGTGCCGCGCCGGGCCGCGATCATCAGGTCCGGCTGATCGCGAAACAAAATGCCGAGGGAAAACGCCCCGACCAGTCGTTTCAGGGTTTTCGCCATCGCCACCTGGGGGCTATCGCCGCCTTCCAGGTAATGGGAAATAACGTGGGCGACGACTTCCGTATCGGTTTCCGATGCCAGGACGGCCCCGGCGGCCTCGACCTCGTCCCTCAGTTCCTGAAAGTTCTCGATGATGCCGTTGTGGACGATGACGACCCGGTCGGTGGCATGGGGATGGGCGTTTTCCTCGTTCGGCACCCCGTGGGTGGCCCAACGGGTATGGCCGATGCCGGTGGTCCCGGCCAAGGGCTCGGCGGCAAGACGGGCGCTAAGATTATTCAGTTTCCCTTCGGCCCGGCGGCGCTCGATGCCGTCATGGGTAAGGGTCGCGATGCCGGCCGAATCATAGCCCCGGTATTCGAGCCGCCTTAACCCTTCCAGTAAAAGAGGCGCCACCTGTTGCTTGCCGATGATACCGATGATGCCGCACATTATGTTTTGGTCTTCTTCGCTTTGATGGCTGATTTTATCTCGCGGTTGTTTTTCGCCCAGCCCTTGGCCTGTTTTTGCTCGGGCCGGGTCAGCGCCAGGGCGTCGGCGTCGACGTCTTTGGTGATGGTCGAGCCGGCACCGACCACGGCACCGTCGCCGATGGTCACCGGGGCGACCAGCGCCGTGTTGGAGCCGATGAAGGCACCCTTGCCGATGACCGTTTGATATTTCATGAAACCGTCATAATTGCAGGTGATGGTCCCGGCGCCGATGTTGGCACCGTCGCCGATGTCGGCGTCACCGATGTAGCTCAGGTGATTGACCTTGGCACCTTCACCCAGCACCGCGTTCTTGATCTCGACAAAATTGCCGACCCGCGCCCCCTTGCCCACATCGGCGCCGGGACGCAGGCGGACGAACGGCCCGACGGTCGCGCCATAGCTCACATGCGCCCCTTCAAGATGTGAAAACGCCTTGATGGTCGCCCCGTCGCCGACGGAAACGCCGGGCCCGAAGACCACATGGGGGCCGACGGTAACGTCTTGCCCGAGCCTGGTATCGAAACTGAAATGAACACTGTCCGGATCGAGCAGGGTGGCGCCGCCTTGCATGGCGGCAAAGCGTAACTGGTTTTGCACATAGGCCTCGGCCGATGCCAGATCGATACGATCATCGACGCCAAGCAGTTCGTCCTCGTCGCCTTCAACCACGGCGCATGTCAGGCCATCGCCGCGAGCCAGTGCGATGATGTCGGTCAGGTAGTATTCGCCTTTGGCATTTTCGTTGCCGACCCGGTCCAGCAGCCCCCACAGCACCCGGCCGTCGATCAGCATGACGCCGGAGTTGCACAAGGTGATTTGCAGTTGTTCAGGGGTCGCGTCCTTGGCCTCGACGATGGCTTCCAGGGCCCCGTCCCCGTCCGTGATCAGGCGGCCATAGGCGGCGGGCTCCCACGTTTCAAATCCGAGCACGACGATGGATGGCTGGGGTTTACTGTGCCGGGCCTCGATCATCCGCGATAGGGTGTCCGCCCCGATCAGCGGATCACCGCCGAACAGCACGAACACGTCGCCGTCAAAATCGCCGAGCGCCGGGCGCGCCGCCAGTACCGCGTGTCCGGTGCCCAGGCGTTCGCCCTGATCGACGCACGGGTGCGGGGCGACGGCGGCGGCCACATCGGCCATGCCGTCGCCGCCACCGACAACGACGATCTGGTCCGGTTTTAGGGCGGACAGGGTTTGCAGCAGGTGGGCGATCATCGGCCGCCCGGCCAACGGGTGTAGAACCTTGGGAATGCCTGACTTCATGCGCGTGCCAAGGCCGGCAGCAAGAACGATGGCGGCGGTTTTTATCTTGGTCATGGGCCTATGGATGTATATTTTTGGATGTATATTAACCGGGCGCGACGGGAACTTGCCACATGGGCGGATTCCCGCCAAGTCAAAGATTGTTTCGGAGTTTTGCAGATGCCGCCCACAGCCGATAGTAAAATAAGAGCCGTGCTGTTCGATCTTGACGGCACCCTGGTCGATAGCGCCCCTGATCTGCATACCGCCGCCAATATGCTGATGATGGAAGAGGGCCGCACCTCCCTGAGTCTGGACGACATCACCATGATGATCGGCGACGGGGTGCCAAAGCTGGTGGAGCGGGCATTTCAAGCCACCGGCGCCGTTCCCGAGGCAAGCGAACTGGCCGACCATGCGGAACGCTTTTTAGAGCTCTACGAGCCCCACGCCGCCGACCTGTCGGTGGCTTTTCCCGGTGCCGTGAATTGCCTGAAACGGCTGAAAGATATGGGCCTGCCGCTGGCCGTGTGCACCAACAAGCCTTATGACGCGACCATGGAGATTCTGGGCGCCCTCGACCTTGCCGAGCCGCTATCGTGCGTCATCGGCGGCGACAGCCTGCCCGGCATCAAGAAACCAGACCCCCGGCATTTGCAGGCGGCGCTGGAAAAACTTGGCGTGGCGGCGGCAGACGCGGTCATGGTCGGCGACAACGCCAACGACGTCAACGCCGCCCGCGCCGCCGGAATCCCGGTCATCGTCTGCCGTTTCGGCTACACCAAGGGCCCGGCCGAGGATTTGAACGGCGATCTGATCATCGAGCATTTCGACGACCTGCCGGACGCCTTCGCCCGGCTGCCTTGACAGGCGGGCGTGGCGGACCTTATACCTCGGCCCTTCCTTATTGAATTAAGGGCGCGTAGCTCAGCGGGAGAGCACTCGCTTCACACGCGAGGGGTCGCTGGTTCAATCCCAGCCGTGCCCACCATTCAGCCCGACGCGCCGCGTCTTTCCAGGACCAGCGTCACCCAGCCGTTGATTTTATAGGACCGCAACAACCTGAGGCCTTGGCGTTGGTGGGCGGCGCGGACGCGGTTGGCGTCTTCTTCGATGAAGCCGGCCAGCACGGCGATGCCGCCCTTGTCCAGATGACGGCCCAGGTCGACGGCGAACCGGCACAGCGGATTGGCCAGGATATTGGAGACGATCAATCCGTAGGGTCCGTTGGCCGCAATCACCGGCGAGGCGTAGCCGTTGGAGCGCACCACCCGGACTTGCCGGGCCGCGGCATTGTTATGAATGTTGTTTTTCGACACCAGCACACAATTAACATCCACATCGGCGGCGGTGACTTGGGCGGTCCATGTTTTGGCCATGGCGATGGAAAGAATCCCGGAACCGCACCCCATGTCGAGCACATTCGAGAAACGCAGGCTCCGAGCCAATTCATCAAAGGCCAGCAGGCAGCCTTTGGTCGTCGCGTGTTCGCCGGAACCGAAGGCGCGTCCCGGATTGAGGCAAATGCCGATCCGGCCCACCGGCGGTGGTGTCACGTAATGGGTGCCATAAATGAAATAGCGCCCGGCATCGGTCGGCGGAAACATGCGCAAGGAATCGGCGACCCAGTCACGGGGCGCGACCGGGACGACAGACACTTCGGGAACGATGACGGATAAGGCTTCGGCGACGGCAGACATGGCCTGGGCCAGACTTTCCGGATCGGGCTTTTTTTCGGTGAACCCTTCGATCCGCCATTCTTGTTCATTGTCCGTGGCATACCACGATATGGCGCCGCAGAAAGGGTCCAGCGCCTCTTCGAAGGCGTTGACGGTGGTGCCCGTCGTCGCGACTTCAATCCGCCACAGATTTGTGTCCTTGCTCATAGTGACTGGTATGTGGCTTAGGGCGGCCTGACGTCAACTTGGAATCGCCGGGCAGGCTTTATCCCACGTCCTTTTTGCCAAGGGACTGCTGGCTGGGAATGAAATTGCCGTGACGATCGGAAAACTCTATTTCTGCATCGGTCATGCCGCTTTCGGCCTGACGCTTGCGCGCCTGTTCGCCTTCCAGCGCCAATATGGTTTCCTGGCTGACGGCGCGGGCTTTTTTGATCTGCGTCAGTTCCATGCGGATGGCAACAATCTGTTCGTCCTTGGCGGTCAGGTCGTTGCGGATTTCACGCACATAGGCTTTCAGAAATTCTTCGTTCTGGTTATTGAGCCGCTTTAACGCTTCGACGCCGATGACGATCGCGGATATGGCGAGCAGCAGGGCTGCGACAGATAAAAACAAAGCCATTCTGGCCTCCTAACACAGTTACGCACCCCACAACCGAAGCTATGGAGCGTTTCTAAACAAAACATTAACGTAATGAAATCAACCGGTTATAGAGCGAAATATGGCGCTGTTTAATTACGCCTCGGAAACGAATCCTGCCATTACTTTCTTGGTTCCGGCCTTTTCGAAGGCGATTTCCAGTTTGTCGCCATCAATCGCCAGCACCGCGCCGTAACCGAACTTCTGATGGAAGACCCGTTGGCCTGAACTGAATTCGGCATTTACGCTGGCCACCGGGGCCGCCGCCCAGGCATTGCGGTTCAGGGATTTAACCCGCCCGTGCGCCCGCCCGCCGCGAAAGGCCGATGGGTTTTCGGCCAGGCCACCCCCATAAAGGCCGCGTTCGACGGCACGCTCGACATTTTCACCGGGCAATTCATCGATAAATCGTGACGGAATCGCCGCCTGCCAGTTGCCATAGACCCGGCGGTTGGCGGCGAAGCTGATGTGGGCGTGTTTGCGGGCCCGGGTCAGGCCGACGTAAGCCAGGCGGCGTTCTTCTTCCAGGCCTCCCTCATCGACGGCGCGCTGGTGGGGAAACAGGCCTTCCTCCCAGCCGGGCAGGAAAATGGTGTCAAATTCCAGCCCCTTGGCCCCGTGCAGGGTCATCAGGGTGACTTTATCGTCAGAGGCATTGGCCTCGTTATCCATGACCAGACTGACGTGCTCGAGGAAGCCGCCAAGATTGTCGAAGTCCTCGAGGGCGGTCACCAGTTCCTTCAGGTTATCGAGGCGGCCGGGGGCCTCTGGCGATTTGTTCATTTTCCACATTTCCGTATAGCCGGATTCATCGAGCACCTGACGGGCCAGGTCCACATGGGTGATTTCAGCAGCCAGGCTGCGCCAGCGGTCGAAGTCGGCGAGCAACGCCCGCAAAGTGGTGCGCGGCCGGGGCTTGATCTCGTCGGTTTCCAGCAACCGGCGGAGCGCCGCGATCAGCGGCAGCCGTTCGGCCCGGGCATAGACATGGATGGTCTGCAAGGTGACGTCGCCGAGGCCGCGCTTCGGCACGTTAACGATACGCTCGAAGGCCAGGTCGTCGTCGGGCTGGGCAATCACCCTGAGGTAGGCGATGGCATCACGAATTTCCAGGCGTTCATAAAAACGCGCCCCGCCGATCACCCGGTAGGGAACGCCGAGGGTAATCAGGCGTTCCTCGAACTCGCGGGTCTGGAACCCGGCCCGCACCAGCACCGCCATGTTGTTGAGGGCGTGGCCCTTGCCGTGTTTGGCCTCGATCTCGTCGCCGACGCCGCGGGCTTCTTCGCCGCCGTCCCAGACACCGCTGATAGTGACCTTGTCGCCCTCGTTCAGGTCCGTCCACAGGGTCTTGCCCAGGCGCCCTTCATTATGCGCGATCAGGCCGGAAGCGGCGGCCAGGATGTGCGGGGTTGAGCGATAATTGCGTTCCAGACGGACCACCTTGGCACCCGGAAAGTCGGCTTCAAAACGCAGAATGTTGCCGACCTCGGCGCCGCGCCACGAATAGATCGACTGATCATCATCGCCGACGCAGCAGATATTTTTATGGGTCTGGGCCAATAGCCTGAGCCATAGATACTGGGCAACGTTGGTGTCCTGATATTCGTCGACCAGAATATAACGAAACTTCTGCTGATACTTTTTTAAAACCTCGGGCTGGCGCCGGAACAGCTCCACACAAAGCAACAACAGATCGCCGAAGTCGGCGGCGTTGAGCAAGGTCAGGCGTTCCTGATACTGGCGGTAAACATCGGAAATTTTGCCGTCGGCCATATCTGTTTCGGCCGCATCGCCGACCTTGTCCGGCATCAGGCCGCGATCTTTCCAGCGCTGGATGACCCCGAGCACGACCCGGGCCGGGCACGCCTTGTCATCGATGCCATTCAGTTCGATCAGCTGTTTGATGACGCGCAGCTGGTCGTCGGTATCGAGAATGGTGAAATTGGGCTTCAGGCCGACCCCTTCCGCATGGCGGCGCAGGATGCGCGCCCCCAAGGCATGAAAGGTGCCGACCCACCAGCCTTCCATGGGGCGGCCGAGCAACAAGCCGACCCGGTCCTGCATCTCGCGGGCCGCCTTGTTGGTGAAGGTGACCGCCAGCATTTCCCACGGGCTGGCCTTGCCCTGCATAAGAATATGGGCGAGCCGGGTGGTCAGCACCCGGGTCTTGCCGGTGCCGGCCCCGGCCAGCACCAGTACCGGCCCGTCAACGGCCTCGACCGCCTGGCGCTGGCTTTCGTTCAGGGTATCCAGATAGGCGGGGGCTAAGGAATCGTGCATGCGGAATTTATAGAACAAGTCCGCTATAATGTCCCCATGGACTGGTTTCGACATGTGGCCGTGGCAGGCCTTTTTGTGATGCTGGCGGCCCTTGGCGGTTGCGCGGCGCCTGCGCCCGCCCCCATAGCGGTGGAAACCCCGGTAACGGGAAAGCCGCTGGACGCCATCGTCGGGGTCTACACGGAAATTCCGGAAGGCGCCCGTTCGACCGAATTTCTCGGCACCCGCCGCCAGGGCAGCGGGGTTCTGATCGACGACCATGGGCTGATACTGACCATCGGCTATCTGGTCATGGAGGCAGATCAGGCGGCCGTCGTCGGCCCCAGTGGTGACATCATCAAGGCATCCGTTGTCGCCTACGACCCGGAAACCGGATTCGGATTGCTCCGGGCCGAGGGACCGGTCGGCGCGAAACCGCTGAGGCTTGGCTCATCGGCAGGCCTGGCAGAAGGGCAGCGGGTGCTGGCGGTCAGCTTTTCAGGCTCCCGTCCGGTGGTGGTGGCGACCGTTGTTTCGCGCCGCACCTTCGCCGGTTATTGGGAATACCTGTTGGAAAATGCCATTTTCACGGTTCCCGTCCAATCGGAATTCGGCGGGGCGGCGCTGATCGACGAAACCGGCAGCCTGATCGGCATCGGCTCGCTGATCGTCAACGATGCCCGGCAGACAGAGCAGCCGGTATTCGGCAACATGTTCGTGCCCGTCGATGTCTTGAAACCGATACTTGAAGACATGGTCGCCAGCGGCCGCGGTCGCACCCCGCCGGCGCCGTGGCTGGGTATTTACACGGAGCAGGCCGAAGGCCGGGTCTTCATCACCCGGATTGCCGATGGCGGGCCGGCGCAAGCGGCGGGGCTGAAACCCGGCGACATCATCATCGGCGTCGATGGCCACCGGGTCCGCGACATGACCGACTTCCTGCGCAAGGTGCGGCTTCAAGGCAGTGCCGGGGCGAATATCCCGCTTGATGTGCTGCCCACCGGGGCCGGTAGCCTGGATATCGCGCGTGTCGTGGTAACCTCCGGCGACCGTCATGATTGGCTGAAATAAGGGCCCGGGCATCCGAAAGCTAATCCAGTCCACGTTCCTCGCGGCGGGCTTCGACCAGGGCCCGGTTATAGGCGCTCATCACCCGGCCTTCACGCACACAGCCCAAAAACATCATGGTGTCCGGGTCTTCGACGACGGCAATGTATTCTTCGCCGCTGTCATGCATAAGGCCAAGGGCCGCTTCAAGATTATCATCTCCGGCCAGCACCGTCGGATGGCGGCGCGCGATGTCGCTGGCAGTGACCAGCGTATCGAGCGATGGATCGAAGGCGAACTCGCTCATGTCGGCCAGCGTGATTGTGCCGAACAGCGCGCCGTTATCATCGACCACGAACAGCTCGCCGGCTTCCGATTTTTGCAGCATGGCGCGGATTTCCGGCAGGCTAAAGCCGAGAGTCACCAGTTCGCCGCCACTGGACATGATATCGCGGACCTTTATATTCCTGAGCAACGCCACCTCGAATCCGTCCTTGAGATCGTGACCGCGGCGTTCCAGTTGCCATAAAAAGAACGAGCCGCCGTGAAAGCCGCGCGTTATCATTGTGGCGACGACGACGGCAACCATGAGCGCCAGGGTCAGGGCGTAATCGCCGGTCATTTCAAAAATAATCAGGGCCGTCGAGATTGGCGCCCCAAGAACGGCGGCGGCCATCGCCCCCATACCGAGAATGGTATAGGCGCCGGTGCCGGTCGAAAGGGCCGGGAACAACTGGGTGAAGACAATGCCATAGGCACCGCCAAGCATGGCGCCGATCACCAGTGCCGGGGAAAAGACGCCGCCACCAAACCCGAAACCGATACTGATGGCGGTCGCCACGATCTTGGCCAGACACACGGATATCAACAGGCCCAGTGGGAATGCCGCCATCACTGCGGCCTCGGTAGAGCCATAACCGACACCCAGAACCTGCGGGAAAGCCAGCGCCATAAGGCCGATCATCAATCCGCCAATAGCCGGTTTTGTCCAATCAGGCACGGCGAGACGCTGGGCCAGATTGCTGGTTGTCATGATGCCCTGCATGAAAGCCATGGCCACCAACCCGGCGACGATTCCCAGCCCGATGAATGCCGGAAATTCCCACATGGATTCGATAACGTGCTCGGGGATCGTGAAGGCCGGGAAATCACCGAAGTAGTAGCGCGATATGGCCGTCCCGGTGACGCTGGCAATAACGATCGGGGCGAAGGCGCTGATCGCGTAATGACCGATCACCACTTCGGACGCAAATAGCGCGCCGGCGATGGGCGCGTTGAACGAGGCCGCCACCGCAGCGGCGGCACCGCAACCAAGTAAAGTGCGCGACATGGGACGGGTCAGGTGCAACGATCCGGCCAGCCACCCGGCGATGGAGGCGCCAAAATGAACGGCCGGCCCCTCGCGTCCGACCGAGGCACCAAACCCGATCGAGGCGGCATTGACAAGCGCCCCCTTGAGTCCCTGAAGTATCGACATGCGTCCGCCGCGAAGGGCGCTGGCCTCGATCACGTCGGCCAGACCGACCGGACGCTTTTCGTCCATCATGAATTGCACCGCCAGCCCGATCAGTATCCCGCCTGCCGCCGGGGCCAGAACAATTTGCCACCAGGGCAGCCCACCTAAGTGTAAAAGCAGCCGTTCGCTTGACGAGCCAAAGGCGACACCCTGAACCAGGGCAATGACCTCACGGAATGCGACGACCGCCCCGCCCGATGCGGCGCCGACGACAAAGGCCAGGACCGACAAAAGAATCTGTCCGTCACGGGTAAACCGGCGCAAGCGAACCATCATTCTGGCAAGGGAAAATCGGGGTGTGCTCATGGCTTACAGGGATAAGTCATCTGTGTGGCCAAGACCGCCGTCAGCTGTCAAACGACAATTGCGAACTGCCCACGGAAGCGTCCGAGACGACCCGGTTGCGACCGATTCTTTTTGCCGTGTACAGGGCCTCGTCGGTGCGCGAAATCAATTGCGCCAACGGCTCGCCAAACCTGAATTCTCCGGCCCCGATGGATACCGTAACCTGGCCCAGATTATCGCCGGTCGTCCGGTTGACGAGTTTTTTCTCGCCGATCCGTTTGCGAATGTCCTCGGCCACCTTGACCGCCCCTTCCAGATGGGTTCCTGGCAGAACCACACAGAATTCCTCGCCGCCGAAGCGGGCCGCCATGTCCTGTCCCTTGACACTGGTTGTCATGGTTTTGGCCAGCAGCTTGAGAACCTGGTCACCGACCTGATGGCCGTAGGTGTCGTTGAATTTTTTGAAATGGTCGATGTCCAGCATCAACAGGCACATGGGATTGCCCTTTTCCATTGCATCCATGGCGGCATGGCGTAATTCCGCATCGAACATCTTGCGGTTGGCGATCCCCGTCAAACCGTCGGTCATCGCCTCTTCGCGCATGGTCTCCAGATCTTCGCGCAGTTGGCTTATTTCCTTGGACGATTGCTCGAACTTCTGCTCCAGCTTTTTATTCTGTTTTTCCATGGCGCGGGTCGCCCTCAGGGCGCTGGTAATCGCCGCCTTCAGACTATCGGGGCCACTATCGTCGCTGATTTCGCCTGAAAATTCCTTAAGAACCTTGCCATACTTGGCCGCCCCGTCACCGGCGAGGCCAAGCTGCTCCAGGATGCGGGTCAACTCCTCGACCGCTTTTTCCGTCGCTTTATGAATGGCGACGCTTTCTTCCTCGAAGGTGAAAAAGCGGGTGTGGATTTCAATGTTTCGATCGTTGGTGAATTCCTGATCATTGTCGATCAGAATATCGATGGTGCGCTTGAGTTCCGGAATTCCACCCGCAAAGTAGTTAAACCAGACCGTGAAATTCTCCGGATTGGCTGGAATGCCTTTTTTATTCATCAACTCGACCGCCGACATCGCGTATTCGGCGGCCTGCTCAGGCGACTGCGTATAGTCCAATAAAACCTCCGGAAGAATGCCCAGTTAACGAAAGGCCAGAATAGCTACACGCGTGCAATTTCGAAAGCCCAAATCAACCCGACTTGACCATCATGACCCGCCCGACCTCGGCCGGAAGCGGAGCATCGAGCCGAAAACCGCCGCCGGTCTTCAATGTTTCCAGTATGCTGGACGGGAAAAGCGCGGCGCGGCGCTGAACGGCGTTAATATGAAGCAGCATGGTTTCCAGGGTCGCCGCCTGATCGCCCGTTTTCCCCCCATACATATGAAAAAACAGGTGCAGACGCTTGTCGTCGGAGCCAAGAATACGGGAGCGAATGACAATCGGATCGCCCTCGAAAAGCTCCTGGCCATAGGTGATATGAGATTCAACGGCAAATAGCGTACAGCCGCTGTCTTCCCTGTATTTGGCGTTCAGGCCCAGACGGTTAAGCACCACATCAATGGCGCGATCAAAAACCAGCATATAATAGGCGACGTTCATATGGCCGTTGTAGTCGATCCAGTCTGCAATGACGGTGTCTTGGTGGGTAACCGGCGCCTCGTTCATCAACTCAGAATCCCCGTATTTATGGCTTCACAACCGCCGACAATGGCGGCGCGCCCGGGAACATAAACGGAAAGAACTTTGCGGAACAAGGCTGTCGGTGTAAGAAATCGGTTCATTCCATGCAATAATCCCGTGTTTTGATGATAGCCCCGAGCCAAATGGAACAAACCACCCCGGAAAACGGCCAAACGTCGCCGCAACTTGCCGTCGTTGTCCCGGTTCACAACGAAGCAGGCAATATTGCTTCCCTGATCCGTGAAATCAGGGCGGCGCTGGATGGCCGCCTGGCTTTCGAAATCATCTATGTAGACGACGGCAGCAGCGACAACACGGCAGAAGCCCTGCAAAAAGAGGCCCGAGAGTGCGACGTCCTGAGGGTGCTTCGCCACCGGGTCTCGGCCGGGCAAAGCGCCGCAATCACCACCGGCATTCGGGCGGCACGGAGCCCCATCATCGCCACCCTGGATGGCGACGGCCAGAACGATCCCGCCGACATACCGGCCCTGCTCGACATCTATCTGGCCGATGGTGATTCAGGCAGGCTTATGGTCGCCGGTCTGCGCGCCAAGCGCCGCGACACCTGGATCAAAAGAATATCTTCAAAAATTGCCAACGCCATTCGCGCCGGCCTGCTCAAGGACAACACCGCCGATACCGGCTGCGGGCTAAAGGTATTTTCGCGCCAGACCTTCCTGAGCTTCCCCGGCTTCGATCACATGCATCGCTATTTCCCGGCCCTGATGATCCGGGCCGGCGGACGGGTGCGTTCAGTGCCGGTCAATCATCGGCCGAGGCTACAGGGCGTTTCCAATTACGGCACCCTGGACCGGTTGCTGGTCGGTATTTTTGATCTTGTCGGCGTCATGTGGTTGCAGCGGCGCGCCAGTTTGCCGGAAGTCGAAGAGCTGACTGACGAGCACAAACCATGACCCCCAAGGTTCTGCTGCGCGGATTAATTCTTATCGCTTCACTGGTGGCGCTGGGTTATGTGCTCAAAATCTCAGGCCTGGGTTCATCCATCGACAAGGAATGGATCGACGCCGACATTCGCGGCCGGGGCCTGTCCGGCGAATTGCTGTTTCTGGGTATCTGTGGCCTGTTCGCCGCCATCGGTATGCCGCGCCAAATGATCAGTTTCTTAGGGGGTTATGCTTTCGGCTTCACAGAGGGCGTAGCGCTGGCGCTGCTGGCGACGGTCATCGGATGCGTTGTTTCTTTTTCATACGCAAGGCTGCTGGGGCGGGATTTTGTCGCCACCCGCTTCCCGGGCCGGGTGCGCCGGATAGACAATTTCCTGGCTGAAAACCCGTTTTCCATGACCCTGCTGATCCGGTTGCTGCCGCTGGGATCCAATCTGGTGACCTGTCTTGCGGCGGGCGTTTCGGGAGTCAGTGCGCTGGCTTTCATTTCCGGCTCTGCGGTTGGTTACCTGCCGCAGACCATCGTTTTTACCCTGATCGGCAGCGGTATAGAGGTCGATCCGGAAATGCGTATCGGCCTCAGCGTTGTCCTGTTCGTGGTTTCTGGAATGCTTGGCGTTTACCTCTATCGCAAGCACCGCCATGGCAAGTCTTTCGATGAAAAGATTGAACGGGAACTGGGCGAAGATGGATAGCGCGGCAAAAAATGGCTCCGTGTCGGTGATGCTCTCGACCGGGCTGTGGCTGTTGGTAATGGCAGCAGCCTTGAAACTGCGGCCGTTTCTGCCTGTCGACGAGACCCGTTATCTGGCCGTTGCCTGGGAAATGTGGCAAGGCGGAAACTATCTGGTCCCGCACCTGAACGGCGAGGCGTACAGCCATAAACCGCCGCTGCTGTTCTGGCTGATCAACATCGGCTGGTATTTCTTCGGCGTTAACGACTGGTGGTCGCGGCTGGTGGCACCGCTGTTCGGGCTGGCCAGTCTTTTTTTGACGGCACGGCTGGCCAAACGTCTGTGGCCGGAACAGGGGGACGTATCCGCCCTGGCGCCGCTGATCCTGTTCGGCTGCATATTCTGGACCCTGTTCACGTCCCTGACCATGTTCGACATGATCCTTGCCTTCTGCGCCCTTCTGGGAATGCTGGGCATCGTCCGGGCCTGGCAAAAAGATTCTCCCGGCGGGCTGCAACTTTTGGCGCTGGCAATTGGCATCGGGGCGCTGGCCAAGGGGCCGGCAATCCTGCTGACGACCCTGCCGGTAGCATTGCTGGCCCCCCTATGGTCTGGGCCGATGACGGACGGCAGTTGGAGCCGCGGCTGGAAGTCCTGGTATCTGGGTGTCGGGGCGGCCTTGCTGGGCGGTGTCGCCATCGGGCTTTTATGGGCGGTCCCGGCTGCCATCAGCGGCGGCGAGGAATACCGCAATGCCATATTCTGGGGCCAGTCGGCAGGGCGCATGGTCGATTCCTTCGCCCACGCCAAGCCCTGGTGGTGGTTTCTTGCCACCGTGCCCGGATTGATCCTGCCGTGGTTCATCTGGCCCGCCGTTTGGCGATCCCTGGCAGGGCTGTTTACCGGCGGACCGGATGCCGGCATGCGTTTCTGCCTTGCCTGGCTCTTGCCCGCAGTGATCGCCTTTTCCTTAATCAGTGGCAAACAGTTCCATTATCTGCTGCCGATATTCCCGGCGCTGGCGCTGATTCTCGCCCGGCTGCTGCATAAACGCGCCGCCGCCATGCCGCCAGAGGGAGAGGCCCGCTGGCATGCATCCGGCCTGTTGCTGCCCGCAGCCCTGTTTTTTATACTAGGGCTTGGCATTTTCGCCCTAGTCGGCAATGGCCTTATTGATAATCCGCCGCCTTGGGCGGCGCGGCTGGACGCCCCGTGGGGGGCCGGTCTGATGATTGCCTCTGTCGGCATTTATTACATGGACCGCATGACCCGGACTCAATCCCTGTTCAGGCGGGTCGCCATGCTGGCGTCCCTGTCGGCGGCGGCGATCATCACCATCCATCTGGTGGCACGGCCCATCATGATGCAGACCTTCGACCTGACGCCGATTTCAAAGAAGCTTGGTGAATGGGAACGGGCCGGCGTGCCATTGGCCTACCTGGGCAAGTATCACGGCCAGTTCCATTTTAAGGGGCGCCTGAAAAAACCGATCGCGGTCGTCGGCCAACTGGCGCCGGATCTCGACAACTGGATCTCCGCCAACGAATACGGACGCATCATCGTCGTCACCGAAAACATCCACGATGGGATCGAGCCGGTATACAGTCAGCCCTTTCGGGGCCGTAATCTGTCGGTTTATGAGGCCGTACAGGTTCGCGATACCCCATCGATCCGCGACAATCCCTGAATAATAAGGTGCCTTCCCTTGACAAGGGCGGTAAATCACCATAAATCCTTGGCACTCTTAGGAGCCGAGTGCTAACAGGCACCGGTTTATGTTTATATCTCAGTACGTTCATGGAGTATGTACGATGAAATTCAGGCCTCTGCATGACCGCGTTCTCGTGAAACGCGTAGAGCAGGATACCAAGACCGCTGGCGGCATCATCATCCCCGATACCGCTCAGGAAAAACCCATGGAAGGCAAGATTATCGCCGCCGGTTCCGGTACCCGGACCGACGACGGCAAGGTCCTTCCGCTCGACGTCAAGGCTGGCGACCACGTGCTGTTCGGCAAGTGGTCCGGCACCGAAGTCATGGTTGATGGCGAAGAGCTGTTGATCATGAAGGAATCGGATCTTCTCGGCATCATCGAAGGCGCCGCTAAAAAGAAGAAGAAATAATTTTCGCCAGATAAGGATTCAGAAAAATGGCAGCTAAAGAAGTTAAATTCAGCACCGACGCCCGCGCGCGCATGCTCGCCGGCGTCGATATTCTGGCCAACGCGGTCAAGGTGACGCTGGGACCGAAGGGCCGCAATGTGGTTCTCGACAAGTCGTTCGGCGCACCGCGCATCACCAAGGACGGCGTTACCGTCGCCAAGGAAATCGAACTTGCCGACAAGTTCGAGAACATGGGCGCGCAGATGGTCAAGGAAGTCGCTTCCAAGACCAACGACGAAGCCGGTGACGGCACCACCACGGCAACCGTTCTGGCCCAGTCGATCGTCCGCGAAGGCTGCAAAGCCGTCGCCGCCGGCATGAACCCGATGGACCTGAAACGCGGCATCGACCTTGCGGTTGAAGCCGTCGTCATTGACATTGAAAAGCGTGCCAAGCGCGTTTCGACCAGTGCCGAAGTGGCCCAGGTCGGCACCATTTCGTCCAACGGCGACACCGACATCGGCAAAAAGATTGCCGAGGCCATGGAGCGCGTCGGCAATGAAGGCGTGAT
>JABMOQ010000042.1 GCA_013204045.1 Rhodospirillaceae bacterium | reverse complement strand
TAAGCTTGTGGAAAACCTGGGATAACTGTAATTATGGTATTAATTTCAGCATGTTAGCCTGTGGGTAAAGTTGTCCACCGAAAATCCCGCTCGCTGTCCTTCGGCACCCCCAATATATTCTTATCTTTCACGCATTTAGTCGCTTTACGCCCAAAAATGGGCTTGACCCGGATCAAATCAAGCAACGGCGACTTGCGGATAATAGGAGCGTTCCTCTATGTTAGGTGGACCAAGCCCACAATATGTGGGTGTTTCCTGGGAGGGTGACGTTAAATGGATTATGAAGATTTCTTTGCTGGCCGTATTTCCGATCTGAAAACGGAAGGCCGCTACCGTATTTTTATCGACCTGGAACGTCAGGCGGGGTCTTTCCCGAAGGCTGTTCATCATCTCGATAATGGCGAAATCCGCAATATTACCGTCTGGTGCTCGAACGATTACATGGGTATGGGCCAAAATTCTGACACCCTGGCCGCCATGCACCAGGTTATCGACAAATGCGGCGCCGGCGCCGGCGGCACCCGCAACATTTCCGGTACCAACCACTACCATGTGCTACTGGAACGGGAACTGGCCAATCTGCACGACAAGGAAGCGGCCCTGATATTCGGCTCCGGCTGGATGGCCAACATGACGGCGCTGAGCACTCTGGGCGCCCTGATTCCCGGCTGCGTCATAGTTTCGGACGCCAAGAACCACAATTCGATGATCGAGGGCATTCGCCACTCGCGGGCCGAAAAGAAAATCTTCAAGCACAACGACGTCGAAGACCTTGATCGCTTCCTGAGCCATTACGATTCGGACACCCCCAAATTGGTGGCCTTTGAATCTGTCTACTCCATGGACGGTGATATCGCCCCGATCAAGGAAATCTGCGATGTCGCCGACAAACATAACGCCATGACCTTCCTGGACGAAGTTCACGCCGTCGGCATGTACGGCAAAAATGGCGGCGGTGTCGCCGAGCGTGAAGGCCTGATGGACCGTATCACCATTATCCAGGGCACACTGGCCAAGGCTTTTGGCGTCGTCGGCGGTTATATCGCCGGGTCCGGCGCCATGTGCGATTTTGTCCGATCCTACGGTTCGGGATTCATTTTCTCATCGTCCATGCCACCAGCCGTCGCCGCCGCGGCAACGGCCTCGATCCGTTATCTTAAGCAACACAACGAGATGCGCGAACGTCATCAGGAACGCGCCGCAACCCTGAAACGGCGCCTGACCGAGGCCGGCATCCCCGTGATGCCATCAGTCAGCCATATTGTCCCGGTGCTGGTGGGAGATGTGGTTCTGTGCAAGCAAGCCAGCGACGATCTACTGATGAAACATAACATCTACGTACAGCCCATAAATTACCCGACGGTCGAGCGCGGCACCGAGCGCCTGCGCTTTACGCCGACGCCCTTGCATACGGACGCCGATATGGACCATCTGCTGAGCTCTATCTTGGAAGTCTGGAGTCGCCTCGGCCTTAAACAGGCGGCCTGAACGGGTGACGAAAGCTCGGTTTAAGCCTATGATGGGATTCTTTATCTAAGCGGATTATATGATGGGGCAAGGACGCTGCTAGATGTTTGCCGATAATACCCTGACCCCGAAAGAA
Organism: Rhodospirillaceae bacterium; assembly: GCA_013204045.1. Taxonomy (GTDB): domain Bacteria; phylum Pseudomonadota; class Alphaproteobacteria; order Rhodospirillales; family JABHCV01; genus JABMOQ01. Next base: position 8,899 of record JABMOQ010000042.1, on the reverse strand, counting down.
GCCGTCCGCCTTTGCGCGCTTGGCACCTTGGCGCTTAAACCCAGGCGCTATGGTGACCTTGCCAATTCAATCCGTCATTTCATCAGCCGCATCACCGGGCCATCCCTGGACGTTATGGGCGTTTCCATTGAGCTTTTGAAATATGAAGGTCTGATTGAAGCCAGCGGTGGTATCGACCTGGATGATGATGCGGAACTGGTAATTACCGAAAATGGGCGCCGGGAACTGAAGCTCCTGCTAATCGCAAACGTCCGCCCGGCGGCAACCGAGATCAGCAAGCTTGTGGTGGCGCTGAAATTCCGTTTTATGCACCTGCTTGAGAAAAGCGAACAGATGGAACAGGCGGAATTGTTGATCGAGATGACGGAAAACGAATTGGCCCGGTTGGACGACCTGCACAGTCATCATGCCAACAACGAGGGCTTTCTCGGCGCGTGGCTGGACCACGACATAAAATTGCTGGAAACCCGGCTGGCGTGGCTCAATGATTTCAGCCGCGCACTTCAGGAATAAGGCTTAATCCTTACGGGTCAATTTCTTGAAAACGAGATCTAGGCCGGACAGAATCTTCCTGCCCTCTTCACCGCCGTCACCGCTCATCCGTTGGGAAATGACGATCTTCATGGTGTCGATATAAAGCACGATGACTTCCAGATCGGGGTCGGTCATATCATCGATACTTTCGATAAAGCGGCACAGGTCATTGCCCAAAATCGTCATCAGATCGTAATTGAAGCTGCCCCCTTGGCCCTTCATGTCATGGGCAATACCAAATACCTTGTCCAGAAAAGCCTTGGGCTTATCCTTGTTGGCCTTCAACTCATCACAGGCACCCTGAATTTTGACCAAATCTTCTTCGACCCAGTCCAGATAGCTGTCCGCCATACCCGCGATCACGGCCTCGGCCCGTTCAAGGGCCGCCGGATCAACGGCACCGGGGCCGCCCTTGATGACTTTTCTGGAAAGGGTATCCGGGGCCTTGATCACCCTGACGCCGTTATCGTCGCTCATGTGTTCATCCCTTGGAGTTTCTATCGAGTCAAATCTATATGGACGGGGCTATATCGGCAAGATCAAACAGGGATCATCCGTTCAGCAGGGCTTCGACCTCTGCCTGGGTCAGTTCTTCTGCGTCAGGAATTGACCCCTCAGGGGCTTTCCTGCGTTCCTTCCCCATATAAGTGCGGCTGATCGCGCGCCTCCGGTCAGGGCCGAAATATATGCCGGCGCGGACAAACGGGCGCGGTCGTTCGATGATCGAACGGATACGCGAATAGAGCCCTTTGGCCGAGATCGGCTTGGCCAGGAACTCATGGACTCCGGCATCGCGGGCCTCGACAACCCGGTTCATCTCGGTGTGGCCGGTCAGCATGATAATGGGGACGAACGGATTGGGACTGTCCGAACCGGTTCTGACCATACGGGTGAAATCGAGCCCATCCAGCGGGTCCATGTCCCAGTCACAGATGATGATGTCGGCGGGAAAATGCCTGAGTTCCTTGAATGCATCGGCACCGTCGCCCGCATCAATGCAGTTTTTTGCCCCCAAAGCGTGCAGAATGCTGATGACAAGGCCACGCATGTGCTTGTTGTCATCGACTATCAGGAAGTTCAGACGCTCAAGGTTATAATCGACCATCCGTGCCCCGAAATCGGTTTCTACGAATCCCTCTTAAACAACCGTACAGGTGAATATTGAAGATTTATTAATAAATAGCCACTTCGGGCTATGGTTGTTCAGGCAACGGCAGGGTGTGAGGTCAGGCGACCCCGCCCTCTTTTTCGGCCAGAGCGGATTTGCTGACACGCCGTTCATCGCCATTATACTTGGCCTGAAGACGTCTACGATCGGGACCAAAATAACTTTCCGTCTCGATAAATTCCTGCTCATTCTCGAGGACCGAAATAATCCTGCTCATCAGGGACCGCGCCGAAATGGGCTTGCTCAGAAAATCGTTAACGCCGACATCCCGGGCTTCCCTGGCCAGGCTGTCTTCCGTGTAGCCGGTGACCATGATGATCGGCAGGTATCTATTGGAACTGTCTTCTTCGGAGCGAATACGGCGAACGCACTCGAGCCCATCCAGGCCATCCATTTTCCAGTCGATAATGGCAAGGTCCGCATCGAAACTGGTTAAAACATCCAGAGCCTCGGCACCATCGCGGGCCTCTTCGACGGTTTCAACGCCCAAGGCCTGCAAAATGGTCCGGATAAGGGTCCTGAAATGGAGGTTGTCCTCGACAATCAGAACCTTGGTGGTGACGATATCAAAGTCCGACATCAAGCACCCCCTCTAACTTACCGATATTCAACAAAAACAAAAAATGCTGCTCCCAGAATTTTTTTATGCCCCACTGATGTACAGGGATTATAGATGAAATATTCTCGAACACTCAACACATAGGTGATATCGCTTCGATATCAATAGGTTACAGGAAAACTCTATAACAACCCCAAAAGCCTGAGCTCGTCCGCCATTGCACCGGGCATTCCACTGGTGGCGCTGTTTTCTTGCGCCGATTGGGACAAGTCCGGCGGGGCGTCCGCTTTATCCATATAGCGCCAGCCCTGAAAGGCCCGGTGTTCTTTCAGTTCGGTGGCGACTAAAACCGGGCCCAGCATCAGGGTGCACGCCGGGCGGCCCTCGTCATTGACGCCGCGCTCGAAGCCAATCAGGCGTTGGCGAACCCGGATGAACCTGCGGATAACCCAATAGATTGACCCGCCATCGAGAACCTCGTCCTCGCGCTTCGGGGTGTTGCGGGTGACATGAACCAGGGCGCCGTCACGGGCCAGCCTTTGTTTCTGTAACTGAATCAGGTGGTCGACGTCTTCCACACCGACGGCAAGTTTAATGATATGAAGTGGCATGTGAGGTACCTACCATCCCCCGCTTTGCAGCCATTTCTTGACCATCCATAACCGGTCCGAGCCCCAAAAGCCTTCGCCGTCGACTATGATATAGGGGGAACCGAAAACACCGCGCTCAATAGCCTTTGCGGTTTCATCGCGGATGCGACGCTTGACGGTCGGCTCCTTCAATGCCGTCAACAATTCGTCTTTGTCGGCGAACAGGGCGCTGGCGATATCGGCGACGGTTTCCGGCGAACTGATGTCGAGGCCTTCGCCGAAGTAGGCATGGTAGAGGGACTTGGCGAACAGCCGGGCCTGATCAGGGTTGCGATCATCGATCCAGTAAAAAGCCCGGGCGGCGGCTTGCGTTGCTACCGGAAACGGCTCCGGCAACTGCCACGGTACATCCATGTAACGGGCCATGCGCTGCCAGTCTTTTTTTGCATATTCGCCGCGCACCGGCTGGCTGGTCAGCGGCGTCATTCCGGTTTCCTTGAACACCAAACCGAGCAAGATCGGTTTCCAGCGAACGGTACGGCCATTGGCTTCGGCAAGCGCGTCTATCTTCTGGGCCGCGAAATAGCCATAGGGAGACGAAAAATCGAAGAAGAATTCAAGGACCTCGGTCATGGTGTCACCAGGGAATTTCCGTGCCGTCGTAATTACAGAACCTGCCCGTATTCTCCAGGTTCAGGCCATCGATGACCCGGCGCATGCCGGCGACACTTGTATCCGCATCTATCAGCCCGTTGGGGCCACCCATGTCGGTCCTGACCCAACCCGGATGCAGCACGACGACGGAAACGCCGCGCAATTTTTTATCCACGGCCAGGCTTTTCATGGCCGAATTCAGGGCCGCCTTCGATGAACGATAGATATAGCCGCCGCCCGACTCGTTATCGCCAATACTCCCCATTTTGCTGGAAACGGCGGCAATTTTTTTCAGATCGCTGGCCACCACATGATCACGAAAACATTCGCAGACTTTGAGCGGCGACATGGCGTTTATCCGCATCACCTCTTCCCAGGCCGCATAGTCGATTCCACCAAGCTTGTCCGGCCTTGGGCCATAGACACCGGCATTGCACAAAAGCACATCGATGGGCTCTTTCTTCAGGGATTTGGCCAAAGACTGGATTTTACCGTGATCGGCGACGTCAAGGGCACGGATGCTGACATCCCCCGACAGCGCCTTTAGTTCCTTGGCTTCCTTCGGGTTCCGGCAAGTCGCCATAACGCGCCAGCCATCGGCCGCATACTGACGTGCGAATTCCAGCCCCAGCCCCCTGTTCGCCCCGGTGATAAAAACTGTCGGCATGTGTTGTGTTCTCAGCGATCCAGAATGTTTGCGGTATCGACCATCAATCCCGTCGTCAATTCTATCGCGACAGGATCAATGGTTTCGGCAATATCTTCAAGTGTATGATATGTCCTGAATATAATCGGCCTCATAAAATTCAATGCCCATACAGGATTGTTGGGATTATCCACGTACGAGCGCAACGTTTCCTCATCGCTTTCCGGCAGTAATGTGACGCCAACTGCCGCTACATCGGTACCCGCAAAGGCCCGGTGGTCGCTGCCGAAACGGGGCACGGCCCCGTGGATTCCGTGATAGGCATCAAGGCCATCGGCGGCCAAGCGTAAGGCCCGGACCAGTTTTGAGTCAACCGCTGGTCCGGTGACATCCCAGATCCCGATGGCATCACCGATGCCGCACATCTCGAAACTGGCGACACCAACGACATTTTCATAGCCATATTCCTTCCGGTACGCCCCGGCGCCGACAAAGCCGTATTCCTCGCCATCGCTGAAAATAAAACGCACACGCAGATTTTTGGGTGGTGTGCGTTTCAATCGCACGAGCGCAGGAATGGCGGCGGCGACGCACGAGGCGTTGTCATTGGCCGCCGGGGTGCCGGGAACAGGGTCAAAATGACTGAAATAGATCAGCAATGGCGCACCCTCGTCGCCGCCCACATCGGCGATCAGGTTGATGCCCTTAAATTTACCGACGGTGAACGATTGTTCAAAATAGTCGATGCTCGCTTGCCCGAGGGCCAGCCGGACCCGTTCCCGGCGCTCGGCCCGGGGATGGCCGCTCAACACCTGAATCAGGCGCATGGGCGATGGAGAGTCCCGATAATGGGAATAGGGCGGACCCGGGATGGTCTTTTCCGCTGGCCCCAATAGCATGAACAAGGCGGTAGCTGCCGCAATGACGGCAATTCCGGTCATTATATAGGGCGTGGAGATTCGGGCCATGACCCAGAATACACCATTGAAAGAAGGCGTGTTTCCTTATAATGTTCTTGTTATGTTCTTGCCTGACGAAAAACATGGCGTGCCCCGTCCGCCCCTGTTCGCATCGGCCGTGACGGCCGGGTTCCCGTCGCCGGCCGACGATTTCATTGAAGGGGCGCTGGACCTGAACAAGCATCTGGTGCGGCGGCCGGCGGCGACTTTTTTCGTTCGCGTCGAAGGCGCGTCCATGAACGGGGCCGGCATCTTCGCCGGTGACCTGCTCATCGTCGATCGTTCACTGGAAGCCCGACCAGGGCACATCGTCGTTGCCGTCGTCGGTGGTGACCTGACGGTCAAGCGGCTGGTCCAAACAAGGGCCGGATGGCAGCTGATGGCCGAGCACCCGGATTATCCGCCGATCCCGCTTGATGATGGTGCCGAGTGCGCCATCTGGGGTGTCGTCACCGGTTCTGTGCGGCAGTTTTAAAAAAGGAACAGAAGCATGGGCGGTGTTTTCGCACTGGTTGACTGCAACAACTTCTTCGTTTCCTGCGAACGGGTGTTCGCGCCGGAATTGGAAGGACAACCGGTGGTGGTGCTGTCCAATAACGACGGCTGCATTATCGCACGCTCCAACGAGGCCAAGGCGCTGGATATCGCCATGGGGGCGCCGCTGTTCAAAAACCGCGATGTTATCCGCCGTCACCATGTGCGGGTCTATTCTTCCAACTATGCTCTTTACGGCGACATGTCGGCACGGGTGATGTCGGTGCTGGCTGCCTTCACCCCCGAGGTCGAGGTCTATTCCATCGACGAGGCATTCCTGGAGCTGTCCGGGTTCGAGCGCCGGGGGCTGGAACATCATGGTCACGATATCCGCGAAACGGTGCGGCGCTGGACCGGGCTTCCCGTATCCGTCGGCATCGGTGCCAGCAAGACCCTGGCCAAGGCGGCCACCGAAACGGCGAAAAAAGATTTACGCACCGGCGGCGTGCTCGCCATAGAAGATGAAGTGACGCGGCTGCGGGTGTTGGCGGGGCTCGACATCGGTGACATCTGGGGCATCGGTCGACGCTGGGCGCAAATGCTTAAATCACATGGTATCTATACGGCCCTTGATTTTGCAAACCAGCCAGAACCATGGGTGCGCAAACGCATGGGGGTTGGCGGGGCGCGCACCCAGTTGGAACTTCGCGGAATACCGTGCCTGGATATGGATTGCCAGCCCGCCGATAAAAAGACGCTGCGGGTGTCGCGCTCGTTCGCCAAGCCGGTGCGGGCGCGCCAGGACTTAAGCGAAAGCGTCGCCGCCTTCGCCGCCCGCGCCGCCGAGAAACTGCGTCAGGGGGGGCTGGTTGCCGCCGCGGTCAGTGTTTTCATTCGCACCAACAGGTTTCGCACCGACGGCAGCTTTTACCGGGGCGAGACCGCCGTCGCCCTGCCCGGGCCGTCAAGCCACACCAACCACATCACCCGGGCCGCACTGGCGGCGCTGGCGCGTATTTACAAACCCGGCCTCGACTACAAGCAGGCCGGGGTGATGCTGCTCGACCTGGCGCCCCGCGCCCAGGCGCAATCGAGCCTGTTCGCCCAGCCCGATAAAAAAACCGAACAACGCAGCGACAGTCTGATGGCGGCCCTGGATGGAATTAACACCCGTATGGGCCGCGATGCCCTTCGTTACGGCGCCGCCGGGGTCGTTAAATCAGCAAATGGAAAGCCGCAAGGCGGCGTATATACGGTGCAAAACAGCCGCTCGCCCCGCTACACCACCAACTGGCGGGAACTGCCCGTGGTTCGTTAAAGGAGGCGCGCTAAAGCAGCATCAAGGCGGCCAGGCCGAGGAAGACGGCGAAGCCGACCACATCGGTGATGGTTGTTAAAAAGACGCTGGAGGCCACCGCCGGATCGATGCCATTGCGTTCCAGCAACAGCGGGATCGTCGTTCCGGCCAACCCGGCGACGATCATATTGATAACCATCGCCATGCCGATAACCAGGCCGAGGGTCTGGCTGTCGAACCAGAACCAGGCGACAGCGCCGGTCAGCACCGCGAACATGATGCCGTTGAAACAGCCGACGAGCAGCTCCTTGCCGATAACACGCAGGGCGTTGGTCGGCGTCAGTTCCTTCATGGCCAGGGCGCGCACGGCGACGGTCAGGGTCTGGGTGCCGGCATTGCCGCCCATGGAGGCGACGATTGGCATCAACACCGCCAATGCCACGATCTGATCGATGGTCGCTTCAAACAGGCCGATGATGGCGGAGGCCAGAATGGCCGTTATCAGGTTTATCAGCAGCCATGAAAAACGTGCCCGCGTGGTGTCGATGGCGGCGTCATAAAGATCGTCTTCGCGAACACCACCCATGCGCATAATGTCTTCTTCGTGTTCTTCGTGGATAACATCGACCACGTCATCGACGGTGATGACACCGACAAGGCGCCCACCACTGTCAATCACCGGGGCCGAAACCAGATCGCGCTGACGGAACAGGAAGGCCACATCTTCCTGATCCTGCTCGGCCGGAATCAGTTTCATTTCGGTCGCCATCAACTCGGAGACCTTGACCGGGCGCCTGGCCCTGAGCAGGCGGCTGAGGGAAATACTGCCGAGCGGTTTGTGGGACGGGTCGACGACGAAAATGTCGTAGAACAGATCCGGCAAAGATGCCCCCTCACCGTCCATGTCATCGGCATGATTGCGCAGGAAATCGATGGTTTCGCCAACGGTCCAGAATTCCGGTACCGTCACCACTTCGCGCTGCATCAAACGACCGGCGCTATCTTCCGGGAACGACAGGCCTTCTTCGATCAGCGTCCTGTCACCGGCGGAGATGGCATCAAGAACCTGTTGCTTCTCGTCATCATCCAGTTCCTCGACGACCTGGACGGCATCATCGATTTCAAGTTCGGTAACCGCGGCGGCGACATATTCGACACCCAGATAATCGACCAGTTCATCGCGAACGGTTTCATTGAGCTCGGAAAAAATTACCGGATCAAGATCACCGTGCAAGGCGTCGATCAGCGCATTCCGGTCATCGGTGTGCAGATGTTCCAGCAGATCGGCGACATCGGCATTGTGTAACTGCTCTACCAGCTCGCGGGCGCGGTCAAGGTTGCCATCGTCGATGGCGTCGACAACATACTGCTCGACGCTTCTTTCGAAGGCATCTGCGGCATCTTGCTTGTTTAATTCCGGTTCGCTCAAACGACCATCTCCTGTAGCAGCAGGGCAAAAAAATGAGGCCCGCCTGGAATACGGCGGGCCTCGGATTTTGGTGCGGTCGAAATGATTGTAGGTTGCTGCTTAGTTGAGGCGCTTGCAATTCCAGGATTGAACACGGTGGTCACGCATCATGACGGCGCGGTGTCTTACCGCAGAGCGTGCGGAGGTAGTGACGATTGCAAGCGGGGCAATGTTCGGGCGCTTGAACGTGACATATAAGGAATAACGCACGTGTTTAATTGGGCGCTTTGCAATTTCATCAAGTGCGGCTTCACATTGTCGGACGTTAATGTATTGAAGCATTGACCACACTTGCAAGTCGGCCAATGTGAGGTTTGCTAGAGCGTGTTTCATTGCAAGAAAGAATATGGCAAACATTGCAACGATGCCGTCAAGCCCGACGACTATTGCCCCCGCGATTACTTCAAGCATATTACACATAAGGATAACTCCTGTTAAAATTGAGTGATGCAATATCATAAGGATAACTCCTAATCTGAGGTTTACGATTTAATAAGGTTATTACAATCAGCGGCGCGTGTCAAGAGATGAACAGTTCATGCGCAACCAT
>JABMOQ010000041.1 GCA_013204045.1 Rhodospirillaceae bacterium | reverse complement strand
GGTCAACGGGCTCGCCGTTTTGGGCTGTGGCGTTGGCGGCATCGAGGCCGAGGCCGCCATGCTCGGCCAGCCGGTGTCCATGCTGATTCCGGAAGTGGTTGGTTTTAAATTAACCGGTGAGATGGGCGAAGGCATCACCGCCACCGATCTGGTGCTGCGCATCGTCGAGATGCTGCGCAACGAAGGTGTGGTCGGCAAGTTCGTCGAATTTTTCGGCCCCGGGCTGGATCACCTGACCCTGCCCGACCGCGCCACCATTGCCAACATGGCCCCCGAATATGGTGCCACCTGCGGCTTTTTCCCCATCGATGCCGAGACCATCCGGTATCTGACCTTCACGGCCCGCGATCCGGCCCGCGTCGCCCTGGTCGAGGCCTATGCCAAAGCCCAGGGCATGTGGCGCGACGCCGCCACCCCGGACCCGGACTTCACCAACACGTTGGGCCTCGACATCTCGACCATCCAGCCTGCCATATCGGGACCGAAGCGACCCCAGGACCGCATCGATCTTTCAAATTCGTCATCGGCTTTCGCCGCCACCCTGAAAGATATGGCCAAGGCAGATGCGCCGCGTAAGGAACCGGTCGACGGCGCCGATTATGAATTGCGTGACGGCGACGTGGTCATCGCCGCCATCACATCGTGCACCAATACATCCAACCCGTCGGTGCTGGTCGCCGCCGGGCTGCTGGCCCGCAATGCCGTCGCCAAGGGCCTGCGCTCAAAACCATGGGTCAAGACATCGCTGGCACCTGGTTCTCAAGTGGTTGCGGATTATCTTGCCGCAGCCGGCCTGCAGGAACACCTGAACACGCTCGGCTTTAATATCGCCGGATTCGGCTGCACCACCTGCATCGGCAATTCCGGGCCGCTGGCCGCACCCATTGCCAAAGCCATCACCGACGGCGACCTGGTCGCCACCGCCGTGCTGTCCGGCAACCGCAACTTCGAAGGCCGCATCAGCCCGCACGTCAAGGCCAATTATCTGGCCTCGCCGCCGCTGGTCGTCGCCTATGCGCTGGCCGGCTCCATGACCCGCGATTTGAAGACCGAACCCCTCGGCAAGGATTCAGACGGCAACCCTGTTTATTTAAAAGACGTCTGGCCGAGCAGCGCCGAAGTTCGCGACACGGTGGCCAGTGCCCTGACGCCCGAGATGTTCAAAACCCGCTATGCCGATGTCTTCAAAGGCCCGAAAGCCTGGCAGGACATCAAGGTCACGGGTGGCGAGACGTACAAGTGGAATCCCGGCTCGACCTATGTGCAGAACCCGCCCTACTTCACCGATATGGCATCGGGGCCGGCGGCCATTACCGACATTACCGGGGCCCGGCCACTGGCCATCCTGGGCGACTCGGTGACCACCGACCACATTTCACCGGCCGGCGGCATCGCCAAGGACGGCCCGGCCGGGGACTACCTGAAGGAACATCAGGTGAGCCAGAAAGATTTCAATTCCTATGGCTCCAGGCGCGGCAACCATGAAGTGATGATGCGCGGCACCTTCGCCAACATCCGCATTAAAAATGAAATGGCCCCCGGCACGGAAGGCGGCGTCACCCGATTAATGCCGTCCGGTGAGCAGATGAGTATTTATGACGCCGCCATGTCCTACACTAACAGTGGCGTGCCGCTGGTGGTCTTCGGCGGCAAAGAATACGGCACCGGGTCGAGCCGCGACTGGGCCGCCAAGGGCACCAGCCTGCTCGGCGTCAAAGCCGTCATCGTCGAAAGCTTCGAGCGCATTCACCGCTCCAACCTGATCGGCATGGGGGTGCTGCCGTTGCAGTTCAAGGACGGCACCAACCGCACCACATTGAAGCTGGACGGCTCGGAAACCTTTGATTTAAGCGGCATCTCGGGCGGCCTGACGCCGGGCATGGATGTGACCCTGACCGTCAACCGGGCCGATGGCTCAACTGAAACGGCCACTCTGCTGTGCCGCATCGACACCCAGGACGAGGTTGATTACGTCAAGGCCGGCGGCATTCTTCATTACGTGTTGAAGAACCTGAATAAATAAAAGCACAACAATGTGATTGGCTCGTGAGGGGTGCTTTCGGCTTATATAAAGCCCATGAAAATAATGCGCTTCATAATCGCCGCCGCCTTTCTGGTGCTCAGCCCCAACATCGCGAGCGCTGCCGAAAAGCCGCTGACCGTGGTCGAGCTGTTTACCTCGCAGGGCTGCTCGTCGTGTCCGCCGGCCGACGAATACCTGGCCTATCTGGCCGAGCGCGGCGATACGGACCGGGTGCTGGCGTTGTCGTTCCATGTGGATTACTGGGATTATCTGGGCTGGAAAGACCCCTATTCGAGCCCCGTCAACACCAGCCGCCAACGGAGCTATGGTCGCAACATGGACCTGCGCTACGTCTATACCCCGCAAATGGTCATCCAAGGCGCCGATCAGACAACCGGATCAAACCGCGGCGGCGTCAGCGCCCTGATCCGCAAGGCCCGCGCCCTGCCCCGGGTGCCGGTCACCATCAAGCGCGGCGAAAGCGGCTTCATCATCAACCTTGGAAAGGCAGCGACGCCGGTCGATGCCGACCTGCTTCTGGTCATTTATGACGATCGCCACAGCACCGCCGTCAAGCGCGGCGAGAACCGCGGCGAGACCATAATCAACCGCAATGTGGTCCGCTCGATCCGCCGCATCGGCGGCTGGCAGGGCGATAAAACTTCCTTTACCCTATCGCAAGCCGACATTGGCAGCGGCGACAAGTGCGCCGTCATCGTGCAAACAAAAGGCAGCGGCCCGATTCTGGGGGCGGCGGTGATGGCCCTTAATTAGGGCCTTTAAAAACCTTTCCCATTGATGTCCGAAAGTGGCCAGTTTTTTCGGCCTTCCGGCCTATACTGCCGGCATGGATATCGACCCCGACACCTGTTACCGGGCCCTGAAAAGCCGCGATGCGCGGTTTGACGGACGCTTTTTCACCGGTGTGCTGAGCACCGGTATTTTCTGTCGGCCCGTGTGTCCGGCGACCACGCCCAAGCGCAAAAACTGTCAGTTTTTCGAGAGCGCCGCGGCGGCCATGGCGACGGGGCTGCGCCCGTGCCTGCGCTGCCGCCCGGAAGCGGCCCCCGGCAGTCCGGCCTGGAAGGGCATCTCCACGACCCTGGGCCGGGCCCTCAGGCTGATCAGTGAAGGGGCGCTGGACGAAGGATCGGTTGAGGATCTGGCGGCGCGCCTCGGCATGGGCGGGCGCCACCTGAGGCGGATTTTCATAGATCACATGGGGGCCGGACCAAAGGCCGTGGCCCAGACCCGGCGGTTGCTGTTCGCCAAGAAAATGATTTCCGAAACCGCCGTGCCGCTGACCGAAATTGCATTGATATCCGGCTTCGCAAGCGTGCGCCGGTTCAATGATGCCTTTGTGAAAGTTTACGGATGCCCGCCCCGTGACCTCAGGCGCGAGGGGGGCCGTAAGGACAAACCCGTTACCAGCGCGGCCCCATCGGGCCTGTCATTAAAACTTTCATTCCGGCCGCCGTTCGATTTCCGGCAGATCGCCGGTTTTCTGAATGCCCGTGCGGTTCCCGGGCTGGAGGAAGCCGGTGATGATTATTATCGGCGCACCGTCCGCCTTGTTGACGGCCCCGGCGTTATCACCGTGCGCCCCGCGCATGAGAAAAATTACCTGATCGCAACCTTCCAGCTTGGCGGGCTGAGCGATATTCAGCAGGCCATAATGCGCACCCGCCGACTGTTCGACCTGGATGCGGAGCCTGCGGAAATATCCGCCCACCTGTCCCTTGATCCTGCCTTGAAAAAGTTGGTCGCGGCGCGGCCCGGACTCAGGGTGCCCGGCGCCTGGGATCCCTTCGAGTTATCGGTGCGCGCCATCCTTGGCCAGCAGGTCAGCGTCGGGGCGGCCAAAACCTTTGCGGCGCGCCTGGTCTCGACCTTTGGCGAGCCCATGCAAACTGAAAACCATTCATTGACCCACCTGTTCCCGTTGCCGGCGGCCCTCGCCGACGTCGACCTTACGGTCATCGGCCTGACCAGCCGGCGCGCCGCCACCGTCCGGCGCATGGCGGCGGCGTTCGCCGACGGCGACATTGACCTGACCGGATTCGAGGGGCTGGCGCAAACCATCCGGCAACTGACGGCGCTTGCCGGCATCGGACCGTGGACCGCAAATTACATTGCCATGCGGGCATTTGGCGAGCCCGACGCCTTCCCTACTGGCGATCTGGCGCTGATCAGGTCCATGCAATCGCGGGGGGTTGCCTGCGATGCCCGAACCCTGCAGCGGCGCGCCGAGCATTGGCGACCGTGGCGCGCCTATGGGGCCCTGCATCTTTGGCACGGCGACAAGAAAGGACCAAAGAAATGAATCTATACTTCGATACCTTTAAAACACCGTTGGGCGACATGACCGCCGGGGTGACCGAGGCGGGCGACATTTGCCTGCTCGATTTCAGTGACTGCCGGGACCGTTCCGATCTTTTGCTGCAGCGCCGGTTTGGATCGTTCGTTGAAAAAACGCGGCAAAACCCTCAGGGCATCCGCGACCGGGTGTCGGATTATTTCGCCGGGCGCAAGCCCCACACCGCTTTCCATAAGCTGGCGCTGGACACCGGCGGCACCCCGTTCCAGATATCCATCTGGTCGGCGCTCAGGCAAATCCCCTATGGTGACGCCATCAGCTATTCCCAATTGGCGGCGCGGGTATCTGCGCCCCGGGCGGCCCGCGCCGCCGGCACCGCCAACGGACAAAACCCGGTCGCCATCATTGTGCCCTGTCACCGGGTGATTGCCAAAAACGGAACGCTGGCCGGATATGCCGGGGGCGTCTGGCGCAAGCAATGGCTGCTCGATCATGAGCGTGGGGCGGCCAGTTTATGAACGCCAGGTTGTGGACACTGCTGGTTGCTTTATCGGTTGTCTGGGGTGGATCGTTCTTTTTCGTCGAAATCGCCCTCGCCGCCTTCGAGCCCCTGACCATTGTTTTTGGCCGCGTTTCGCTGGCAGCAGTGGCCCTGCTCATCTTCGTCTACGCCAGCGGCGAGAGAATGCCCATGAACGTAAAAGCGTGGGGCGGATTTCTATTGATGGGCGTCCTTAACAACGTCATCCCGTTCACCCTTATTGTCTGGGGACAGACCAGAATTGATAGCGGCCTGGCCTCTATCTTAAATGCGACGACGCCACTGTTTACCATCGTGCTGGCGCATTTCCTGACCACCGACGAACGCATGACGATGGCCAAGACAATCGGCATCGTACTCGGCATTACCGGTGTCGCCGTATTGATCGGACCCGGCGCCCTCGCCGATCTGGGCGGCCAGGTGCTTGGCAAGCTGGCCATCTTGGGGGCCGCCCTGTCTTATGGATTCGCCGCAATTTTCGGTCGCCGTCTTTCCCGCTATCCGACTTCGGTCGCCGCAACCGGCATGTTGATCGGTTCGACCGTAATGATGGCGCCCTTGATGTTTGCCTTCGAACATCCCCTGCAAGCCGCGCCGGACGCCTACGCCCTTTCGGCCATCATCGCCATCGCGCTGTTCAGCACGGCGGCGGCGTACCTGATGTATTTTCATATTCTGGCCCGAGCCGGGGCGACCAATCTGGCGTTGGTGACATTCCTGATTCCGCCCACGGCCCTGGGCTTGGGGGTGGTGTTTCTCGATGAGGCGCTGACCGTGAACGCGCTTGCCGGACTGACGCTGATCGGACTGGGCCTGGCCGCCGTCGACGGTCGGCTTTTTCGAAGGCGGCGCAGCCCGGCGAAGCCCTAGCGACGGGCCAGCAGCTTTTCCATGGTGGCGGCGCATTCCGCATAATATTCGTGATAATCGGCAAGGCCCTTTTCGCCGGCTGTTTTTTCCGCATATTCCGTCATCACCGGAAGCTGCAAGCGGCAGAAATCGGCAACATCAACATGAGCCATTCGGGTGAGCACGGCGGTGAATTTCAGCACCACGTAACCGCCGCGCTTTTTATTGGCCGCCTGTATCAGGCCCGCCACCACGTTGGGCGCTGTCGCGATCAGGTGATCGGCATAGGTTTTAAGGACGGCTGCCTGATCCATCAACTGGCCACGTTCGCGCTCAAAATCATCGCCATTGATAATTTTTTTGTCCCGGTAAACCACCGGTGCACTTTCAGATATGTCGCAAAGCCAGCCGGGTTTTGGCACCAGCAAGGCCGATTGTTCGGCTTCCTCGCGGGTCGGGGAAAACGGCATGGCCCGACACCTGGAAGGTTTATGGGAATGAATAGAGCAACCGTTATCTGCGGCCAGCGCCGGGCAAGAAAACGTATGCGGGATGTAGGCGGTCGGAGCGATCTGCACGGCCAGCGTTTTGCCCTTGGAAATTTCAAGGGTGGTGCCCTGACGCGCCGTCACCTGGAAGGATTTGGCCCCTTGCCTGTGGGGGGTCCAGATCATGGCCAGGGGAAACCGTCCGGCGTTCTCGATGGCATCGTGCAGCGACAGGGGCAGCCACCCGTAACAGCACTTGCCGCATGCCGTACACTGGAAGCGGCGCTCCATCTAGGCCATTACCCGCAGCATTTTTTGAACTTTTTGCCGGAGCCGCAGGGACAGGGATCGTTGCGCCCGACCTTGGCCACATGGCGCGGTGCCTGTTTCGGATTGACCTGACCACCGACACAGACCCAACGCCCCTTCTCACGGCGAAAATCCGTCAGTTCGTGGTGAACCCGCTTTTCCCCTTTCAGATTGAAGCGGGCGACGAATTCCACCGTGCCGGTTTCATCATCGGGCCCGCCGCCACTGACGGCGCGCACCTCAAGCCCCTGCCATTCGGATTGGGTGGCGGTGTTTTCAGTTTCCAGCTCGTCGAAGTCGTCACGGCTTTCCGGTGCCATGGTATCAACCAGATGGCCGATGTTGCCCTCTGAAAAGGCGGTGTAGCGCGACCGCATGAGGGCCTCGGCCGTCGGTGCCGGGCCGCCGGCGATGATCGGGCCGCAACAGGAATCATAGTCGCGGCCACTGCCACACGCACACTTGGTCATGAATCAGGCTCCCCCTGTTATAGCAACCCTTATAGCATCATCTGGCCGATTGGTCAGGCCAGACCGCGCTCCATCATGGCGCTCAGCCTTCTGGCGAAGGCGGCCGGATCGGAGGGCGCTTCGCCTTCGACGATGCGCGCCTGATCAAGCAGCATGAAGGCGGTGTCTTTCAGGGCATCGCCGGTGCCGCCACCGTCCTTGACGCTGTTCGCCAGGCCGACAATCAAATCGTGATCGGGATTAATTTCCAGGATGCGCGGGGTCGAGGTACCCAGTTGCTTGTGCTGCTTGAGCATGCGCTCCAGATGGATATCCATTTCGCCTTCGCCGGAGACCAGACAGACCGGGCTTTCGGTCAGTCTCTCGGACACCTGCACATCCTTGACCGCGTCGCCGAGGGCAATTTTAAGGGCCGCCACCAGCTCGTCCATTCCGGCGGTTTTCTTAGGTTTGTTCTTATCGCCCTTGTCCTTATCCGTAACCTTATCCAGATCGGCGGTACCACGGGTCACCGACTTGAACGGCTTGTCCTGATGGCTGCCGACGGCAGGCAGCCAAAATTCATCGATCGGGTCCGACAGCAACAATACCTCGATGCCCTTCGAGCGGAAGCCTTCCAGTTGCGGGCTGGCGGCTAGCTGGCCGGTGTCATCGCCGGTGATGTAGTAGATGCTTTCCTGGCCGTCCTTCATGTCGGCGACATAGTCGGCAAGGCTGCGCTGGCCGTCCGATGCGGTCGATTTAAAGCGAGCGATTTCCAAAATACGTTCGCGGTTCGGCTGATCCTCGTAAATGCCCTCTTTGAGCACGGCACCAAAATTATCCCAGAATGCGATATACTCTTCGGGCGCTTTTTCCGCCTTTTTCTTCAATTCCCCGAGCACCCTTTTGGTCAGGCCCGACATGATTTTGGTCAAACGCGGATCATGCTGGAATACTTCGCGGCTAATGTTGAGCGGCAGGTCGGGGCTATCGACGACGCCGTGCAGGAAGCGCAGGTAACTCGGCAGCAGCCCTTCGCAATCATCGGTGATAAAGACCCGGTTGACGTAGAGCTTCACATGGCCCTTGCGTTCCGGTGTGAACAAATCAAACGGCGGCGATGACGGCACGAACAACAGGTTGGTGTAGTTGACCACCCCTTCGACGACGTTGTGAATGGTCAGCCACGGATCATCGAAGGCATGGCCGATATGATGATAAAATTCCTTGTAGGCATCGGCATCGATATCTTTTTTCGGCAGCGTCCATAACGCCGACGCGGCGTTGAGGGTTTCTTCGGCGCCATCCTTGCCGGCCATAACGACGGGGATGCCGATATGATCGGAGTGGGATTTGACGATGTGGCGGATACGCGTGTCGTCCAGGTATTCCTTGTCTTCTTTTTTGATGTAGAGGATCACCGTGGTGCCGCAGCCATCGCGGGTGGCTTCCTCGATGGTAAATTCGCCGAGGCCGTCGGTGCTCCACTTCCAGGATTTTTCTTCGCCGGCGCTCCGCGAAATAACTTCGACCCGATCAGCGACCATAAACGAAGAATAAAAACCGACGCCGAATTGCCCGATCAGCGACATGTCCGCGTCTTTGTCCGCGCTTGCCATTTCTACAAAAGCCTGGGTGCCGGATTTCGCAATCGTGCCGAGGGTTTCGGCCAGATCATCACGGCTCATGCCGATGCCGTTGTCGGCAATGGACAGCGTCTTGGCCTTGCTATCGACAGAAAGGGTGATTTTAAAATCGCCGCCACCGCCAATCAAATCAGGCTCGGTCAGCGCCCGGTAGCGGAGCTTGTCGCAAGCATCGGAGGCATTGGAGATCAATTCCCGCAGGAAGATCTCCTTGTGGCTGTAGAGCGAGCGGGCAACGATATCGAGCAGTTTGCTGACTTCGGCCTGAAAAGTGAACGTTTCCTTGGTCATGACGGTGATGACACCTTTTCCCCGGTTGATTAAAAATTGTGCTGGGCTGATATGCGTCAAGGCGGGCGGTTTCGCAAGCCCTTAGACTACCAAAATCAGATCATTTCCCGGAAAGGAGGCTTTCATGCAAACTCCTGTACAGGTTGTTTTCCATGGAATGGACCACTCGGACGCCGTCGAGGCGAATATAGCCAAGGAAATAGAAAAACTGGAGAAAATTTACGGACGCATCACAAACTGCCGGGTCACCGTCGAATCACCGCACCGCAGCCACCGCAAGGGCTCGCGCTTTGATGTCGGCATTCATCTGGCGCTGCCCGGCTCCAGCATGGACGTCCGGGCCGGCAACAACCCCAAGCATTCAGACATTCACATCGCCGTCAGCGATGCCTTCGGTAGTCTTGCCCGCAAGCTGAAGGAACACCATGATCGGCAGAACGACCACAGAGGCTGAGCAGCAAGATGGCTCATGGACAAGGATAAACTGGACAAGGCCCGGCTGAAACTGCTCGACGAGATCAGGGCCGAGGCCCGGGCAACGAAGAATTTCACCGGCCGGGCCGAATATTCAGATGCCGTCATGCAAGCCATGGCCCGTGTGCCGCGCCACGAATTCGTCGGCCCCGGCAACGAGGCGTCCGCCTACGTCAACCGGCCCCTGCCCATCGGCCATGGCCAGACAATTTCCCAGCCCTATATTGTCGCCGTCATGACCGACCTGCTGGACCTGCAGCCGGGCGCCCGGGTACTGGAGATCGGGACCGGGTGCGGCTATCAGTCGGCGGTGCTGGCCGAGGCCGGGGCCCGGGTCTACACGCTTGAGACGGTCAGGAAACTGGCGGACAGTGCCACGGCCAGATTGAAACGGCTTGGCTATGACACTGTACAGGTGCGTTTTGGCGACGGCTACGAGGGCTGGCCGGAACAAGCGCCGTTCGACGCCATCATCGTTACTGCGGCGCCGGAAACAATACCGCCCGCCCTTACCCGGCAACTGAAACCGGGCGGGCGGATAGTTATTCCCGTCGGGCCAGCCTATTCAACACAGTTTCTGAAAGTCGGGGTCAAGGATTCAAACGGGAAGATGCATTACGCATCGACCTTGCCGGTGGCCTTCGTGCCGATGCTCGGCAAGCACGCCGGGAAAGTTTCTTAAGCCGCAATTTCCTGATGCTCGCGGCAAATACGCACGACCTCGTTGTGATCGAGGGGGTCGCCAGACAGGCCGCAACGGTGCGGGCCGTTAATATCGGCGGCGGCGCCGTTGGCGCAAAAATGGATGCAGTGTTCACATACGCCGAAGCCCTTGCAGCCACTGTCGCTGATCAGTTCTCCGAGGATACTTTTCAGTTTTTCGGCCAGCACCCGGTCTTCGCCAAGGGCGGCGACGGCGCTTTCGATTTTCCGCATGGGATCCCGTTCGACGGCTTCGCGTCCGGCATCGGTCAACTCCAGGTGCTTGCCACGGCCATCACCGGGATTTATTTTGCGCAGGACGTAGCCCTTCTTCTCCAGGGTAATCAGCGTCTGCGATACGGTCCCCCGGGTTGACGTCAGAAAATCGGCCAGGGCGCCCGGATTGCGCGAATAGCGGTTGGCGCGGCTAAGAAAACGCAAGGCCTCCCACTGGGCCGGCTTCATACCCTCACTGTGCTGCACGCCGCGGGCGATTCTACCCAGCCGCTCAATCAGGGAAACCACATGATGTGTCGAATTTTGCATAATACCGCCCCTGTTCACTTTATCCCGCTTTGCCCATGAATGTGCCCCAAGGGGGTGCGGGAATTTCATTTCGAAATCAAAATAACTTCTTGTCGCTATCAGCGCTGTGACGAACGTCACAGAGGTGAAAATATTTTGTGGCGCTAAGGCCGCGACTCCCTCAAACTCCCCAAAATCCGGCATTTACAATGAATATTAGAGTAGGAAACCGAGATGGAAATTCTTTCCGACCCGCACGCCTGGATCAGCCTGCTGACCCTGACGGTCTTGGAAATCGTCCTTGGCATCGACAACCTGATTTTCATCGCCGTGCTGGTTGATCGCCTGCCCGCGCACCAGCAGGATGCCGGGCGGCGTATTGGCATTTCCCTGGCGTTGGTGACGCGGCTTATGTTGCTGATGGCACTGTCGTGGATCATCGGTCTGACGGAACCCGTGTTTGAAGCCTTCGGCCACGCCATTTCCTGGCGCGACGCCATCTTGATTGGCGGTGGCCTTTTTCTGCTGACCAAAGCGACACGGGAAATACACGACCGCATCGAAGGCGAAGAAGAAGGGGCGGGGAAAGTCCGGCAAGCGGCCTTTGTCATGGTGATCCTGCAAATCGGCGCGCTTGACGTTATTTTTTCACTGGATTCGGTAATCACCGCCGTCGGCATGGTCAACGACATCATCATCATGGCGAGCGCCATCATCCTGGCAATGGCCGTCATGCTGCTGGCCTCGGCCATGGTCACCGATTTCATTTCTCGCCACCCGACGGTGAAAATACTGGCCTTCAGTTTTCTGCTGCTGATCGGAACCACGCTTGTCGCCGATGGTCTCGGCTTTCATATTCCCAAAGGCTACATCTACGCGGCCATGGCTTTTTCGGCCTTCGTCGAGATGCTCAATACTTTTGTCCGTGGCAGAAAAAAAGTGGCGGCAGGCTAATCCTTGCGAAAAACGACGGTCAGATTATTGGCCGGCATGGCGACGGTTTCAATCAAGGCGAGGCCGTTGCCACGGGCTTCGGCGGCGACCGCATCAAGGTCACGAATTCCCCACGCCGGATTGCGATGTTTGAGGTCCTGATCAAAATCATGGTTGCTGGGCGCCGTATGCCGCCCATCGACCTTGTAAGGCCCGTACAGGCACAGCACCCCCGATGGGGGGAGTATTCGGCCGGCACCGGCCATCAGGCCGACGGTCGCAGCCCACGGACTGATATGCACCATATTGATGCAGACGATCACTTCGGCCCGCTCGACGGGCCAGATTGCGGCGGTA
The DNA here is from genome assembly GCA_013204045.1 of Rhodospirillaceae bacterium. Lineage (GTDB taxonomy): Bacteria > Pseudomonadota > Alphaproteobacteria > Rhodospirillales > JABHCV01 > JABMOQ01. Next base: position 6,566 of record JABMOQ010000041.1, on the reverse strand, counting down.
ACGTCAAGATCGAGGGGTGGCAACAGATTGTTCAGCCCGGCGCCTTGTTGCCAGGCGGCAATCGAGGCGCGGGAGTCGGCGTCCGGGTCACTGGGTTGCCAGGTCAATGCGGGCAGCGCCTCGGCAAAATAGGCCGCGTGGCCCCCGCCGCCCGATGCTATTTCCAAAACCAGCCCTTGATCCGGCAGGACCCGTGCCAGAATATCCCGGATCGGGTCTTTGTTGCGTTGCATGGACGGTGACGAGCGGCGAAGATCACTTTGCATCATGCAAGACACTTAATCGCCAACAATCTCCGTTGCAAGGATATCGTCGGCCATGATAGTCAGGGAGCCATGATTGCTCGTTTGAAAAAAATGCTGGCCGGACGCGCCGCCGGTGATATCGCCACCACCGCCCCGGACGAAGCCCTGAAACTGGCCGCCGCCGCATTGTTGATGGAAGCCGCCTGCATGGATGGCCACGCCGATGACCAAGAAATCGCCACCGTCACCACCCTGCTTTCAGGACACTTCGAGCTGAGCGAAACAGAGGCTACGGAGCTGACCGAGGCCGGCCGTCAGGCCGTTGCGCAATCGGTCGAACTGTACGGATTCACCCGCACCATCAAGGACAGTTTCGAGCATGATGACCGGGTCGCAATGATCGAAATGCTATGGCGGGTCGCCTATGCTGACGGCCACCTGCACGATTACGAAGCCAACCTGGTGCGCCGCATTGCCGGGCTGATTTATGTGCCCGACCGGGAAAGCGGTGAGGCCCGGAAACGGGTGCTTGAACAACTTGACTTGACCGGGGTTAAGGCCACATAAACCATACCTGTTTAATGAATTTATCTTGTTTTCATAGGGTTTACGGAGCGCTACATGACCTACATCGTCGTCGAAAACTGCATAAAATGCAAATACATGGACTGCATCGAGGTGTGTCCCGTCGATTGCTTTTACGAGGGTGAAAATATGCTGGTCATTCACCCGGATGAGTGTATCGACTGCGGTGTCTGCGAGCCCGAATGCCCGGCCGAGGCAATCTTGCCCGATACCGAGCCAAACCTTGATAAATGGCTGCAATTAAACACCGAATATTCGGCCAAATGGCCCAATATCACGCGCAAGAAAGACGGCCCCGCCGACGGCAAGGACTGGGACGGCAAGCCTGATAAACTGGCCCAGCTGAGCCCCAAACCGGGGACAGGGGACTAAATCGGGGATATTTTCCCCGTTTTCCCCTAACCCCACTCCTCAGGGGGTGTTTTTTGACCTAAATTGTGATATACTAGGCTTCGCCGGTCGCGGAAGTGTGACCGGTTTTTGGTTATCTGGGGCTTTTTAGCCCTTTTTTGGAGCAAAAGACGGAAATATGGCCAAAGACAAAAAAGATCTGATGTGCGCGCCGGGCGATTTCGTCGTTTATCCGACCCATGGCGTCGGCAAGGTCGTCAATATTGAAACCCAGGAAATAGCCGGCCACAAGCTGCGCCTGTTCGTTATTTCCTTCGAAGGCGACAGGATGACCCTCAAGGTACCGACCGCCAAAGCCGAAGTCGCCGGCCTGAGAAAGCTTTCGAGCCGCAAGATCATGGATAACGCCCTGACGACGCTTAAAGGGCGGGCCCGGATCAAACGCACCATGTGGAGCCGCCGCGCCCAGGAATACGAAGCGAAGATTAATTCCGGCGATCCGATCGCCATCGCCGAAGTGGTGCGCGATCTTCACCGCAACACCGGCCAGCCCGACCAGTCGTTCAGCGAACGCCAAATTTATGAATCGGCCCTCGACCGGTTGGCCTGCGAAGTTGCCGCCGTCGAGAAAATCGAAAAGGAAGCGGCTACCGGCAAGCTGGAAACTCTGCTGACGGCGAAAGCCGTCGCCGCCTGATCCGGCAGAAAAATACGTTATTATAAAAAAGGCCGGGACATTCCCGGCCTTTTTTATTTTTCAGGATGTTATTCGCCGATCAGGCGCACTTGGACGCCCGGCTCCAGTGGGCCGCCACCGGCTCTGTCATTGAGCAGGTCAAACCATTCAAGCCCGAATTTTTCCATCGGCATGGCGGCGGCCAGACTTTCTGGCGTATCGCCGGGCCGGACCGAATGCATGCGCACGCGAAGCGGCTTGATGGAGTCAATTTCTTCCTTGGACAGCCGCCGGAAGCTGTAGGTGGTACGGCGAAAATCTTCTGATAAGGCGTTTGTCTGCTGAGGATTGCTGAGAAACAGGAGCTGATAGATTTTGTCGGTTTTTTCGAAGATAACGACGAGCTGGGCGTTCATGGTTTTGCCGTCAGCCTGAACGCTGATGCTACCGGTCGCGGACGTCATCCCGTTGACGTTTAAATTTTCTACATTTTTGAAGCGATTGCCGTCGATCCCGATAGCGGCAACGTAGGCGGCCGGGTTGCCAGCTTTGTTGTATTCGTCCTCGTTTGCCATGTTAAAACGGATCAGCGCATCATCAGGGCCGTATGCGGAAACATTTGTCGGGCTGTTGACCATGGAAAACCCGGACGGCACCTCGAAATGGATGCCAAGGCCGGGATGCTCGAAGGCGCGACCCTTGCGGATGCCCTGCTCTGGGTCATCCCCGAACAGCAGGCCGTCTATTTGTGCAGCAAAAATGTTTGCCTGGCGCTTGCGCCCGTTGATCTGGGCGGTGCCGGCCAGCCGCTCTGATTCGGATATGCGCTCAGAGGTCAAAGGATGGGTCGCCATGATGTTGAATTTTTCTGATGAATCATCCTTGCCTGCCATTAACCCCTGAAGCCTGGTGTGGGCTTGAAGTTTATGAAAGAAACCCGTCATGGCATCCGGATCGTACCCGGCGCGCGCCAGGTAACGAATGCCCAGCGAGTCAGATTCCAGTTCCTGTTCCCGGGAATAACTTTGCAGGGCCATCTGTGCGCCGAGTGATGCCAAATTGCCGGCGCCCCCCGGTATCCCGGCGGCGCTGCCAAGCACCCCCAGCACCTGCAGTCCGATATTTGTGGCCATGGCGGCGCTATAACGCTGGGCCGTATGCCGAGCCGTAACATGGCCAACCTCGTGGGCCAGCACGCCGGCCATCTCGGACTCGTCGGCGCAAATCGCCAGCAGGCCTCGGGTAATGTAGACATACCCGCCGGGCAGGGCGAAGGCATTGACTTTGTCGTCGTTTAGGACGGTGAACGTGAACCCCAGGTCGGGCAGTTCCGAGACCTTGACCAGCGTGAACCCGACGCTGGCCACATAGGCGCCAAGTTCGACATCATCATATACACCGCCAAACTGCTTGATGATCTTGGCATGTTCCTGGCGGCCGACTTCCTTCTCGCGTTCCGGCGACATGAAAGCGGTAAAGCTCTGCTTGCCGGTCGCCGGATTGACGGCACAGCCGCCAAGCATGCCGGGCAATACGAGCAACAGCGCGGCCAGGGCAAGGCTTCTGAAAGGGGCATTTATTTTTTTCATCGACACCATCATATGCGCCTCGGCCATCTGTTGTGAATATGCATGATGCTCATGGGTCCAGTTTTTCAATCTGTTCCGGGTGAGAAACCTCGATCATAGGGCCATTTCTTTTGTTCAGCCAGCCACGCACCCGGATGCGCGCGCCCTTCATGGCCAGCGGATCATCGCCGGCGGCCTTGAAAAGCTTGGCCGCATCCCTGTCGATCATAACCGTGAAATCCGTGCGCCAGTCGGCTCCGAAATTCAAATAGGTGTTGCCGCGCACAAAAGCGGCATCGAGGACGCGGCCCTCGACAAGCTGGAAGGTGTCGATCAGGGCTTCCAGATTTTCAGGGCCGCGCACGGCGTAAAAAGGAACGGACCAGATGCCCTTGCCATCCCGGCGGGCGGCCCGTTCCAACACCAGCATGTCCGGGACCAGCGCCCGATTGTCGGGAAAACTGTAAACCCGGGCCAGGCCGGCGGCCAGCAAGGCCCCTTGAATCCAGGTTCCTTCTTCGGTGTACAGGTGCGCCAGCAGGCGGCCGTGACGGTCCATCCGACGGCCGCCGAATTTCAACTGCACGGCCCGCCCTTCCGCCAGCGCCATCAGCGCCGCTTTTGCCGTGTCGGCGAGAGGCCATTTTTTATAATCCTTGCGGCCAAGGGGCAATTTCGGGGCCTGAATACCGACCAGACGCACCTGCGATGGGCCATCGATCACCGGCTCGAGTATCACCGTATCGCCATCGACAACTTCCGCGACAATCGCCCGGCCACCATCTTCCAGCGCCATAGCTGGTGCAACCGGTGCGGCCAGTAGCGCAATGACAAGAGACGCCGCCAGGCAGCGTCCGGTCATTCGACCTCGACGATTTCAAAATCGTGGGTGATCGCGGCCGTCTTGCCAAGCATGATCGAGGCCGAGCAATATTTCTGTACTGACAGATCGACAGCCCGTTTGACGGTAGCTTCCTTCAGCCCCCGTCCACTGACCACATAGTGGGCATGGATGCGGGTAAATACCTTGGGCACATCTTCGGCACGTTCGGCTTCCAGCTCAACCACGCAATCGACCAAGTCGGCGCGCGCTTTCCTGAGAATTCCGACAACATCGAAAGATGAGCAGCCGCCCATGCCAAGGAGCAGCATTTCCATTGGCCGCACACCCATGTTGCGACCCCCGGATTCAGGCGCACCATCCATAATGATCGCGTGACCGCTTGGCGCTTCACCTATGAACATGACGCCATCGACCCATTTAACCCGTGCTTTCATGGTATTTCCCAGATTTGCTGTTGTGTAAGATGAAACAAGATTAAACTATACTATCCGCCGGTTATGACAGGGGAAACCCCCATATATGGATAACAATTAAGCCATGGACGCCACCCACAAAAGCCCCGATCTGTACCCGCCGATCGCGCCCTTTGCCAACGGCATGCTGGATACGGGCGATGGCCACCAAATCTATTGGGAGCAGTCAGGCAACCCGGACGGCGAGCCGATTTTGTTCGTTCATGGCGGGCCAGGAGCCGGATGTGGGCCACAGCACCGGCGTTTTTTCAACCCCCGCCATTATCATATTGTGCTGTTCGACCAGCGCGGCGCCGGCAAAAGTACGCCCTTCGCCAGCGTTACTGAAAATACCACCGGGCACCTTGTTGACGATATGGAAAGATTGCGTCGCCACTTGGGCATTGAACGCTGGACGCTGTTCGGGGGATCATGGGGCTCGACCCTGTCGCTGGTTTACGCCATTCGTTACCCTGACCGCTGCCGGGCAATCGTACTGCGCGGTGTGTTCTTGGGCGGAGCCCACGAACTTGAATGGTTTGTTAACGGCATTGCCAACATCTTCCCCGAAGTCCACCGACAGTTTGTTGATTTTCTTCCGGCCGACGAACGTGCCGACCCGGTCAGGGCCTACTACGCCCGACTGATTGACCCGGATCCGGACCGCCATCTTGCGGCGGCGGTATCGTGGGCGCGCTATGAAACCGTATGTTCGACCCTGTTGCCCGGCGGGGCCGCCACAAGACCGCCGCCGGAGCGGAATTCGCGCCCGAAGGACGCCGATTCCGTTTTGCCGCTATCACGCATCGAAGCCCATTTTTTCATCAATGGCATGTTCCTGGAGGAAGGCTACATTATAGAAAATGTGCACAAACTGGCCGCCCTTCCGGTGATCATCGTGCACGGACGCTACGATATCATCTGCCCGATCATCACCGCCGATAAGTTGCACCGGGCACTTCTTCATGCTGGCGCAAAATCGCGCCTGGATATTATCGATGATGCCGGGCACTCGGCCATGGAACCGGGCATTCGCAAGGCCCTTGTTCAGGCCACCGACGACTTGCGGGGCCTCTAGGCAAGGCGTAGTATGCAGCCTAATATATTAGGGAGAGGGGGAATTTCGTGGCTCTTACAAGGCTTAAAAACATTGGGCGGATCGCCCTGACGGTCGCCATGGCCGGTTTATTTACGGTTGCCGGAACCGCAGAAGGCCGGGCCGATGATCCCGACTACCTGTCGATCGGTGTCGGGGCCTTCGACTGGAACCGGCAAAAAGACGAGGGGGCTGAATTTCGCCTTGAATACCGTTCCGATGAGAAATTCTGGGAATTGAAGCCATTCGTAGCCCTGGCCGGTTCCTCCAGCGGGCATTATTTCGCCGGGGCCGGGGTGCTCATGGACGTTTATTTTGGCCGCCGCATCGTCCTTACCCCCAGCTTTGCGCCCCACCTTTACACCGGCGGCGGGGACAAGCTGGACCTGGATTATCCCGTAGAATTCCGCTCGCAGCTTGAGATTGCCTATCGTTTCGATGACCGCTCGCGCTTCGGTCTGGCCATTTCCCACTATTCCAACGCCAGCCTTAGCGATACCAACCCGGGCACGGAATCGGCGATGCTTTACTACTCAATCCCTTTCAGCAACATTTTCGACTGACAGACCCTGTTACAGCCGGGTCCGGGTGGTGTATATATTTGCCCGGATGCGCCCGTAGCTCAGTAGGATAGAGCACCAGATTCCTAATCTGGGTGCCGTGCGTTCGAGTCGCGCCGGGGGCACCACCTATAGCAAGAGTATGGCATTCACTTAATGGCGATCCACAATACATCCGGGCGGTCAATC
>JABMOQ010000177.1 GCA_013204045.1 Rhodospirillaceae bacterium | reverse complement strand
TATCGATACTATTTGCCACGGTTTATCTCATCGCTGGCGGTATGCAGATTATAGCGGGCAGGCTGGCCGACATGTATCCCCTGAAATGGGTTTACTTGATCGCCTTCACCCTTCAGGTGCCATTCCTGATGCTTGCCGGATCGTTCAGCGGCACCGCGCTGATCATCGTTGCCGTGATCATGGTATCCATGAACACCAGCGCCCTGCCGGCCGAAAACAGCCTGGTTGCACGTTACGCGCCAAGCCAATGGCGGGGGTTGGCCTTCGGCCTGAAATTCATCCTCGCCTTCGGGCTTAGCGGCCTGGGAGTTCTTCTGGAAGGCACTCTTTATGATTATACCGGCGGCTTTTATTGGTTGTTTGTCGTGTTGGCGTGCATTGCAGCCGTCGCCGCCGCAGCCGTGCTATTGTTGCCGAACGAACGGGCATTGACGATAACGTCGGCAGCGGTCGAATAGGGAAGAGAAATGAAAATATTACATCTCGATCATCTGGTGCTGACTGTTGTTGATCTCGACGTCAGTTGCGATTTCTACGCCCGGGTTCTTGGCATGGAACCGGTGACATTTGATGTCGGCGGCGTTACTCGCCGGGCATTGAGCTTCGGGAAGCAGAAAATAAATCTGCATGAATCCGGTAACGAATTTACGCCGCGCGCCGCCATGGCCATCCCTGGATCAAGCGACCTGTGCCTGATCACCGAAAGCACCATCGAAGATATCATAGATCATTTGAAATCTGCGGCCGTTGATATCCTGCAAGGGCCGGTGGCCCGCACCGGCGCCGAGGGGCCGATGATGTCGGTCTATTTCCGCGACCCGGACGGCAACCTACTCGAGGTTTCCCGTTACGATAATTGAGTTAAGGGTCCGTATCGTCGGCTTCCAGTTCAGCCAGGCGATGTTTCATTGCACTCTCGATGTCTTCGCGGATTTCCGGGTTGGCGTGCAGCAGGCGGTGAAAGTCATGGGAGTCCAGGTATAGAAGCTGACACTCGGTCAATGCGGTGACCGTGGCAGTGCGTTCACAATCTTTTAGCAATGCGATCTCGCCAAAAAATTCTCCGTTGCTCAACTTTTTGGGTACCGGATGAATATCGACCTCAACTTCACCGGTAACGATGAAATACATGGCATCGGCAAATTCTCCGCGTTTGACGATGGCGTACCTGGATGGCACCTGTCTCGGGTGTAAAAGGCTGGCGATTTCTGAAATTTTAATGGCATCCAGTTCAGCGAACAGCGGCACGCCGGCGACCAGTCGCCAAGTGACGGAGAAATCACGGCGCTTAATTTCATGGGTAAAACCGGAGGTCAGGATACCGGCAGGCAGGGCGAACATGCCGATGCCCAGCACCATGATCACGGCTCCGAAAAGTCGCCCGCCCATGGTGATCGGGGTAACGTCGCCGTAACCTACCGTGGTCAGGGTCGCCAGCCCCCACCACATGGCATGGGGGATGGAGGCAAAGTCAACCGGTTGGGCTTCGCGCTCGAACAGGTAGACGATGGAAGATGCGAAAACCAGCAGCATCACCATCACGACCATGGCGGCACCGAGAGGCCGGCGCTGGTCCTTAAGCACCGCGGCAAATGTTTCGATGGCTGGCGAATAGCGTGTCAGTTTCAATAGCCGGAGTAGCCTGAACACCCGCATGAACCGAAGGTCGACAGAGAAAAACATGACCAGATAAAACGGCGCAATGGCGATGATGTCGATCAACGCCAGCGGCGTCAGCATGTATTTGATCCGCCCGGTCACCGGATGCTCGTAACCGTCGGTCAGGTTTTCCGTGCATACCCAGACCCGGGCAAGGTATTCGATGGTGAATATGATAACGGAGAAGGTATCGAAGGCATCGAGGAAGGCATAATGATGTTCGGCGAGACCGGGCAGGGTTTCCACGATCACGGCGGTGACATTGCAGATGATCAGTCCCATCATGAACAGGTCGAACCAACGACCCCGCCAGTCGTTCTTGACGGACGACTCTATGATTTCGAAAACCTGAAGTTTAAGAGGTAGCGTCATACCTTGCTCCGAATCTTAATATTCGAAGAATAGCTTGTATTCATTAATCGAATATATTTTTTGTATAATTATTTTCCTAACCATTGCGGTTTGCGTTTTTCCAGGAACGCATCAATACCCTCTTCGGCATCGTATGACATCAAATTCACTGTCATGGTTTCGGTGACGTAGGCATAGGCGGTATCGATATCCATTTCCAGTTGACGATAGAAAGCTTCCTTGCCGATTTTCAGAGTCAGGGGAGATTTTGATGTGATCTTGGCAGTTAGTTCGGCGACCGCCTTGTCCAGAAGATCATCTTCTACAGCCTGATTAATCAACCCCCAGCGTTCGGCTGTTTCCGCGTCGATACGATCGCCGGTAACCAGCATCTGCATTGCCTGTTTCCGCCCGATGTTACGGCTCAGTGGCACCATCGGGGTCGAGCAGAACAACCCGATATGAACGCCCGGCGTTGCGAACCATGCTGATTTTGCAGCCACCGCAAGATCGCAGCTGGCGACCAGTTGGCAACCGGCTGCCGTCGCCAGTGCATGAACGCGGGCGATCACCGGCTGTGGTAAATGGGTGATTGCCCTCATCACATCCGAGCAAAGTGTAAACAGGGCATCGTAATTCTGACGTCCAGGATTAGCGCGAATTTCCTTCAGGTCATGACCGGAGCAAAAGGCCGGACCGTTAGCGGCAATGACGACGGCGCGTATTGATTTGTCATCGGTGACGGCGGAAAGGACGCCTTGCAGGGTTTCCAGCATGCTGATGGATAGGGCGTTACGCTTGTCAGGGCGGTTGAGGGTCAGGGTGGCGACGCCGTCGCTGTCTTCGCGCAGCACCAGCGGTGATTCGGGTGCTTGATCCGTCATGATTGATTCTCCGGCCAAGCGGGAGATTTAAGGAATTTCTGGTTGGCCTGTTCGATCTCGTCCGGATGAGATGCCATGGCCGATTGGTACAGGCGGTCGCGGCCCATGATGTGCTCTTTGAGCCAGTTTTTCAAAAACTCAAGGATATCGTGCTCAATATTGGCATTCTCGCCCTTGTCGTAATCATCGCGAATTTCCATAACCCGGGATTTTAGCGAAATATGGCTTTTCATATGGCCTTCAATTTCAGGGTAGGCGCAGGCCTCCATCATCATTTCCTCACGGCGGAAATGGTAGTCGGTGTAATCGTAAAGGGCGTTCAGGACGCTACCGGTGGTTTCTTTGGTGGCACCACTGGCGATGGCGTCGTCGAGCAGGTTGATAAGGCTGACCAGCATCTTGTGGTCGGTGTCGATGACTTCTATGCCGATGCTCATGTCAGCGGTCCATTCAAACAGGGGCAAGGCCTTAAATCCTTTATTCAAAACGATGTTACGTCAGAGTTTTAAAATGATCGCCCGATCATGGCTGGGCAAGCAAAAAGACGATTTAGGGGAGGCAGGCAGGGTATTATAGTACCGCATTTGTAACCCCCCGTTATTATTCGGTTTTTCGGGAATGTTTTGATTGACACTGGTCATTCCTTGCCCTAAAAACCAGCGCTCTACAGACAGTTTAACCCCTATTTCACGGGTCAAGAGAACAAGATGAAGACATTTTCTGCAACGCCGTCGGATATCAAGCGCAAGTGGTTCATTATTGATGCTGAAAATATCGTCCTTGGCCGTCTGGCCGTGGTCATTTCTACGCATCTGCGTGGCAAGCACAAGCCGATGTACACGCCGCATATGGATTGTGGCGACAACATTGTCGTCATTAACGCAGACAAGGTGCAGCTAACCGGCAAGAAGCGCTCCGATAAGGTTTATTACTGGCACACGGGCTATCCGGGCGGCATCAAAAGCCGCACCGCCGGTCAGGTCCTGGAAGGGGCCCACCCGGAACGGGTTGTCATCAAGGCCGTCGAACGGATGATCAGCCGCAATCCGCTGGGCCGTCAGCAGATGAAAAAGCTGCACGTTTATGCCGGTTCTGTGCATAAGCACGAAGCCCAACAGCCTGAAGTCCTGGACGTCGGCGCAATGAACCCGAAGAACAAGAGGAGCGCCTAACCCCATGGCCGAAGAAGTCACAACCCTCGAAAATCTTAAGGAAGCGATGGCCAGCTCCAACGCTCCTGTCGAAACGGCAGAAGTGGTGGAAACAGTCGTTAGCGCACCCGTAGAACCGGATGCCGATGCGCCAGTCCAGCCGAAGATCGATGATCTTGGCCGCGCCTACGCCACCGGCAAACGCAAGAATGCCATCGCCCGTGTCTGGATCAAGCCGGGTGCCGGCAAGATCACCGTTAACGGCCGGGATGTCTTAACATATTTTGCCCGTCCGGTTCTGCGTATGGTCATCAATCAGCCGTTTGCCACCACCGCACGTGAAGGCCAGTACGATATTACCTGCACCGTCACTGGTGGTGGGTTGTCGGGACAAGCTGGCGCCATCCGTCATGGCCTCAGCCGGGCGCTCGTCTATTTTGAGCCGTCGCTCAGGCCTGTCCTCAAGAAGGGCGGCTTCATGACCCGTGACTCCCGTGTCGTGGAGCGCAAGAAGTATGGTCGCGCCAAGGCCCGACGCAGCTTCCAGTTCTCGAAACGTTAAACCGCAAGGCTCGGTTCCCAATCAAAAGGGGCGTCCCATGCGGGACGCCCCTTTTTCGTATCTATTGTTGTAACCAGGGCCCTTTTAAGAAAAGGGGAAGGAAGTTTTTAGGCGGAGATATCCGTATTCGCATAACTCGGCTCATCAGAAGGCGCCTGACCCGCATTATGGCTATTGGCCGACTGTTCCTGCTGCGCCGCTTCATAAGTTGAATCCTGCGGTTGCGAGGTACTGGATTTGGCAGACTGCGCAGTCACCAGGCTATCCAATGACAGGTTGGCCTTGCCATTGCCCTGCTGTGAAGAGGGATCGTCGTGCCGCTGGGAGGAGTTCTCTCCGCCCTTGCTTTCCGAACTTTCGGAAACCTTGATGCCATTAACACGGCTTGCATTTCCCGTGTCATCGACTTTCGGGGAACTGTCTTCGGTTTTTTGTACATTCTCCGTGGGGGGCTTGATGTAGTTAGGAGCTGAAATACTTTCTATCATGACTGTTCCCGTAGGTAATTTGTTAAATGTGAATTCATTATCTGGTGTCTGTAATATATGAAGCATACGTTACGAAATCAAAACAATAATTTGCGCGTAATTTTGTCTAAAATTTAGATAAAATTTTATCTAATGCTTCCGGTTCTCGAAGCCTTATACCGTCAGGATTGCCCCCAATCAAAAGGGGCATCCCCTGCGGGACGCCCCTTTTTCGTGTCGATTGCTCACACCAGGGCCCTTTTGGAAAGGCAAGGATTATGATCGTATTAGGCGTCGATATTCGTGTAATTAGGACGTTTTGCTTCTTCCTGCTTGGCCGCTTCGTAAGGCGATTTCGGGGGCTGGGAAGAGGAAGTGGCCGACTGGGCCGTCAGCAGGCTGTTCAACGTCAGGCCGACCTGGTCAAGGACATTTTTTTTCGACGAAGCGGACACGCCGGCGTATAGCTGGACGGTGCGTTCAATGCCCTTGTTTTTGGAAACTTCGACGCCGTTGACACGCTTTGCATCGCCGGCATCCCAAACTTTTGGAGCATTCTCCGCGCCCGGCTTAACGATGGTGGATAATGGAATGCTTTCAATCATGACTATATCTCGCCTGTTGTTTCAGTGGACACGAATCGCTTGCTCGATGATCTGAATCTATGGCGGCATCGGAATGATTTCAAAATAATAATGTGCAATTAAAACTTTGATTTTATTGATTTAAATATGAATAAAATTTTATCGAATGGGTATGCTCTATCCTGTTAAAAATGTTAGGAATTAAAGATGACGGCAAAAGTTTTTATCGATGGTGAGGCCGGAACTACCGGACTGCAGATCAGGGCCCGGCTTGAAGGCCGAAATGATCTGACGTTTCTGACGCTGGGTGATTCCGAGCGCAAGGACCCGATTCGGCGCGCCGAAATGCTGAACGATGCCGACATCGTTATTCTTTGTTTGCCCGACGATGCGGCAAGGGAAGCCGTTGCCCTGATCAACAATCCTTCCGTCCGGGTCATTGACGCATCAAGCGCTCACCGGACGGCCAATGGCTGGACCTACGGGTTTCCGGAATATGAGCCCGGACAGGCGGAATTGATTGCGGCGGGCAAGCGGGTGACCAATCCGGGCTGCTACGCCATCACATCGGTGGCCATCTTGCACCCGTTGGTCGTGGCCGGAATTTTGCCGGCGCATACCCCGATCACCCTGAATGCCATTTCGGGCTATTCCGGTGGCGGCAAAAAAATGATTGCGGCTTTCGAGGATGCTTCCGCCAATGATCACACGGATGCTGCGTTTCAGGTTTACGGTCTGTCTCTTGATCACAAGCATCTTCCGGAAATTCAGGCTTGGAGCGGTCTCGACCATGCGCCGTTGTTTGTGCCCAGTGTCGGGCGTTTTCGTCAGGGGATGATCGTCCAGGCGCCGCTTCAGTTGTGGTCGCTGGATGGTCAGCCGACCCCTGAAGATATCCATAAGGCGCTTGCCGATCACTATGCCGGGCAGCGCTTCGTCAAGGTTATGCCACTGGCCGATTCTGCCCGTATGGTGGGCCTCGAGCCAGAGGCCCTGAACGGCAGCAATGAAATGCACCTGCACGTTTTCGGTAATGCCGGAAACGGACAAGCGGTGGTCATGGGGCTGCTCGACAATCTTGGCAAGGGAGCGTCGGGACAAGCAGTGCAGAACCTGAATCTGATGCTCGGGGTGCCCGCCGACACCGGGCTTGAAAAAGGCGAAATTCCGATCACCTGAGGTCGCCATGTCCGAAAAAGACGCCCTGTTGCAACCCTATAAGCTCAAGCATCTGGAGCTACGCAACCGCATCATGTCGTCGGCCCACGAGCCTGCCTATTCTGAAGGCGGTATGCCGAAAGAGCGATACCGACTTTATCATGTGGAAAAGGCCAAGGGCGGTATCGCCCTCAATATGACGGCGGGCTCGGCCATCGTTTCACCCGATTCGCCGTCCGCCTTCGGCAATCTGCACGCTTACAAAGACGAAATCGTTCCGTGGTTGCGCCAGCTGGTCGATGACTGCCACCAGCATGGCTCGGCGGTGATGATCCAGTTGACTCATCTTGGCCGCCGGACCAACTGGAACAAGGCCGACTGGCTGCCGGTGCTGGCGCCGTCGCCGGTCCGCGAACCGGCCCACCGGGCTTTCCCGAAACAGGCCGAGGACTGGGACCTGGACCGCATCGCCGCCGATTACGCCGCCGCCGCCCAGCGCATGCAGGCGGCGGGCATGGATGGCATAGAGCTGGAAGCCTATGGCCATCTGCTCGACGGGTTCTGGTCGCCGGCGACCAACTTGCGGGATGACGAACACGGCGGATCCCTCGACAACCGGCTTTCTTTTACCCATCGGATTCTCGGCGTCATCAGGGATGCCGTCGGGCCGGATTTCATCGTCGGCATTCGCATGGTCGCCGACGAGGACTGGGAAAAAGGACTGAGCCGCGAAGAAGGCGTCGATATTGCCCGCCGTCTGGCCTTCGGCGGCAAGATCGATTTCCTCAACATCATCCGCGGTCATATCGAAACCGACGCGGCGCTGTCGGGTGTCATCCCGGTGATGGGCATGGGGTCCGCACCGCATCTGGATTTCGCCGGAGAGGTGCGCGCCGCAACAAACTTTCCGGTCTTCCACGCCGCCAAAATCGCCGATGTGGCGACGGCCCGCCATGCCATCGCCTCGGGCAAGCTCGACATGGTCGGCATGACCCGCGCCCATATGGCCGACCCGTACATTGCCGCCAAAGTGATGGCCGGACAGGAAGACCAAATCCGCCCCTGCGTCGGCGCCACCTATTGCCTGGACCGTATCTACGAGGGCCACGAGGCTTTGTGCCTGCACAATCCGGCGACCGGCCGCGAGGCGACCATGCCGCATATTATTCCTGGCCTGACTTCCAGGGACCCCAAACATAAATGCGTCATCGTCGGGGCCGGGCCGGCCGGGCTCGAGGCGGCCCGGGTGCTGGCTGAACGCGGCCATGCGGTCGTCGTCTTCGAAGCCGCCGAACAACCGGGCGGGCAGGTCCGGCTGGCGGCCAGAACGTCGCGTCGTCGCGACCTGATCGGCATCATCGACTGGCGTCTGGCTATGTGCGCCAGGGCCGGGGTCGACATCCGCACCGGAATCTGGGCCGAGGCCGCCAATGTGCTGGCCGAGGCGCCGGACGTGGTGATCGTCGCCACCGGCGGCATCCCGGACACCCTGTTCGAGCTTGCATACAGCGGCTGGGATATCCTCAGCGGCAATATCAAGCCCGCCGCCAACGTGCTGTTGTTCGACGATAACGGCGGCCAGGCCGGATTGCAGGCCGCTGAAATAATCGCCGAGGCCGGGGCCAGGCTTGAGATCGTCACCCCGGAGCGCTTTTTCGCACCCGATGTCGGCGGCCTCAACCACGTATCTTATGCCCGCTGCTTCGAGGCCCACAATGTCACCATCACCTTGAACCGCCGCCTGGCCTCCGTCCGCCGGGATGGCAACGGGCTGGTGGCGGAGATCGGCAGCGACTATTCAGGCCGCGTGGACGAACGGCTGGTCGAGCAGGTCGTCGTCGAATGTGGCACCGAGCCCCTGGACGG
>JABMOQ010000176.1 GCA_013204045.1 Rhodospirillaceae bacterium | reverse complement strand
CATTACCGTCAAAGCCGACCCTGAAAAATGGGCCGGCCTGCTGAACGCGGAAATCTTGGCCACCGGGTCGCTGCGACTGACGGCGGGCGGCTCTGTCACGGCGATGCCCGGCTTCGATGAAGGTGCCTGGTGGGTGCAGGATACCGCCGCCACCTTGCCGGCGCTCCTGCTGGGTGACGTTAAGGGTAAACATGTCATTGATCTTTGTGCAGCACCCGGCGGAAAAACGGCGCAATTACTGACCCGCGGTGCCCGTGTCACAGCCGTGGAACGCTCCGCCAAACGACTGGAACGGCTCGAACAAAATATGACGCGGCTGGGTTTAAGCGCCGAAACGGTTTGCGCCGACGCCAACCTGTGGAGACCTGATGAACTAGCCGACGCCGTGCTGCTTGACGCACCCTGTTCGGCAACCGGCACCATTCGTCGTCACCCGGACATTTCCCACCTGAAAAAACAAATCGATGTCGATAGCTTAAGCGCTGCCCAGCATCATCTGCTTGAGGGCGCCCTCGAGATGGTTAAGCCGGGCGGTAAGCTGGTTTTTTGCACCTGTTCCCTGCAGCCCGAAGAAGGGCCGGAACTGATCGAGAAAATTCTCGCCGAACAATCGTCATTACGGCTTGATCCGATCACAGCTGATGATGTTGGCGGCCTGTCCGAACTGGTCACCGGGGCAGGGGTCTTGCGCACCCTGCCCAACCATCTTTCCGAACACGGCGGCATGGACGGCTTTTTCGCTGCCCGGCTTGTCCATGGCTAGATGTTGGGGCTTTGACTTCGCGGGCCCGCAAGAGTAAACCCGTTAGATGACTGACAAACTGTCTTTTCCCGGACATTGACCCCCATCCGGGTTGAGGTTGTTCCTGCAGACGATCATCAATCAACGGACGAACCTGTAACCCTGAATGTGTACGAGGCATCATTGAAAAACCAAGGGTCGGTATCATCTTTATCGCCTGCCAGTGGGGCTCATTCACTGCGCCATTTGTTGTATGCCAGCCCCTTCTATGGCCTGACCTTGAAGGGCCGCACGCCAGATACCCTTCGGTTCTCACCACCAGCCTACAGGCTCGGTGACCCGGAAGCCGGACGGGGAATTTTAAAGGGCCTCTTTACCCTGTCCCGTCACCGCGCCCAATTGGGACAAGACCCCTGGATTGTATCCATGGACGATCCGGGGCAGTTGGCCGACTTACACGGATTTTCCTGGCTTGCCGACCTGTTCGCCATCGGCGGCGATGAAGCACAGGCGCGGGCCGGAGCCCTGCTGACCGGCTGGGTTGAGCACAATCGAAAATGGCATGAACTGTCATGGCGTCCCGATATCCTTGGCGAACGCTTAAGCGCCTGGCTGGCGTTTTATGAATTCCTGAGTGCCGATAATGAAAGCACAAAAACCGTGCTGCTTGAAATGACCATGATCCAGGCCCGGCACCTGGGACGCTGTTGCGCCCAGGCCCCGGGTGACGCCCGCAAATTCAAAGCCCTGCAAGGTTTGATTTTCGCCGCCATCTGTCTGCCCGGTGCCGAATCACTACTCGAAAGTTCGCTTGACTTACTGGCAAAGGAAATCCGCATCCAAATTTTTCCTGATGGCGGCCATAGTGAGCGTAATCCATCACGCCTGCTTGATGTGCTTTCACGCTTTAATCAAATTCGGGCGCTGCTGCTGGCCGCTCATGAGGAAGTGCCCCTCGACTTACAGGGGGCCATCGACAAAGTCACGCCGATGCTGCGCGCCCTGCGCCATGGCGATGGCGGGCTGGCCTTGTTCAATGGCGGTTTTGAGGAAGATCGCGCCCTGATCGATACGGTGCTGGCCGGGACCGGCGTACGCGGCAAGGCATTAACCAGCACCCCCCACAGCGGCTTTCAAAGACTCGCCGCCGGACGAACGGTGATTATTGCCGATACTGGCAAACCACGACTTTCCAATGTACGGGACATTCATGCGGGAACTTTAAGTTTTGAAATGAGTGTTGGTAAGGATCGGCTGATCGTCAATTGTGGGGCCGCCAGCACCGAAGGTGAAAAGTGGCATGCCGCCATGCGAACCACCGCCGCCCACTCCACGTTGTCGGCTGACGATACGGACTCCGTTCACTTTAATGATGACGGCTCCCTGATGGGCGGCCCCGGCAATGTAGAATGCACACGCCGCGAGGCTGACGGCGCCGTCTGGCTCGACACCTCCTACGACGGTTACATCAAGAATGTTGGCGTCCTTCATCGCCGTAAATTTTTTCTTGATGCATCGGGGGAAGATTTCAGGGGTGAGAATCTTATAGAAGGTTCAGGCGGCAAATCCTTTTGCGTTCGCTTCCACCTGCACCCCGGCATTCACGCATCGCAAGTGCAGGGACGGGCCGCCGTGTTGCTGAAACTGGGCAGCGGCGCCGGTTGGCAATTTCAGGCTTCCGGCGGCAACATCGTACTGGAGGAGAGCATTTATTTGAGCGGTCACGGGGAACCCAGACGCTGCGAGCAAATCGTTATCACCGGCCCATTGCATGGTGACGGGGCGCAAATCAAATGGCGCTTTCACAAAATTTAATCGACGGCGTAGATGGTCACCGGAACCTGCTGTTGATGCAGAACCAGACGGATTGGATACTGACCAATAGGGCCGGGCTTCATGGCCGCCTCATAGGTTGCGCGTTTTTCAGGCCCGTTGACGACCACAAAAATATGGCGGCTGTTTAGCAACGCCGCCGGGGTCAAACTCATTCTGGGTTGTCTTTTCTCACATCCGGCGACGGCCAAGGCCCGGCCGGGGGCGTCCAGCCAGTTATCCGCATCAGGAAACAAAGAGGCAATATGCCCATCCTCGCCCATACCCAGAAAAATAGCGTCCAGCGGCCAATTTAAGGAAGCCAGAGCGGCTTCAACGTCCGCCTGGGCATCGCGGGGATTTTGATGATCCGTTTTAAGGCCAACGAAGCGCGCTTGGGAAGCAGGGCCTTGCATGAGAAGACGGCGCGCCAACCGCTCGTTACTGTCAGGGTGTTCAGGGTCGACCCAACGCTCATCGGCCAGGGTGATGCTGACGTTCTGCCACGCCAATTCTTTATAGGCCAGCGCCGGAAATAAATGTTCAGGCGTGCGCCCCCCCGAAACCGCCAGGGATGCCTGACCGCGCTTGTCAATTGCCTCTGCCAAACACCCTGCCACATCATCGGCAAAACGCTCGGCGCATTCGGCAAGTGTGGCAACTGTGATCATTACTGCTCGCCGTTATAAACAGTATCGGCCCAGTCGAAAGGCCTCGTGACATCGCGATTGACGAAACGGACGTTCTCGATATCGGATTTAAGCAGCAATTCGGTCATGGGGACGCCATCTTCGCGGTTAATGAATTTCAAGACTGGGCAGGGGGACGATAAAGCGGCCGCCGGAGGCTTTAAAACTGTCAAGTTTCGCCATGATCGGGGTGGCAAAATTCCACGCCAGAATAACAATATCGTCAGGTTTATGTTCTTCAATGGCGCTTGAGGACACGACCGGGATATGCATACCAGGGCTATAAAGCCCCTGTTTTAAAGGACTGTCATCGACGATAAAATCAATCAGGTCTGCGCCGATATCGAAATGATACATCAATGTGGTTGCCTTGGCGGGCGCACCGAAGGCCGCGATGGTTCGCCCGGCGTCCTTGCTGGCCCGTAACAGGGTGGATAGTTCCGCCTTCAAAACATCAATCCGCAAACCAAAATCCCGGTAGGTTTCGGCCTTGTCCAGTCCCATCGTCCTTTCAAGGTCGATCAACTGGGCAACGGATGGGGCAACGGGTTTGCCGCCACCGGTTTTTTGGGCAACGGCCCGTAAAGAGCCGCCGTGGGTGGAAACACGCTCGGCACCAATCAGTTCCATAGCGTGTGCCGCCATGAAAGAAACAAGCGGTGCAACGGTGTGATAGGCGAGATGTTCGTGGTAGATGGTATCGAACAGGCTGTGTTCGAAAACATCAACCAGATAAGAAACCTCGAACACGAAAACCCCGTCATCGGCAAGTAACGCGGCAATCCCGTCCAATACCCTGCCCAGATCATCAATATGGGCGAACACGTTGTTGGCGGTTATGACACTGGCCCCGCCATGCGCTGCCTTGATATCCCCGGCCATGGCCGGGGAGAAGAAACCGGAAATCGTCTCGATCCCCTCAGCACTCGCCCGGGCCGCAATGTCTTTGGCCGGATCAACGCCAAGCACCTGATAACCAGCCTTCTTAAACGCTTTCAGTAAAGTTCCGTCGTTTGATCCAATATCAAAAACCAGCGCACCGGGTTGCGGGGCGTACGTGTCGATAATGAAAGCGGCGTAGTCCTCGAAATGTTTAACGAAAACAGGAGAGGTTCCCGACACATAAACATAATTTTCAAACAGCACCGCCGGATCAACAACATCCAGAAGCTGCACATGGTGGCAGTCCTCGCAGAAAAAAACATCGAGGGGAAAGGTCGACTGGATTTCGTCAAGTTGGTCTTCGCCGACGAAAGCATTGGCGGGCGGCGTTGGCACCAGCGACAGCACTTCACTTAAGTGGCTGCTTCCGCACAGGCGGCAGGTTGTTCTGTGGTGACAGGCTGTGCTCATCTTCTAATTGTCGTCTTCGGGCCGCCACGTGATGCTGTCCGCATCATCAAGCATATCCACCCGCACCACATCGGCCTCGTATGTCGCCTGATCGCGCGGATTGCGTGACAGGGTCAAAAACACCGTGTCTGTTTGACGTCAGCGTGAGGTGTTTGGTAAGTAGTGCAGTGGTGCCGTAGGCCATTTTAGCAGGAGGCGGGTACCGCCTTTCCCAAATTACATTCCGTTTATATTTGCTAGATTTTTGTTAGCGATTGCAGTGTTCCCCAATTGTGGTACAATACATGAATTACTGGAGGATAACACTTATGTCCAAAACCGAAATGATCCGCGCCCGAGTGGAGCCGAGCCTCAAGAGCGATGCCGAATCCGTATTTTTAACGCTGGGTTTATCACCTACAGAGGCAATCACACTTTTTTACAAACAGGTGGCTCTTCAGCATGGTCTGCCGTTCGAGGTGAGAATTCCCAATGCAGAAACTCTTGAAGCCATGCGTCAAGCAAGAGAAAAAGATGGGCTTATCAAGTACGAAGGCCTTGATGACCTAATGGCCGATTTCAAAGATGCGTGATCTCTTCAGCACTACGCTGTTTAAGAAGGATCTCAAAAGAGCAAAGAAGCGGGGCAAGGCCCCCAAGAAACTTCGAGACGTCGTCGATAGGTTACTTGAGAATAAACCACTTGATAGGAAGCTTCGTGTGCATCGTCTTGTTGGTAACATGGCTCCATACTGGGAGTGCCATATTGAACCGGATTGGCTTCTGATCTGGGATGAAGATGACATATCGATAACTCTAATCCGAACAGGAACCCATTCCGATCTATTTCCATGATCTGTGCATCGTTCAACCAAGCCGCCTAGGAAGGAAGTTTGTCCTAGCACAAAACCAGTACCGCCCCATTGCAAACGCATTCGCAATAAGGAACATCTTCGCTTCGTCGCCTCACAAAGTTGCCTGATATGTGGGCGATCTCCATCTCATGCACATCACATCAAGTTTGCGCAACCCAGAGCCATGGGCAGAAAGGTCAATGATGAGTGGGCTGTGCCCCTATGTTATATTCGCCACCGAGCACTTCATGATCGCGGAGATAAAAAGCATGGGCCGCCTGACCTAGTGTTCATCGTCAGAGTTTGTCGGCATCTTCGCCGCCGATCACGAACTGGTTAATTACGTGCCTGGAAATAAGGACGCGATATGTCCCGCCGCACCGCAACAAGTTGCAATAAAAATATCACAACTGTATCTTCCTTTGCTTATGAAGCCGCCAAGTCTTTACAGGCTTACCATCGCGCCCAAAACAGGTGACCCGGCAGACGACCAGACCATATATTTCTAACATCCTTTAAAAGTGGATACACGAGACCTATGAACGACTACATCAGCAACTTCATTCAGCACAGCGGTCAAATTGATTCGTTTCTTTCCTCAGCCGCCCTCTGGATAGGGTTTGCCGCCATCGGCTCATTGTTTATCGGTCGCAATCAGGCCCGTGAAACCGCCCCTTTCCTGGGCTGGGCATTTGTCAGTTTATTTTTTACCGTCTTCGGTGTTCTGACAAAAATCCCCTTCACATTTCTGGCTGTCTCAATGGCCATTCTAGCGCTTGCAGCAGGCGCTTACGCGATCTACCGCAAACAAGGGGTTTTTCCCACCGGCACGATGAAAATGGTTCTCGTTGCGGGCCCTTTATTATTGCTTGTTTCCGCCATGGTAGGTTCACAATGGGATGAGTTTTCCACATGGTTGATCACACCGCGCTTTCTTCTCGAGACCGATGTTTTCCCAAATAAAGACAACGTTCATAAAAGCGGTGCTCTCGCCGCATATCCTTTCAGCTGGCACTACATATCATATCTTGCGAGCAGAATTGGCGGCCGGTTCATGGAGAATGCCGGCGCTTTGGTTAATGTCTTTATGCTTCTGACCTTCGGCCTGGTAGCGGTTCGCCTGATTCGTGATGGCTTGGGACGAAAAGATGAGGACTCGTCAGGGGGATGGGGCCTGTATGCCCTGGGTGGATTGCTTGCGACGGTGTTGAGCACAACCTTTGCCCAGAAAGTAGCCCTGACGTCCTATGCCGATGTCGCGACGGCGGTCATCCTTGGTATGGGAGGTGTCATTGGCTGGACTATGCTGGAGGCGCTGACAGAAGACCGCAAGGATGATGCAAAACGTCAAGCCATGCAAATCGGTCTATTGATGATGTTGCTGGTTAACCTAAAACAATCCACCGTCGTACTTTTCGTCATTCTTATTATCGCCATAGTTCTGACCGGCCTTCGCGACCCGCGGATAAAGTTTTCAAAACTGGCCCGGACCCTTCCATGGATGATCATACCGTCAGTGGTCATTTTTGTTCTCTGGCGCTACTACATATCCATTGAACTACCGACTTCCGAAATGAAAATAATGCCGGTTTCTGAATGGTTGTTCGAATACATTCCGCAAATTCTGCAAAGAATGCTTCTGGTATTGACGAAGAAGGGGGCCTTTTTAGTCTTGTTGATCGTCATTGTTGGATTTGGGGCGCGAGCTATGTTTCGCTTCCGCACACCTTTTGACCGGCTGGCGCTTCTTGTTGCACTTGTTTTCCTGGGCCATAACGCATTTTTGTTTTTTGCCTACGTTTCAACATTCGGAAAGTTCGACGCCCTAAGGGCGGCATCCTATTGGCGTTACAACATGCAATTAGGAATGTTGGGAGTCGCATTTATGTCATACGGACTGGGACTGGCCTGGAAAAACTATGGCCAAGACCGTTATGACATTCGAAAAGGTGCCTGGGTTGCTATTTCCCTTATGCTGCTTTTGCCGTTTGCATTCGCCAATAAGCTGCGATTCGACCGCTTTCAACCCCTTCCCCATTTCCGCAACGTCTCTGCTGAAGTGAGCACCTTGCTTTCAAACGACGATAAATTGATCGTCGTCGACCCAAAAGGCAGTGGTGAGTCAGCCGTTATTGCCCGCTACGAGATGGGAGGGTTGGGTATCCTTCGAAGCTATATTAGCGCCTACCAAAAGCAGTCCGTAGAAGTTTTTACCGAAATTTTTTCAAATGGAGATTACAGCCACGCTCTCATTCATTCTGTAACGCCAGATATGAAGGAAGCTCTTAATCTAGGGCTGACGGGAGATAATTCCTACTTGCTCAAAACCGACAATGGGATCGACTGGCGGGTTGTTCGGACCTGGCCCGTTCCCGCAAACTAATCGCTTATGAAAAGGTTGCCAGCAGACGCGCCGGTAGCTGCAGTAAATAGCCTAACGTGGCCAGCGGACGGCCCTGGGCAAGCGATGACGTTATCGCCTCCAAATGAACGGCGGTGATGCGATAACCATGATCAATTCGGTTTGGCGCATGGCGCTTGGCAATTCGCAAGCTACACTCAAGGCGTCTGGCCGTGTGGCTAGTGATTGATCCCGCTGTGATGTGGTAGCGCATCAAGGTATCGGGTTTGACGAGAAAGGCCGCACCTTCTTCTTTCAATATTTTTAACCACAAGTCGAAATCCTGAGCCGTCGCCAGAGTCTCATCAAAACACCCTGCCTCAAGAACAGCGTCGCGACGAACCACGATTGTCGAGGTGGCAAGAAACCCCTTACGGTAAAGGCCTATATACGGATCCATCGCCGCACGGTAGCGCGCCGCACAGTCAACCAGCGTTTCGTCCGCACCTTTGATGGCGAGGTAGTTGTGAGCGAGCAGTGTCAGGCCGTGCTCATTAATAGCTTGCATACTGGTTGCCAGTTTTTCCGGCAACCATTCGTCGTCTGCGTCCAAAAAGGCCAGCCATGTTCCGCTTGCCTCCTCAATGGCCCGGTTGCGCGCCGCCCCCGCGCCCAGATTTTCCTGGCTGATAACTTTCAGATCAATTGCATCCATCTTGTCTTTGAATGCTTGCGCCGCTTTGAGGGTGCCGTCTTGGGAGCCGTCATCGACAACGATGACTTCATCGGGTTTTAGTGTCTGTGCGGCGACGCAGGCCAGCGCCCGTTCAATAGTCTGAACCGCTTTGTAGGCTGGAATAATAACGCTGATAGACATTTTTTAAGCGAATTCCTCCAGTGTCGTTGTAGGGGCAGACGCGATTAGTGGCTGTTCGATGAACTAACGCACTGCAAGTTCCAGCATAACCAGAGAGTAAATCCGGCAAGCATGACGGTCGAGATTGGCGAGCAGGGTATCAATTCCTTGCTCGCTCCACCAACCACGCTCAAGACTTTCAGGACGGCACAGCAGGCGCCTGGCCTGTTCGCCTAGTCCGGCCCGCATCCAGGCCGGAACCGGCGAGGCAAAGCCCCGTTTTGGTGCATCAAGCAAAGGGACAGGCAGAAATTTTGCGGCAATGCGTCGCTCCAGTGCTTTTTGCTCGCCGCCCGGGGTGCGGATATCCGCTGGTACGGCCAGAGCCGCTTCGACGAAACGGTGGTCCAGGAACGGCACCCGCCCTTCCACACTGGCAGCCATGGAGGAACGGTCGAGCAGCAATAACAGGTCTTCCGGCAGATAGCTTTCCAGATCGGCGATCAGGGCCCCGCTCTGAGCATCGCCATCGAAGGCCATAAACGACTGGGCCTGAAGCGCTTCCGGGATGGCTTGCGCGTTGCCGATAAGTTCACGCACCGGAGCTGGAAAATAGGTTGTATGATCGTGCACGTACTGGCCACGGTTGCCATCGAAATGCTCTGCGCGGCCTAACTGCCATGCCCGCATGGGCGAAACGCAGGCTTTTGCAATTGAGCGCAGCGGTCCCGGCAAGTTTAAGAAAGCACGCTCCACCGGCATTTGAAAATAGCGCCCGTATCCGGCAAACAGCTCGTCGCCACCGGTACCGTTCAGCGCCACCCGCAAATGCTTGCCAAGGGCCTGCTCGATCATAAAATTGGGCAACAACGCCGCATCGTTCAGGGGCTCTTCCGTGTGCCAGGCCAGACGAAGCATATGATCCCCGGCCCCCGTAGCCGGAAGGTCAAGCTCGTGATGATTTGTTCCATAGCGCCGGGATACCATGGCCGCTAGTGGTGTCTCATCAACAGATGACCCTTCGAACCGGACCGTGAAGGTTTCCAACGGTTTGTCGATCAACCCGGCGGCGATGGCGGCCATAAGACCTGAATCGAGACCGCCTGAAAGCAGGGCCCCCAGCGGCACGTCGCTGCGCAATTGCATTTTCAAGCTGTCGGTCAGAAGCGCCGTCAGATGATCTTCAATTTCAGGTGCGCTTGTTGGAATATTGCTTGCCGGGCGTGGGCGCCAGTAGCGTTCAATGGTGATCGAACCATCACCACTTGCAATCAGGCGATGACCGGGGGCCAGTTTGTTGATGCCTTTGAACAATGTCGCCGGGGCCGGAACGTATCCGTGCGCCAGATAGGAGCTGACCGCAGACTCGTCGATGGCCTGACGCACCAGACCTGAGGCCATCAGGGATTTTATTTCAGAGGCAAAAACAATACCGCCGCCTTCTACTTCAGCCCAATACAACGGCTTGATGCCCAACCGGTCGCGGGTCAGTGTCAAACGATGGCCGTCGGCCTCGTATAAAGCCAGTGCAAACATGCCGTTCAAATAATCGACGAAGTTGTCGCCATAAGCCGTATGCAGGGGCAGGATGACTTCCATGTCGCCGCTGCTTTGATAGGAATAATCACGCACTTCGGGGGTACGTTTCAGCTCGACGTAGTTATAAATCTCGCCGTTTCCAAGCAACACACGGCGGCCATCACCTTCAACTATGGGCTGGTCGCCGGTTTCAAGATCGATAATAGCAAGGCGCTTGAAGCCTGCCTGAAAACGCCTGTTTTCACTTTGATATTGCTTTTCCCCATCAGGACCCCGGTGGGCCATAATACGCAGCATGGCAGGGATGTCAGCCGACCTGTCGGGGGCGTCTCTGGGCAGGTAAAGTCCGGCAATACCGCACATGTCAAAGAACCTCCAGCGACAGATTACCCGTCCACGGCAGCTTTGCCTGACGGGATATCCTGATAGCCGTTACCGGTTCGCCGCTCCCGTAAGCCGTCCACCGGGTTATGGTTTCTGTGCTGATTTCACCATCCGTGATTAAACGAAAAATGTGTTTCTTCCCGCGCAAGCTCAGGCCCTGGTCCGTGTGGGCAACTTCCAGCGGGGTCACAAAAATCTGCGAAATGTGGTAATAACCCCGTCCCTCAGTCTCGTCATTCAATATCATGGATGCATCCGTAAACTGCCAATGACGGCGAACCGTTCCGACGTTTTTCAAACGCTTGAAGCCGTCATGGGCAAGACGAATAGAATCCTGTTCTTGCTCAACGCGTGGTGGCGCCCCCCCAATATGACGGCGGAAGGCGTCATCGTAGTAGGGTTTATTGGCGGGGTAGGGATCATGGTCATCAATCAACAGGGTATTGTGAACTTTACCGGAGCGATACAGAGCCGCCTTTGCGCTCTCACCATAAGAACCACGGCCGGGATCGATGAAGACCGGTTCATTTTTAAAGTGAAGCTCAAAGCCGCCACAGTCCTGATGACCATGGCCGGGCATGTGAGAAAAGCCATCTGGGGCCACGTGCCACAATCCGGACCAGGGACCACTGTCTAGGCGATGCCAGCCATCGTTGGCCAAGGCGTGGGCGTCCCGGTCTTGCGATACGGCCTGCGCCGCGAGCACTCTTTGTGGCGGCAGGTCGGGCGAGATGTCGCCGATTAATGCGAAACCACCCGGTAATGTCAGATTTCCTGTAACGCTGCGGGTTCGTCTGGCAACAGCGGTCAAGGCCGTCGCTTCAGGGCGTTCTATTTCAACAGCGGCATCGGCGCATTGTCCGTAATTGGCGGCAAGCAGGGCGTGATAATGGCTAGAGCCTTCACGCAAAATTCCGCTAGGAGCAAAAATACGCTTCGCTTCTTCGACTAAAATCTTGCCCCCCAGTTCGGCACATTTTGGCAGGCCGAGAGTAAGGCCGAGCAAAAAAAGACCCCGCCCGTTGTTGGCGAGGTGATTGGATGTGTGGTGGTCGCCAAAAAACTCAAGCCGCTGCGCAATGGCGGGGCCATGGGCAGCCAGCACGCAAAGGGTCTCGTTTAGCGGGCCGGGCAAGCCGTTTTGTTGGGCGAAGACCAAAATATTAATTGCCCGTTCAGCCGCCGTGTATGGGTGCCAGGCCCAACCATCGTCAGGGCTGGCATAATCCTTGACCCAGGCGCGCCAGATCGCCGCGACCCAGGCCGGATCATGCGTATTGCCAAGAAGAGGTAACCAGGCAAAGCGGTGCAGGGCCAGGGTTTGTTCAACATCTCTAAAGGAGCGTTCAAAAAGTCCTGCCTCGTCGCCCGGTTCAAGCGTCACGGTTTCACCGGCAAAAGAAAGCTCTATGGATTGTGTAGGTGGCGTATCGGCCAGCCCGGAAAATTTGCTCGATGGCGTCTCGGGGGCGAGTGGCAACAGATCATCAAGGTACGGTGGCCGGTGGGCCGTAAAAGCAGGCTCGCCGGGCCAGCGGCCAAGCAAGCGTCCGACCGCCCAGGTGCGCAACACCGGGTCTGCAAAAAATTGTCCAGCCTTTCTAATAATGGCGTTAATCATTTGAACCTTTATTTTGGCCAGTTACTATCCGGGATGCGAGCCTTATCAAGGCCATCAATCGCGGCCCGGCCCATAGCCAGAATCGCTTCTTCGGCGCTGCCGCCAATGTGCGGGGTTGCCAGGAAATTGGGTAGTTTTAAAAGCTCCATGTCTTCTGGTGGCTCACCGGCAAAAACATCGAACGCAGCCCCGGCCAGGCGGCCATCCATGAGCATCGCTTTCATTTCCGCCTCATCAACCAATCCGCCACGGGCCATATTGATCAAAATGGCTTGCGGGCGCATCAGCCCCAAGCGCCGGGCAGATAAAATATTTTCAGTACTCTTGTCCATAGGCAGGTGCACGGTTACAACATCGGCGCGGGCCAGCAAATCTTCCAGACCAACCGGCTCAACATCATGGGTGGCATAAAATTCCGGAAAATCAACAATGTCATGGGCCAGCACCTTGCAGCCAAAGGCGTTAAGCAAGGGTGTCAGGTCTTTGCCGATATGGCCGCAACCGATAATACCGACGGTGCGCCCCGACAGGTAACGCCCCTTGTGCTGACGCCATGTGCCGTCCAGCACTTCCCGGTTGGCTGCCGGGACATGGCGCAACAAGGCGATGGTGGCGGAAATCATCAGCTCGCTTACCGAGCGCCGGTTGGTGCCGCCGGTCCAACCCAGTTTGACGCTATGCTTTGCCATGGCATCAAAATCAATCATGTCGTAGCCAACACCGTACTTGGAAACCACCTTGAGGCCCGCCACGGCGGTGAAGAAATTCGCATCCAGTTTTTCCAGCGCCGTGATGGCCCGCTCGTGTCCGCAAACGAAATCAATCAGGGTCTGGCCGGAAAGGCTCAGGCCCTCGTCGTTAAAGGTTGCGTCCGGATATTTTTCCAGCAATTCGGCGCGCAATATAGGGTGCTTTGAAAACGAGCGCGAGGCAACGCAGACTTTTGTCATGTAACGTTCCTTTGTTCGTCGATCAGTTCCAGGGCTTCGTCCAGGTCGTCAAAATGGTCAATCACCGCATTTGCGCCCAGGCTGTCGAAAGGCACATGACAGTATCCGAATGTTACAAGAATGCTGGGTAATTCTGCTTTATTGGCGGCTTCGATGTCAGCCTCACTGTCGCCGATGAACACGGCGTCATCACCCTGAGCCCCCATTTCATGCAAGGTATGAAAGACATGGCGCGGGTCTGGTTTGCGAAACTCCAGGGTATCGCCGCAAATCACGGTGGGGAAATATCGTTTTAGATCAAAGGCTTCAAGAACGGGAAAGCAGGTCGCTTCAGGCTTGTTGGTGCAAATGCCCAGTGTCATGCCGGCCGCGATCAAACGCTCCAGGGCCTCGCGGGCACCGGGGAAAATAATTGAATGTTCACTTGGGTTTTGCCGGTAACTGTCCAGAAAACCTGATAGCAAATAATCAATTTCGTCTTCGCTGCCCGGCGCGCCGGTTTTCTGCAGCGCCTTTTCAACCAGGGTGCGGGCGCCGAAGCCGACAAGTTCCTTGGTATCGGTAACGCTGATCGATGGCCGGTTCATTGTTTGCAAAACCCGATTTACCGACGCACAAACATCCGGCGCGCTGTCGATAATGGTGCCGTCCAGATCGAACAGCCCGGCGGAAAAGCCGCTCACCTCAGTATTTCCCCCAAAGCACATCGGCCTCGATCACCGCTTCGACGCGCCCCACATCGGCGGGACTATCGACGGAAACATAAGGGCGATACGGAATTGGCGCGATGCGCTGGCGAAAACCGTTATCGCAAATACGGTTTGAATCACAAGCTTCGGCGATCTCCAGCGGGCTTTCCGAGGTTTCGGTGAACCATTTCAGGAAATGCCAGTGGAAGCCAAAAATACCGCCGACACGTTTCGCGCCCAGTTCCGGCGAAAACGACTTACAATAAGGAATGGGGCTGCGCGATGTGTAGAGCACGTCACCTTTCATATCATGGACGATCTTGACGATGTCAGGATTAAGGAAAGTTTCCTCGTCATGGATCGGCACGGCCAGCATGGTGCCATCAATCGATGCATCCTGCGAAAAAGGATTGACCACGGTCTCGATCATATCAGGGGCCAGCAGGGGCTCGTCGCCCTGCACACAAACGACGATGTCATCGTCGGCAAGATCAATACCGCAATTGGCGGCGGCCTCGGCGACCCGGTCCAGGGCGCGGGTGTGGGCATCGGCGGTCATGATAACCGGGTAGCCTTTATCGTTCCCGAAGTTTGCTATTTCATCGTCGCAAGTTGCCAGCGCCAGAACGTCCCAGCCGTCATAAAGGGCGGCGCGAGCATAACAGTGCTCCAACATGGGGCGACCGTTGATGGGGTGTAGGGGCTTGCCGGGAAAGCGGCTGGCCGCCATGCGGGCGGGAATGATACCGATGGTTTTCATAAGGGGTCTCAATTGTGTTTTGCCTTTAGCGAATCCGCCATCGACATGAATATTATTTTTTAATTCAAATTTTACTAGGGTGAATTGGAATATATATTTTTAAGGCCTAAGTCGGGTCACAGTACCCGACTCTTTTCATAATACCAACTCTATCAACGGTTTCTGGGGGATATTTGGTTTGAAGAGCTCCGCCATATAATCGAGGATTTCAAGTTCAGACATTTTGACCATGGCTTTTCTGAACGCATTGAGGCCCAGAGTAAAGATCGAGCGTTGCAATCGACCATGGGATTTGTGCCGGGGTGGTTTTATCCGGGCAACCCAGAGACCAGTTTTGTAGGCGAGGCAAAATGCGATGGCCAATACGCTCATCAACGTCGCCAGTTTGTGGGGAGCGGTCATGTGGGTGTCTTCCAATCCCAAGCCTCGTGTTTTCAAGGCGGAAAACAGCGTTTCAAGAGTTATGCCCAAAAGTGGTGTTTTGACACCTGAATCAAGCGGCGCCCAGATCGACGTCTGTTACCTCAACACCGT
>JABMOQ010000175.1 GCA_013204045.1 Rhodospirillaceae bacterium | reverse complement strand
TAACCGACAGCTTGCCGGTGTACTGCCGATGATCACGCCTGACGATGTAATTATAGGCCGCAACGGTGCGGCCATCATCGAAGCGCACGTTCAGGAATTTCGGCTTATAGACGTTGGTGACCATCTCGCGGTCGTGCAGGTATTCCATGACCTCCTTGATGTCTGCTGCGGCGACCAGGAAGGCGCGGCCCTTGCATGAGCCGCCACGGTCGAGGCCGAGCACCAGTCCGGGTTTCTCAATGGTTCCCCGGTATTCGGTCGACGATACGCATAGGGCGCGGTGATAGCCCTTGAGCAAAGCCGGCTGTACTTCAAGGTACGAAAACCCGGGTCGCCACATCAGCGAGCCGTAACCGAATATCCAGGTATCTTTTTTGGCCGGGGTGTTTGCCATGTTGGGCGCAGGCTAACTTCTCGCAACGGGCAGCGCAACGCCCTATAAATGGCAACATGGCCGATCAGATTAACCATTCAGGGGAACGCTTCCGCTTGCCGCTGCTCGCCAAGGCGGCCATCGGGCTGGGGCTGGCCGTCGTCGTTTACGCCATCGGCTGGATCTATGTGGCCGATGTCGCCCAAGGCAGCGTAGCCGCATGGGCCGGGGAGCGCCGCGCCGAAGGTTTTTCCGTGCGCTATGATGACATATCCCGATCAGGCTTTCCGCTCAGCATCACCCTTGATATTGACAATCCCGGCTTCGGCGCACCGAGCGGCCCGGCGCCGTGGGGCTGGGAAGGCGAGCGGCTAAGCTTAAGCGTCCGGCCGTGGAACTGGAAAGCCATCCGGGCCCGCACGTGGGGCACCCAGATGGTGGCTTTCAGCGCCGCTGATGGTCTCGATACCTTCACCGGCAGCGCCGCCATGATCGAGGCTGAAATTGGCTTGGCCAAGGCTCAGGTAAACCGGCTCGATGCAACCGTCGATGGCCTGGTCCTCAGGGGCAAAGGGGCGGATACCGGCAACCTGGCGGTTGGCAACCTTGCCCTTCACCTGTCCCACAGTGACGGCGGCGGCGCTGATTTCAAGACCGTAACGGCAGAGATAGACATCGCCGCGTCGGGCCTGATCTTGCCACACGTCTGGGCCTCGCCCCTCGGCGACCGGTTCCGCAATGTGGAATTGCAGGCACGAATGATGGGCGCCCTGCCGGCAGGGCCGATGACCGAGGCGCTTGAAACCTGGCGCGATGCCGGCGGCACGCTCGAAATGAAACGCCTGCTGATCCGTCACGGCCCGGCACTGTTGAAGGCCGACGGAACGCTGGCCCTCGATGGTGCGTTGCAACCGATCGGCGCTTTCACGGCGCGCCTGGAGGGCTTCTTCGAAACCGTCGAAGCGCTTCAAAAGATGGGGCTGGTCAAGCCGCGCGATGCGGTCGCCGCGAAAATGCTTCTCGGTGTGATGGCCCGCCAGCCCGATGATGGCGGCCCGGCGGTCCTTAACATGGCATTGACGGTGCAAGGCCAAAAACTCTATGCCGGACCGGTGGCATTGCTGGAATTGTCTCCCATCGACTGGCACCAGTTCGGCTCTATCGACTAATCCTTCTTGACGTCGATAAAGTCCTGCTTGGCTTCGACGACGCCGCGACGGATTTCCCGGGTGCGGGTAAAGCTGTCTTCCAGCACCTGGCCTTCATCGCGGCGGATGGCCCGTTGCAGGGCGGTCAGGTCCTCTATGAAGCGGCCCAGCACGTCGAGCACCGACTCCTTGTTCTTCAAAAAGATATCGCGCCACATCACCGGATCGGAAGCGGCGATGCGGGTGAAGTCCCGGAAACCACTGGCCGAAAACTTGACCACTTCTTTTTTCAGATGATCTTCCAGATCCGTCGCCGTGCCGACGATGGTATAGGCAATCAGGTGCGGCAGGTGCGAGGTGATCGCCAACACCTGGTCGTGATGGGCGGCGTTCATAATTTCCACGGTCGAGCCGCAGGCTTCCCACATGGCCTTTACCTTGCCAATGGCATCCGCATCGGTGCCCGGCTCCGGGGTCAGGATGGCCCAGTGGTTTTCGAACAGATCGGCAAACCCGGCTTCGGGGCCGGAATGCTCGGTGCCGGCAACCGGGTGGCCCGGCACCAGATGCACGCCGCCCGGCAGATGCGGTTTGATGTCATCGATGGCCGCTTGCGTGGTCGAGCCGACATCGGTGACGATAGCACCGGCTTTCAGG
>JABMOQ010000174.1 GCA_013204045.1 Rhodospirillaceae bacterium | reverse complement strand
CTTTTACTCCGGCCACTGGTGTGTTTTTACTCCGGCGTTGACAAGTGTCCTGTACGTCGAAGACGAAGTCGACCGGACCCTTCATGCGTAGCACCAGAAGAGGGCGAGCACCCTTCTTTGGGACGCGAGCGAACCGATGCCACCAATCATGTGCCGTGGCGGCATGCGTCAGGCCCGGCTTTTGGATATGCAGAAGCATCGCGTTGAACGGGGCGAACTCGCGAAGCCGGATGGTGAATGCGAAGAGTTCTTGGATTGCCTTGCTGCTGTCGTAGAGCTTAGTCGCAGCTATCAGCTGTTCGATGAGCGCTCGTTCTCGGGGCTGCTCAGTTTCCGAGGCGGCGAAAAGATTGTCCTGCGCAGGGCTTCGTGCAGTCAGGACCTCATTGAACAAGCCGCCGAGCCGGTCCCTAGCGAAGAGGGTTGACGGGTCTGCGACCTTTCGGCCTTTCTGAAAAGAATTGAACCCACGTTCGTCGAGCGTGTCGATGAACGCATAGAGGTAATCGAGCATGATTCGGCGGTCACGCTTTGTGAATCCCGCCATCTTTCCGGCCATTGTGATTTCTTGCGCAGTCCGAATTAGATCGCCGTCTCCTGTACCGAAAGTCACAAAGGCATCGCAGAAGTGCGGCTCCGCACGCTCCATCAAAGACATGTCCAGAGCTGGCATCGCATTAAATCCCCATCGCCGTGAATTCGCCGTCGGCTTCCATCCGGTCCCAGGCGGCGAGGACGAGGCGGCGGTGGTGCACCGGAAACGACTTGTAACCCATGCAGAAAATAGACATTGCTCTCCACGAACCGGTCCCGGCGGAAAATGCTCTGCTGATTGCCCCCGTTCCCTTTGGCCATTGGGGCCAACGGAGCCATTTGGAATGCACACGTGGACTAGTCGGTTGCCAGAAAATTACAGCCCTTAATTCAGAGCAGCGAGCCTTGATCTGGATCCCTGAACATAACGAAAATGTTCAAATTAGCTACCAAATTGAGGAAGGCGACTATCCGGTAGCACCGCAGGTTTGGCAGGTACAGGACAACCGCTTTACAAGGGCTAATTCCGATCTGGCG
Organism: Rhodospirillaceae bacterium; assembly: GCA_013204045.1. GTDB lineage: Bacteria > Pseudomonadota > Alphaproteobacteria > Rhodospirillales > JABHCV01 > JABMOQ01. Next base: position 16,737 of record JABMOQ010000174.1, on the reverse strand, counting down.
GCGCTCGCGAGAGACATTACCCGGAACAGTGAAAATCAAAAGACTAAGCTCTTTGCCTTAATAGGCTACGCCGCAGACATGTTCGGTTACGAACATCCAGATGAACATTTCTATGAAAATTGTGATTCTGTGCCGGCGGTTTGCGGTACGACAAAAGGAAGCTGTGTCGACATCAATACATTTTTACTTGCCGCCGCCCGCTGTCTCGAAATCCAGGGCCAATACATTGCTGGCTATTGGTTTCATCCTGATAAGGCGGAAACCCATGATATGCATTGCTGGTTGGTTTTTGAGATTGCTGGAGAAGTTTTGTTTTGGGATCTGGCCCACCATCTCAAATGGGGTGTGGAAAATCTGGTACCTGGCCTCAATCCGGCAGGCGGCCGGCGCGTAGCCATGAGTTGCGGACGCGGCTTGGAATTCGAAACGCCGAATGGTACCGTTACCATCAGCCATTTTTCCGAGCCCGCCTGGATAATGCCTGACGGCGACATGGTTCGTCCAGAAATGACCATCAAAGTCACTGACTGATCGTTATGAATGACGGTGCTAGAAGGGTGTGGCGCCAACAAACGGGACCTCAGCCCCGGCGAATTTCTAAAACAACGGAGAGACCCAATTCGAGGCCTCGATAATATTTTTGGCCGGGAGCAAATCGCTAGGTTGCTCGGATTGCCTCTTTTTCGGGCGCCCGTGTTGGCAGGAAGACCGTGATCAGGGAGCAGATAACCAGCATGGTGACGCAGCCCAGGATGCAGGCGAGAAGACCGCCAAACTGGTACAGCAGCCCCGACAACAACGTCCCCAAAAGACGTCCCGCCGCATTGGCCGCATAATAGAAACCCACGTCTTCGGCAGCCTTCTTCGATCCTGCATAGGCCAGAATGAGGTAAGAATGCAGCGACGAATTGACCGCAAAAGGCAGGCCAAACAGCGCGAGACCGCCGACCACTGTCACGACCGTATCAAGCGGCCAGTAATCCGGTGCAATGATTGCAACAGCCAGAACGACAGGGATCGCCATCAGCAGGACCCCCCATAGTCTTGCGGCCGGTACTTCGGCGCTAAGGCCATCGGAACTGCGGCGTACCAAAGACGGCGCGGCTGCCTGCACAAGGCCGTAGCCAATGGTCCAGACGGCGAGAAAGCCACCCACTTCCCAGAAACTCCATCCCGACGAATACAAAAACACCGGAAGACCCACGACGAACCAGACGTCCCGCGCCCCGAACAGGAACACGCGCGCCGCCGCCAGAATATTCACCCCGGCGGACCTGCTGAACAATTCCCGCATGGTTTTTGAGGCGCCGGCCTTGCCAAGGTTGGCCGGCAGCGAGAGCGCCCCGGCCAACAGGATAACGCCGAGCATGCCGGCCATGAGCCAGAGCGCCAATTGAAACCCCGTGACATCCAGCAACAAGCCGCCGGCGAAGAACCCCGCCCCTTTCATGGCGTTCTTTGACCCGGTGAACCAGGCGACCCAACGGAACAGCTGGCCGTTGCCTTCGGCCGACGTAATCTTGATGGCGGATTTCGACGCCGTCTTGGTGATGTCCTTGGCCACGCCGGCCAGCCCCTGAGCCACCACCACCCAGGCGACCGAATAGGCCGCGCTCCAGTTGGGATCGAGCAGTGAAAGACCGATCAGGCCGATAATCTGCAGCCCCAGCCCCACCATCAGCATGCGCGTGATGCCAAACCGCGAGGCCAGCCAGCCGCCGAACAGATTGGCGAAAATACCTGCTGCCTCATACAGCAGGAACAGAAAGGCAAGGGTGAACGGCGAATAACCCAGGCGGAAGAAATGTAACAGCACCAGCATGCGGAGCGCGCCGTCGGTCAGCGTAAACCCCCAATAGGACGCCGTTACGATCAGATAGTTGCGCGCGCCCGACATCTACACACCCTTTTCGATCACAATATTGGCCAGATCCACCATTCGGCAGGCATAGCCCATCTCATTGTCGTACCAGGAATAGACTTTGAGCATTGTACCGTCGGTGACAATTGTGCTGAGCGCATCGACAATCGAACTGCGGCTGTCGTTGGCATAGTCCGCCGACACAAGGGCGCGGTACTCTATGCCAAGGATGCCGGCCAGCGGACCTTCGGCGGCGGTGGCGAACATCCCATTGATTTCTTCCGGCGTTGTCTGTCGTTCAAGCTCAAACACGCAATCGGTCAGGCTCGCATTGAGCACCGGCGCACGCACCGCATGGCCATCCAGCTTGCCCTGTAGCTCGGGATAGATCAGGCCAATGGCCGTCGCGCTGCCCGTTGTCGTCGGCTGCAGGGACTGAAGGGCGGAGCGCGCGCGGCGCAGATCCTTGTGCGGCGCATCGACGACGACGTTGGTATTCGTCGGGTTGTGGATGGTGGTGATTTGTCCGTGGCGAATGCCGATGGCGTCGTGGATCACCTTGACCACGGGCGCCAGGCAATTGGTCGTGCAGGATGCCGCCGTTAACAGCCGATGCTGGGCAGGCTCATACAAATGGTCATTGATTCCGACAACGATATTGAGCGCCCTCGGATCCTTGACGGGCGCCGCCACGATGACCCGCTTAACGCCCTGATTGAAGTACCCTTCCAGCTGCTCCGGTTTGAGAAACTTGCCGGTACATTCAAGCACCAGATTGCATCCCAGATCGCCCCAGGGAATGGCGCCTGGGTCGCTTTCCGCGCTGAAACCGACCACCCTGTCATCGACCCGGATAGCGCTATCTCCCTCAACGCCGAAGGAATTCCGCCACCGTCCATGAACGCTATCGAATTCAAGAAGATGCGCCGTCGTCGCGGCGCCACCGCTGACCTCGTTAACATGGACGACGTCAAGGTTATTGCCTTTGCGCGGATCGGTCGGTTCCCGAAACACACCGCCCAGGGCGTCGCGGAAAGCCAACCGGCCAATACGCCCCATTCCGTTAATGCCAACCGCCATTAGTTTACCTCATGCGTTTTCGAGCGCGGGATAACCCAACTCATCGAGCCTGACTTTCAGCGCCATTCTGTCCAGGCTTGCGAACGGCAGGTTGCAGAATATGTCGAGCCGCCGCCTAATCATGCCGTAGAGTTCGTTCAGCAAGACCTTCCGTTCCAGATCCGATCCCGTGAAATTGGCGGGGTCGGGCAACGGCCAGGCGGCGGTCACTGTGTTGTCGCCGAATTCGGGACATTTCTGCCCGGTTGTTGTGTCGCAAAGAGCGATAATCAGATCCATGTGCGGCGATTCCGGTGTCAAAAACTCTTCCCAGGATTTGCTGCGCAAGGTCGACGTGTCGTGCCCGATGTAATTGAGAAACCGGAGAACGTCACCGTCCGGTTCGGACGCCGGATCCGATCCGGCGGAATAGGCGTGGAACTTTCCTTTGCCGACATTTTCAAGGATCGTTTCCGCCATGATGGAACGGGCTGAATTACGGGTACACAGAAAGAGGACGTTGAAGGTTGGTGTCATTGTCAGATCTCCCTCGCCGGGGTCCGGAAACAATTTCGATATATCGCCACACAGTTCCGGCTGCCCGGCGCAGCAGGTTTCCGTGACCGAGGTCAGCAGGTCCCGGAGTCCCATGATGCGGATCGCGTAAATCACCATCCGTCCCCGCCTCGTCGATTGAACCAGCCCGGCCTGTTCAAGGGCCGATAGGTGGAACGACAGGGTAGAGGCTGGCACACCGAGCCTCGCCTGCAATTCACCCGCACGCATCCCAGTTGAGCCGGCCTCGCCGATCAAACGAAAAAGCCGAACCCGCGTTTCCTGCGAAAGAGCGGCAAAAGCCCCTGCTGCTTGTTTTTGATCCATATTTCCAGAATAATAGAAATATAGGGTTATGCAACAGGAAAATGCTGTGCTGACGCGACTCGATCTCTTCAACAATTTTGAAATAACGACCACGATGCAACACAATCGTCTTACAAGCAATCTAGCCACCGGCACACCCATGCTGCTTGCGACAGTGGTCGGCCCGGGGGTCATGGCGCAATGTGTTTTCGCTGTGCTGGCTACCGTTGCTGTCGGTTGGCTTGTTCATCCAAGGGGGTATCCGGAAGTAGGGCATGCCGCCCAAAAGCGGCAACTGCAACGGAGTAACGGTCACCCTACAACAATTCCCGAGCCACGAAGGTTCACAAAACTTTCACCCACCCGTCATTTTGTTTTCACGCTGATCCCATAAACCGGACATCGTGGAAAGTGAGAGACATTTGGTGGGGGACCCATGACGTCTGCAATTCAGGTTACGAATCTCAGCAAAACATTTCGCGCGGGCAGCCGAGCCGTCGATGACGTTTCGTTTAGCGTTGCGCCGGGCGAGATGGTGGCGTTGATTGGGGCTTCAGGCTCCGGGAAGTCGACGTTGCTGCGCCATGTTGCAGGCCTTGTCGAAGCGGATCGGGACGTCGGTGAAGGGTTTGTCACCGTTGATAACAGGCGGATTCAGGATAGAGGAAAAATCGATCCCGACATTCGGTCGTTGCGCCGTGACATCGGCTTTATATTTCAACAATTCAATCTGATAGACCGGTTATCGGTTTTAACAAATGTACTCTGTGGCGTTTTGGGCCGGGCGCCCCGATGGCGAACGACCTTTCTTTGGTTCACCCGGGAAGAAAAACGTCTCGCGATGGAATGCCTTGCCCGCGTCGGAATATCGGGTCAGGCGCAACAGCGGGCCTCCACCCTATCAGGCGGTCAGCAGCAACGCGCCGCCATTGCGCGGGCCCTGGCTCAAAAAGCCCGCGTCGTCTTGGCCGACGAACCGATTTCATCGCTCGATCCGGCGTCTTCCAAAAATGTCATGGAACATCTCGCCGCCATTAATCGCGATGACGGCGTGACCGTTCTGGTATCGCTCCACCAGGTGGATTATGCCATTCGCTACTGCCCCCGCACCATCGCGCTGCGCGACGGAAAAATCGTTTTCGACGGGTCGAGCAAAAAGCTGACGCGCGCTGTGCTGACAGATCTTTATGGCGACAGCAGCATCGAGCTGCTCGGCGAACAGCACGAAACGCAAGATTTTCGTCCACCGGAGCATTTACCCGAAACACCCCGACTCGCACCCGAGGCTATCCCAGCCTGAGGCGGGGGGACCATGTGGCGAATTGTCGCCGCAATTCTAAATCTCAACCAAAAGGGAATGGAGAATACTATGTCTATCAGAAAGACCTTTACGGCAGCCATTGTGGCCACCGTGCTTGCCAGTGTACCGGCGTTCGCCGATTACAAGCCCCTCAAGGGTGACCCGAACGAAATCAACTTCGGAATCATCTCGACCGAGAGCACGTCAAACCTGCGCGAAGCGTGGGAGCCGTTCCTGAAGGATATGGAGAAGGCACTGCGTATGAAGGTGAAACCGTTCTTCGCCTCCGACTATGCCGGCATCATCGAAGCCATGCGGTTTGGCAAGGTCCACGTTGCGTGGTTCGGTAACAAGTCCGCGATGGAAGCGGTTGATCGTGCCGGCGCTGAAGTTTTCGTCCAGGAAATCAAGGCCAACGGCACGCAGGGTTACTATTCACATATTCTGACCCATGTTGATAACAAGGACATCAATTCGCTGAAGGATCTGTTCGCCAAGTGCAACAAGACCCTGTCATTCGGTATCGGCGACCCCAACTCCACGTCCGGTTTTCTGGTGCCGAGCTACTATGTGTTCGCGCAAAATAGCGTAGATCCCAAGTCCTGTTTTAAATCGGTTCGCAACGCCAACCATGAAACCAATCTCATGGCTGTCGCGCACAAGCAGGTCCATGCCGCCGCCAACAACAGCGAGCAGGTTGCCCGGTCCAAGAAAAAAGCACCGCAGGCTGCCCAAAACATCAAGATCATTTGGACGTCCCCGCTTATCCCGGCCGATCCCATCACCTACCGCCGTGATCTTTCCAAAGGAATGAAAGCGAAGATCAAGGCCTTCTTCCTCGGCTATGGCCGCCTCGGCCCCGATGTAGAAAAGGAAACCGCCATTTTGAATAATCTTGGTTCTGGCGGTGGCGGGTACACGGATTCTAGCAATGCGCAGCTCTATCCGATCCGCCAGCTCGCTTTGTTCAAAAAGAAGCTGAGCCTTCTCAAGGACAAGCGTTTAGACCCGGAAACGAGGGCCAAAAGGCTCAACGATATCAACAATAAACTGGCCGAGCTCAAGGTTTTGACCAAGAGCATGTAAGGCAAATAACCGGGAAGGCTGCCGGCGCACTGTGCCGGCGGCCTTTCCTTTTTTAGATACGGAAATTTGACCATGACTAGCATAACTAAAACCCGTCCCAACATAGATATTCCGCCGCGGGACCTGAAACGATCGGTGACCAATATTGCCATGTGGGCCGTTTTGGCCGGCATACTGATGTGGTCGTGGGAGGGGGCCGATATGCGCCCCATGGATTTATGGACCGATGCCGCGAATATGAGCGCCTTTGCCAAAGGGTTCTTTCCGCCGGACATGCACCGATGGCCCACCTTCATGGCAGAAATGATTGTCACCGTAAAAATAGCCATCTGGGGGACAGCCCTCGCGGTCGTAACAGCGATACCCTTCGGGATCATGTCGTCTGAGAACATCGCACCCTTTTGGCTCGTCCAACCGGTCCGCCGGCTGATGGATGCGTTCCGAGCGATCAATGAAATCGTTTTTGCGATGCTGTTTGTCGTCGCCGTAGGGCTTGGCCCGTTCGCAGGCGTCCTGGCGCTTTGGATCCATACGGTGGGTGTGCTCGCCAAGCTTATGTCGGAAGCGGTAGAGGCTATCGACCCCGAACCAGTCGAGGGCATCCGGGCGACCGGCGGCACAAAGCTGCATGAAATAATCTATGGCGTTATCCCGCAGGTGATGCCGCTGTGGATATCGTTCTCGCTCTACCGGTTCGAATCCAACGTCAGGTCCGCAACGGTGCTTGGCATCGTCGGCGCGGGTGGTATCGGTGTTCTGCTTTGGGAGTTGATTAGAAGCTTCGAATATGCGGAAACGGCGGCCGTGCTGATTATCATCGTCATCAGCGTCACCGTGATCGATATGTTCTCACAGTTCCTGCGGCGCCTGGTGATCTAGACAATTATTTCACTATCCTGACAAAGCGAAGCGATTTAGAAGGCGGAACGGGCTATCCGAAGATTCCTGGACGAAGATCGCAATTGCATCAATTGGACACGGTTTTAAGACTACATCCGAAAAGTATTCCCTGAGGATCGGTAGCATCCGGGCCCGTTCCGAAGCATCAAGCGGGCCGGTCAATGTCAAGTGAAACCGGAACTCATCCATGACATATGGATAGCCCCAAAGGTTTAGCAACTCAGACTGTCGTTTGGTAAGGGTCGAATGCTTGCGGCGTGCCAGGTCTTCCGGGGTCAGGGGCGCCCGAAACTCATCGAAGGCCTCAACAGAGGCCTTTGCCAGTTGACCCAGTTGTTCGATTGCGCCGGTTGGCACCAACGCGATAAAGCGGCCAATAGGCGTTACCTGAAAACCCGGCAAATTTACAGGAGCGTGTTGAGATGCAAAGGATGCTGCAAAAGTAAGCAGGTCTTCCGCCGTACCACCATGGACCAGATAAAAGGGCGGTTTCAAAGTCGCGTGAAACCCGTAATGGGCGGGTATAGCCGTCATCGCCGTCAACTCGGTCCTGTTAATCAGCGCAAGATAGGGGGGCTCAACGATTTTATCGTCGTCGGCGTCCCTGCCCAGCCAGCGACAGCCCATTTGCCACAGATCGGACGCCGTGTCCGGTGCAAAGTAAACCGCATAGCGTTGTGACATCATCTGATTCCTAAGGACCCTGATCCCATTCTATAGCATTTCCCGGTTACAGCTTTGTGACGCTCGGTAGCTGGATAAATTTTGTCTTAAATCTTTCACTTAGCCGACATGATTGCGTCACGGATCCCGACTTACCTTCCGCCGCATCGAGAAATACAATTGAAGGATCTGCCAGGTGCTTGAGACCAATGGCTACAAGTGAAGACTTTGGATCTACCGAATTCGGCGATCGTCGGCATTGGATGGGTCTATTCGCCAAAACCGACGTGGGCGATCTGGAACAAGGCTGGGCTAATCTGTCCGACAGGCCGGAGTACAAATTTCTGCGCGCACCCGAAACCGGGCTCGTCATGATCAGGGGCCGCGCGGGTGGCACCGGGCAGGCATTCAACATGGGTGAAACCACGGTGACGCGTTGTGCCGTCAAACTGGCGAACGGGTCCACCGGCCACGCCTATGTGGCCGGCCGAAACCGGCGCCACGCCGAGTTGGCAGCGGTCTTCGACGGGTTGATGCAATGCAAAGATTATCGCCTGATGCTGGACGGCGCCCTACTGGCGCCGATCGAGAGAAAACTCGTTTCCAGACGTCAGCAAGCGGCGGCAAAAACCGCTGCTACCAAGGTTGATTTCTTTACCCTGGTCAGGGGTGAGGACGAATGCTGACCGATGCGCAGGATTTGAAGCCGGGGTTTCCCGATCCAGTTCCGGATGCGCAATGGGCGTTCCGGGGGATCTTGCACGCCATGTCCTATCCCGGACGGATCACGCAGGCAGGATTGGCGCTCACACCGCCCAGATCACTGGATCAGGCGGCTGCGGCGATTGGGTTATCGCTGTTCGATTTTGATACACCTCTGTGGTTTGATCGCCCAGCGGTCCTGGCGGAGGCGACCAATTTCTTCCAGTTCCATTGCGGAAGCCCTTCGGTGGCGACACCAGGGGAAGCCCGTTTCGCCATCGTGTCGGATGCAGCGCAGCTTATCACGCTTGAGGTATTCGATCGCGGGACCGACGAGGCACCGGATCGGTCGGCTACCCTGATTATTCAGGTGCCCGAAATTACCGAACAAGCGGAAGGCGTGACGCTGTCAGGACCCGGAATCAAGGAGCCCCTTTCTCTTTGCATCGATGGGCTGTCGACCGATTTCTGGCGCCAGCGGCGGGCGCTGCAATCACTCTTTCCGCGGGGAATCGACATCGTTTTCACCGCCGGGTCCCGATTCATTGGGCTACCCAGAACGACCTTGGTGGAGACCTGACCATGTATGTTGCGGTCAAAGGCGGTAAACGCGCCATAGACAATGCCCATCGGTTGCTGGCCGAAGAACGGCGGGGCAATAAGGATGTCCCTGAACTGACGCTCGACCAGATTAGGGAACAGATGACCGGTGCCGTCGATCGGGTCATGACCGAGGGCTCGGTGTATGACCGGAATCTAGCAGCGCTTGCGATCAAACAGGCACGCGGAGATCTGGTGGAGGCCGTCTTCCTGTTGCGCGCCTTTCGGACCACGCTGCCCCGATTTGCTGCCTCGCAGCCCATCGATACGGGCAAGATGACCGTCAGGCGCAGGATATCGGCAACGTATAAAGACCTGCCGGGCGGCCAATTGCTGGGGCCGACTTTCGACTATACCCACCGGTTGCTCGACTTTTCGCTGGCGGAGGAGACGGGAGACCACCTACCGCCGGCGGATACGGCTCCGGCTGACGTCGGCCGGGCGATGCCCCGGGTTCTCGATCAGCTTGACCGGGAAGGGCTGATCGAATCTGAGGTTCCGACTGACAACATCGAACCCGGAGACCTGACACGCGATCCGCTTTCCTTTCCGGTGGACAGGTCCGTGCGGCTCCAAAATCTGGCGCGCGGCGATGAAGGATTCTTGCTGGCACTGGCTTATTCGACGCAACGGGGCTATGGCCGGAATCACCCGTTCGCCGGCGAGATACGCATGGGCGAAGTCGCGGTCGAAATCGTTCCGGAAGAACTCGGGTTTCCCATCGAGATCGGCGAAATCACCGTGACCGAATGCGAGATGGTCAATCAGTTTTCCGGATCGGCGGAAGCCCCGCCGCAATTCACCCGTGGATACGGGCTGGTTTTCGGGCAGCAGGATCGTAAGGCCATGTCTATGGCGCTGGTGGATCGGGCGCTACGCGCCCGTGAACTCCACGAGGAAATTGAAGCTCCGGCTCAGGATGAGGAATTCGTGATGTATCACAGCGACGCGGTGGAGGCGCAGGGTTTTGTCCAGCATCTCAAGCTGCCGCACTACGTCGATTTCCAGTCCGAGCTGGAACTGATCCGTCGCCTGCGGTCTTCCTTTCAGGGTCAGGCACCGGCGCCGGCAGCGGCCGAGTAGGGGCGAAGATGGATACGATCAGTCAATCACCGGACAATTTTCACGCTGCGTCGGGGTCATACAATTTCGCCTATCTGGATGAGCAGACCAAGCGCATGATCCGCCGGGCCCTGCTTAAGGCGATCACCATACCCGGCTATCAGGTGCCGTTCGGCGGCCGCGAAATGCCCCTGTCTTACGGCTGGGGGACGGGCGGCATCCAGGTCACGGCAAGCGTCATCGGTCCCGAAGACATATTAAAGGTCATTGATCAGGGTGCCGACGATACGACCAATGCCGTCAGCATTCGCAGCTTTTTTGCCAAGACGACGGGCGTTGAAACCACCACGGAAACCGCTGAAGCCACGCTGATACAGACCCGCCACCGCATCCCGGAGACACCTCTGCGGGAGGACCAGGTCATTGTCTATCAAGTCCCTATTCCCGAACCCCTGCGGTGGCTAGAGCCGCGGGAGACGGAAACCAGGAAGATGCACGGGTTGGCGGAATACGGCGGCATGCACGTCCGCCTTTATGAGGACATCACGCGCTACGGCAAGATTGCCACGTCCTATGATTATCCGGTTATCGTCAATGGCCGGTATTTAATGCGGCCGAGCCCGATCCCTAAATTTGACAATCCAAAAATGGATCAGAACCCGGCGCTACAACTCTTTGGCGCCGGGCGGGAAAAGCGCATCTATGCCGTGCCGCCATACACATCGGTCAAGAGCCTCGATTTTGAAGATCACCCCTTCGAAATTCAGACCTGGGACCAGGATTGTGCGATCTGTGGCTCGACCGACAGTTTTCTGGATGAGGTGATTACCGACGATGCGGGCGGGCGCATGTTCGTCTGCTCCGATACCGACTATTGCGGCCAGCGCATGGCGGCGCACGACGCATCTGACGAGACGGAAACAAATCAATGAACAGTGGCAGTACAGCACCATTGCTGAGTGTTTCCGGCCTCTCGCATTATTACGGGGCCATTACCGGATGCTGCGGCGTCTCCTTCGATCTCTGGCCTGGCGAAGTAATCGGTGTCGTCGGTGAATCCGGGTCGGGCAAAACGACATTGCTCAACTGCATATCCGGACGCATGGCCCCGACCGTAGGCAAGGTTGAATTCTGCACCAGAACAGAGGGGCTGGCTGATATATACCGGATGAGCGAAGCGGAGCGGCGCATGCTGATGCGGACCGACTGGGGTTTCGTGCACCAGAATCCCCGTGATGGCCTGCGCATGGGTGTCAGCGCCGGCGCCAATATTGGTGAACGGCTCATGGCCGTCGGCGCCCGTCACTATGGGGAAATTCGGGATACCGCCAATGATTGGCTCGGCAAGGTGGAGTTCAACCTCGACCGAATGGACCATCTGCCCTCGACCTTTTCCGGCGGCATGCAGCAGAGGCTTCAGATAGCCCGCAATCTCGTCACCGGACCTCGGCTGGTCTTTATGGACGAGCCAACCGGCGGACTGGACGTTTCGGTTCAGGCGCGGCTGCTTGATCTCCTGCGGGAACTGGTCACCGATCTGGGCCTGTCGGCCATCGTTGTGACGCACGATCTGGCCGTCGCCCGGCTGATTACCCAGCGCCTGATGGTGATGCGGCAGGGCGAGGTCGTTGAGACCGGCCTGACTGACCAGGTGCTTGACGATCCGCAGCATCCCTACAGCCAGTTGCTGGTTTCGTCCATTCTGCAGGTTTAGCCATGTCTTTCCGTAGCCCCGATCCAACTCCCGAAATCATCGTTTGGGTGGAAAACCTTGCGAAGCAGTTCGTCCTGCACAACCAGGGCGCCGCAATCCTCGAAGTGCTGCGGGACGTGAGCCTGACACTCCGCAGCGGCGATTGTCTCGTCCTTAACGGACCGTCAGGCGCCGGGAAATCAAGCCTGTTGCGCTGCATCTACGGCAACTACAAAAGCGATTCCGGGCGAATTGTCGTCCGCCATAATGGCCAGCCGGTGGATATGGTAGCGGCCACGCCGCGGGAAGTTCTCTCTGTGCGGCGGCAAACCCTGGGCTATGTAAGCCAGTTCCTCAAGGTCATACCGCGTGTCGCAACCATCGATGTTGTCGCCGAACCGCTGCGACGCGAGGGAATGGAAGCCGGTCGGGCACGCGACAATGCCGCCACCATGCTTCACAGGCTCAACGTTCCCGAGAGGCTATGGAAGCTGGCGCCCGCGACTTTTTCAGGCGGTGAGCAACAACGCGTGAATATCGCCCGGGGGTTTGTGTCCGATTATCCGGTGATGCTTCTGGACGAGCCGACATCGGCTCTGGATGCAACCAACCGGGAAGAAGTAATCGCTCTTGTTCAAGAAAAGCTCGCGGCTGGCGCTGCGGTTATCGGCATATTCCATGATGAAGACGTCCGTGACCGGCTGGCGACGCACCTGCTGAACATGGCCCCGTTGCGGGAGGCAGCATGACCGACCCCCAGATACTTACCAACGCAAAACTCGTCCTGCCCGATGAGGTGGTGACCGGTACGCTCGCTATCGTTGAGGGCAAGATCGGCGCCATCGATCAGGGCAGAAGCAACCTGCCGGCCGCGATTGATTGCGCTGGCGATTATATTCTGCCGGGTTTGGTGGAGCTTCATACCGATAATTTGGAAAAACACTTCTCGCCCCGGCCGCGGGTGAGCTGGCCGGGTGTGCCCGCGGCGCTCGCCCATGACGCCCAGCTGGCGGCGGCGGGTATAACGACCGTGTTCGATGCGGTTTGCCTGGGAGATTTGTTTCCGAACAGCACTCGGGTGCGTCAGCTCGAAAAAATGTCGGAAGCGATTGCTCACACCCAAATGCTCAATGTCTTCCGAGCCGAGCACCATATACATTTGCGTTGCGAACTGAGCTTTGACGGTGTGGTCGAGCTATTTGACGAGCACGTGGACGACCCGCTGGTCGGGCTGATCTCCCTGATGGATCACACGCCGGGCCAACGTCAGTTCGCCGATCTTTCAACTTATCGCGAATATTATCAGAAGAAATACGGCCTCAACGATATCGAGATCGAGGATTTCGCGCGCAAGCAGCGGCTTGCGCATGACCAGTTCAGTGACCGCCACCGTGGGGAGGTTGTCGCCAAATCCCATTCGCGGCGGCTGCCCATTGCCAGCCATGATGACGCGACCGCGGCGCATATCGAAGAGGCTTTGGCGCTGGGCGCCGTTATCGCGGAATTCCCAACGACAATCGAAGCCGCCCGGGCAGCCCATCAAGGCGGGTTGAAGGTGCTCATGGGCGCGCCAAACCTGGTGCTGGGCGGCTCCCATTCGGGCAATATTTCCGCCCTGATCCTGGCACAGGAAAGCCTGCTCGATATCATCTCGTCGGACTATGTTCCGTCGAGCCTGCTTCAGGGCGTTTTTATACTGGCAGGCGAAGACGTGGATCACGGTTTGCCCGACGCCATAAGGAAAGCGGCCGCGAACCCGGCGCAGGCTGCTGATTTGACCGACCGCGGTGAAATTGCCGTTCACAAGAGAGCCGATCTGCTGCGCGTTGCGCGCTGTGACGACGTGCCGTTTGTCGTGACATCCTGGCGCGAAGGGCGACGGATGATCTAAGAAAGTCAAGAAAGGGGAATAGTAAGATGCAGGGCTGTGAATTTCTCTTTGAAACACTCGCCATACATGGCGGAACACAGTACGGCCGAGAAGATGTCCGACAATTGGACCACGCGTTGCAATGCGCGGCCCTGGCCGAACAGAACGAGGCGTCATCGTCGCTGATCGTTGCCGCTCTGTTACACGATCTGGGACACTTGATCCCTACTTCGGCGGAAGACAGGGCTCACAGATCGGAAGACGATCTGCATGAGGCAAAGGGAGCGGAGATCCTGAGCCGCTGGTTCGGTCCCGAGGTTACCGAGCCCGTGAGGCTTCATGTTCCCGCCAAGAGGTATCTTTGCGCCGTCGAACCTGACTATTACGACGGCCTCTCCAGGGCATCGAAATACAGTCTGGAACTACAGGGCAATCCGTTCGATAAGGACGCTGCCGGTTCATTTATCAAACAACCCTACGCCTTGGACGCAGTGCGTGTCCGGCGCTGGGATGACCGGGCAAAAGTGCCGGGTCTCGACGTGCCGCCACTCGGTCACTACAGAGACATAGTCGAGGCCTTGATGACCGCACAGGCGAAATCCGCCCGGACACAGATTTTGGGCTGAGCAGTGCTTTCGCAGGGGAAATTGATCCTTGTGGTTGGGCCCAGCGGTGCGGGAAAAGATTCTCTCATAGCCACTGCGAAATCATATTTTGCCAATGACGACAAAGTCGTCTTTGCCCGGCGCTGCATAACCCGGGCCTCGGACCCCTATGGTGAGGCTCACGAACCCCTGTCAGTGGATGATTTTCAGCGGCGGGAAATTGCCGGTGAGTTTATGTTGACCTGGCGGGCGCACGGACTTCGCTACGGTGTTCCGCAAACTTATGCCGATGATCTCGTGGCCGGAAAGTCCGTGATCGCCAATGTGTCAAGGACGGTAATCGGCGAGGCGAGGGCCCGGTTCCAGCCTTTGTCGGTCGTTCACGTTACCGCGTCACCCCATGTTCTCGCGCAAAGGCTGGCGGGGAGGCGGCGGGAAGATCTGGCCAACCAAAAGAGTAGGCTGGACAGGTCGGTCCCTGATAATTTTGACGGTGGCGATGTCATCACTATTCGAAATGACGAAGCGCTGGCGGTAGCGGCAGACTTGTTTGTCAAACATCTGGAAGCGTTTGTCGGCCCCGCGCGCAATCTTCAACCCACACCTTAGTTCAGTATTCACGGAACAAGAAACGGGCGCATATCGGCCGGCTGATTGAAAACGTCGAACAGTCCATCGATATTCGGCTCAGTCACGCTGATTGGCGGTCTTTTCTTATTAGGGGGCTCTAAAAATCAGGACCCGCGGCCGGCTGGGCCGCGGGTCCTGTGTACTAGCGTGTTTGAAGCTATAGACGGGCCTGATCAATCGTCGTCATCATCGTCGTCATGATCATCGTCATCTCTTCCGCGTTTCGATTTTCTATTGTCGTCATCATCGTCGTCGCGCTTCCGGCGCTTGATCTTTTCGATTTCGTAGATCGTGGTCGTGCCACTGACTTCATTGCCGACGACGAGCAATGGCCTGCCGTTGGGTGAGTCGTCCTTGTCTATGAAAGCCAGGCCTTCTGGTCCAAAATCGCCAATATTGTTGCCGGCCTCAATTTCACCTTCCACATCGAGATTGGGGTCGAAATTTCGATTGTTGATATAATCGACAAAGCGCATTTTCTTCGGATTGGTGACATCGAAAACCATGATTCCGCCGACGCGTTCCAGCCCGACAAAGGCGTAGGTGCTACCGCCAACCTTGCCGACGACGACACCTTCCGGTTCCGGCCCCTTGTCGTCGCTGCGGTTATCAAAGCTATCGTTTTCGTCATTCGTACTGTTGAAGTAATCCGGAAGCAGCTTCGCAGTCTTTTTCTCGATCATATTACCGCTGTCGGAAACGAACCGGCCCTTGGAATCCCAGATGGTAATGGACCGGGCACCGAAGGAATGGATTTCCTTGTATTCGCCGTCGGCATTCTTGCCTTCGGTGGTCAGCATTTTTAGGCGGCCGATATTCTCATCTTCCTGCAGAAAGTCCGTATTTGGAAATACCGATGGATCCAGGACCACATCTTTGACTCGGGCTTCGTCGATATGGGAAAAGCAGTCGCCGTCATCATAAATGTGTCCTGCAGCTTCGCAGGCCTCTTCAGTAGCGTCGTAGGCATACTCGCGACTGTCGCCCTCATTCGCCGTTACCAAATAGGTACGTCCCTTTAGGCTGAAAGAGGCGATGCTGTCGGGCATATACGTCCCTAGCACCGGCCAGGTCTTTATGTTGATCGCGTCATCGCGGTCGCTGGCATCCAGGCTGTTGCGCCATTTCGAGTGATCCTTGTTGCCCAGACCGACGAGCTTTTTGACCTTCGCTCTCCTGATGTCGATGATGGCAAGGGCGTTGTTTTCCTGAAGCGTCACCCACGCCGTTCTGAGTTATGGCCAGAAGTGGTGTTTTGACACTTGGATCAAGCGGCGGCCAGATCGATCTCAGTTACCTCGACACCGTCTTTGAACTTTACTCCAGTTATCACCTTGGTCAAATAGTCGAAGCCGCGTAATCGCCGCCATTTCTTTTCAGCACATTGGCCGAGCTTGAACATCATGTGCAGCATGCCGTCACGAGACAGGCAACCTTTCGAACGCCTGGTGCGGTGGCGGATGGTGCCGAAGGTCGATTCTATGGGGTTGCTGGTCCGAATGCTCTGCCAGTGCTGCGCCGGAAAGTCATAGAACGCCAACATTTCGTCTCGGTCCTTTTGCAGACAGATGGCAGCCTTCGGATATTTCGGCTCATACATTTTGACGAACAGATCGAAGGCTTTTTCAGCATCGGCTTTTGTTTCTGCCTGCCAGATGTCGTGTAGTGAATCCTTGGCCTTCGCCTGGGCGGATTTGGGCAGGCAGTTGAGCACGTTCATCGTCTTGTGCATCCAGCAGCGCTGCTGGCGGGTCTCAGGATAGACTTCCTCCAACGCCGCCCAGAACCCCATGGCTTCATCACCAATAGCCAGTTCCGGCCCGTTCATCCCGCGTGACTTCAGCT
>JABMOQ010000040.1 GCA_013204045.1 Rhodospirillaceae bacterium | reverse complement strand
GCCGGTGCCACCGCCGTCTGTCATCAGGTCGGGAAGGGTTTCCTGGCTGAAAAAGTCGCGCCCCAGAATCTGGTTGCCATCGCTGCCGGTCAGCAGCAGGTCGGGGCCCTGGGGGGCGAAGTCGGCGGTTAATAGCCACGCGCCTCCAGGAACCGTTACCGGCTGGCTAGCTTCGACCTGCAATACCTGCACGGTTGAACTGGTAGATAAATCAGAAAACGTATCGGCGAACGACGCTTGCGCCATAATCTAGGCCCTCAAACTATTCTGTTTTTCGCCAGGGATGCTTCTACATGCCCATATGAATCTAAAAAACCCCTAAACAGTCTACCATCAGCATAAAGTTACTCAAAGAGTCATGGCTAACCAGTTGAAAATTATGAAAAAAAAATTCATGTGTGTTGGATGGGTAAAAACCGATATATCAACATGTATCGAGTCACTACATTGATTGGCATATAATAAAATGTCCGGCGCCACTGAAATTTATTTGTGCAAGGCGGGCCAGAGCCTGAAACAGGGCCGGGTCGAGTACAGCGACAGCATCGAGAACAAGGCCGATGCCGAGGCCGATGCGATTGAACGATGCCGCTTTAACAAGTTCTACGCCAAGTTGGCTTATTACGCGGTCAGCGAAAACGGCGATTTCCGCTGCATCTTTACCTACAACAACCCCAATGTTTCCGGCAGTGTCGGGGAGAAGCAGGAAGAAAAGAAAAAGAAGGTGTCCGTCAAGAAACTCTCCATCATTGAACGGGTGGTCGGGTCGCTTACCGGCAGTACTAAAAAAAGCAAAAAAGGCAAAAAAGTCAAAAAGAAAAAAACGGCGGGCAAAAAATCTAAAACCGCTTGATAACCAGGCTGGTGATGTCATCGGATTGTGGCGCATCGCCGGTAAACATATTGACGAAGGCAAACACATTTTCGGTCATGGCGTGGGCGGAAAGGCTGCGGTTTGTCAGCAGGTATTCGATCAGGCGTTCATCGGAAAACTGGTTGCGGTTGACATCGAAGGCTTCGGTCAATCCGTCCGTAAAGAAGAAAAGGGCGCTTCCCGGGTCCAGGGTAATTTCCCCCTGCTCGTAGGGGACGCCTTCCTGAACGCCGAGTACGACCCCGTCGCCGCCGCCAAGGGCGGTTATGGCACCGCCATCGCCGGGGATATGATAGGGCGGCAAATGTCCGCCGTTGGCGAAAGTCATTTTCCATTGCCGCCTGTCGAGCACTCCGTAAAATACGGACACGAACATGCCTGGAATATTGTGATGGAACAGCATGGAGTTGACCTGTTCCAGACACGGCGCCGGCTCTGGTTCAATACTCGCCGTCGCCCGGATCAGGGTTCGGGCAACGGCCATGAAAAAGGCTGCCGGAACGCCTTTGCCGGAAACGTCGGCGACCACCAGCCCCATCCTGTCCTGATCTATGTCAAAAAAGTCGTAAAAATCTCCGCCAATTTCCTTGGCCGGGTCGGTGCGGCCGAAAATGGCCATAT
Source organism: Rhodospirillaceae bacterium (assembly GCA_013204045.1). GTDB lineage: Bacteria > Pseudomonadota > Alphaproteobacteria > Rhodospirillales > JABHCV01 > JABMOQ01. The sequence goes on along the minus strand of JABMOQ010000040.1, from coordinate 3,139 downwards.
CATCACGCTTGGGAAATTCATTTGGAATGATGCGCTTCTGAATATCACTGGCAATGTCAATTTCCCGGCGGATCGCCGACAATTCGGACTCCATTCGCCACGCCTTGCGCCGGGCTTCGCAATCCCGATAGACCTTGTCGATGGTTGCATTCAGATCATCGACCGATACCGGCTTGGTCAGAAAGTCAACGGCGCCATCGTTCATGGCCTTGCGGATCAGCCCTAGATCATTTCCTGATGTCAGGGCAATTCGCGGGATGCGAATTTTTTTACCCTTCAGTTTTTTAAACAGATCCATGCCGCCAATGTGGTTGCTGTCGATGGCGACGACGGCAATATCGATGTCGTCAATGGTATCAAGAACGGTCAGGGCATCATCATCGGAACGGGCGAACGAATAGGCGCTATGGGTGCTGCCCTGGAAAAGCGACTGGATATGCGGATCGTCGTCGATGACCAGTGTTTTTGGCATTGTTGCTTCAACCATGTGGATATACTACGCCATTATACGTTCGGGAAAATCACTAAATACGGAACAGACGCCCCAGCCGAAAAGGGTATTGGCGCGCGCCACTTCGTTGACGGTGAAACAGCGCAGATCATATCCGGCCGTAATGATCTTCCCGACCGTTTTTTCCGAAAGATCTGTGTGCATGCAATGCAGCGCGACGCAATCAAGCGTTCGCAATTTTACTTTCCAGTCACTCAGCCCGTTGAAGACATTCAGGGCCCGGGGGATATGCGGGGCTTCCATCATGGCCTGCTCCAGGGCCGCCTCGCTAAAGCTGGAAATGATCGGCTGCGGCACCGATACTGGCCAATGGTCGCGGACCATCCCCGATACAATGCGGCCGGTTTCGACGTCCCGCCCTTCACTCGGCTTGATCTCGACGACGGCGCCGAGGCCGAGCTTTGCCAGCAGGTCCATGGCTTCGCTGAGCGTCGGGATGGCTTCGCCGGCAAAATCGTCAGAAAACCATGAACCGGCATCCATCCGTTGAAGGCCGGCAAGCGATGTTTCCGCCGTCAGGCCCTTTTGTCCAGTCGTGCGTAGCAGTTTGTCATCATGAAACAGCACGCACTTGTCATCACGGCTCAGCATGACGTCGAATTCGACCCATTGGGCGCCAAGCTCGGCGGCCTTGGCGATCGAGGCCAGGGTGTTTTCAGGGGCATGGCCACAAGCACCCCGATGGCCGATAACAGCGGGCGTGTCGCTCATGTGACGGGTTCCTTTTTATGCATATGTTCCCGGTGGTAAATATAAAGTCCGCTGGCGATAATCACCGATGCACCGCCAATCGTCCACATATCCGGCAGGTCGGAAAACAAAATATATCCGAACAGGGTCGCCCATAGCAGGTTGGCGTAGGCGAATGGTGCCACCGTCGCCGCGTTGGCCGCTTCATAGGCCTTGATCATGCAGAAGTGGCCGAGGGTCGCAAACAGGCCGAGTGCCACCATCAGGGCCCAGTCTTTCGGCTCGGGGGGAACCCAGAAAAAGGGCAGGGCGACGGTCATCAGTATTGCCCCGGTGGATGCGGTATAGGCCAGGGTCGTCATGGCGCCGTCGGAATGGCTGAGATGGCGGGTCGAAATCTGGTAAAGGGCATGCAGACATGCCGCCCCCAGCGGCAGCAGGGCCATGCCATTGGCCATGCCTGAACCGGGGCGGATGATGATCACCGCGCCAATAAACCCGAATGCCACACCGATCCAGCGTCTGGGGCCGACAAACTCACCGAGCAGGGGCATCGACAGGGCGGTGACCAGGATCGGGGCGACGTACATGATGGCGGTGGCCTCGGCAATTTGAATTTCCTTGAGGCCGGTAAAGAACAGGATCGTCGTTCCCAGCAACAATAAAGAGCGAATGAGTTGTAACCTCAGTTTCGCCGTCACGATCACCCTGGGCAGGCGCGGCCCTAAAAACAGCAACAGCAGCAGCATCTGGAAGAAATACCTGGCCCACACGACCTGCATGACCGGATAGGTCTGGGTCAGGATCTTGGCCGTGGCGTTGATGGATGCGAACATCAGAACGGTGGCCAGCATCCACAGGATGCCGCGGCGGCTATCGTTATTGTTCATAATTCTTGGCGTTTGCTCTCAACGTTCACCCATGGCGCCGTTTATGGAATTGAGGAATGGGCCAGCCAGGTATTCAAGAACCGTGCGTTCACCGGTCAGGATTCCGGTCTGCACCTGCATGCCGGGGAACAGCCTGTATTGCAAGTCGCCATGCTGGAAGCGGTCGTTTTCCGTTTCGATGCGTACCTTATAGAAGGGCTGACCATCCTGGGTGACCAGGGTGTCGGGGCTGATATTGGTGACCGTGCCCATCAAATTGCCGAAACGCATGGCGTCGGCAGATGCCAGTTTGACGGTCACCGCCTGTCCGGGCCGGACGTAGCCGATATCCTGGGTCGGCAATTTTGCCTCGATCACCAGACGGTCGCCGCCGGGAACGATGTCGATGGCCGTTTGTCCCGGCTTTAGCACGCCGCCGACGGTGGCCACGTAGAGCGTCTTGACGACGCCATCGACCGGCGAGCGCAGGACCGTACGTTCCAAACTGTCTTTGTATTTGTTGACCCGCTGGGACATCTCCTGAAATTCGCGGCGGGTGGATTCAAGGTCCCGGCCAGCCTCTTCCCGGTAGGCGTTGTCGATGCCTTCAAGCTGCGCCTGCGCTTCTTTCAGCGCCGATTGGGCGCGCCTGAGGGTCGATCGGTCCTGGTCGATCTGCCCTTTCAGGCGGCTTTCTTCTTTTAACAGGTCAAGATGGTTGTAGCGGTTGGTCAGGTCTTCTTTCAGCAATTCATCGCTGATGGCGATCTGCTCTTTCATCAGTTTCAGGTTGTCGGCCTGGTTGCGCATGCGGGCATTGATTTCCTGAATTTCCTGACGCCGTTGGTTGACCGCCTCGTTCTGGCTGTCGGTGCGGCTTTTCAGGGATTTTTTGCGGTTTTCAAACAACGCTTTCGATTGCTGGACAATGCGCGGCTGTTCTTCTTCCAGGCCGGCCGGGAAGGTCAGTGTATCGGCCCCGGAAGCCTCGGCGTTGAGGCGCGCGATCTCGGCGCTCAGGCTGGTCAGCCGAACCTTCAGTTCGCCCACATCGGCGCCGCTTTGGGTC
>JABMOQ010000173.1 GCA_013204045.1 Rhodospirillaceae bacterium | reverse complement strand
TGCTGCCCTGGGATGTAGAACTTTCCTGTGACCTATTGCGCAACACGCAGGGCGATGTCATTGCCGATGCAGTGTTCGGAATCGATTCCCCCATAGAACAGGATAAACCACCCAGACCCATGCTTGGCATACAGATCGAGGCTGTCAGCGAAAATGATGTCAGTGGCATCCGGGTTATCCGCGTCGTTGATGACAGCATTGCCGCCAAATCCGGCCTTAAGCAGGGCGACCTGATCGTCATGGCAGCGGGGCTTGCCATCGGCAAGACGGCAGAACTTGTCGCCATCATTCAGCGCCAGGCGCCCGGCACATGGCTGCCCCTGAATATCCGGCGCGGTGCCCATGAACAGGAGATCATCGCAAAATTCCCGTCGAAACCCGAAAAGACTGCCCATCCATGAACGGACGCATCTGGATGGTCATGGCGCTGGCAATATTTTCGGCCAATCTTGCCCCGCCATCCGTCGCCGCCGAAATCGAAAATTTTCATCAGGATATGACGGTTCGGCTGGATCCCGATAAAAAGCTGCTGACGGTCCGTGACCGCCTTACCATCGATGGCGGTGGCCAGATCACCCTCAGGCTATCGGAAAACTTCATTATTACCGCCTTCATCGTCGATGGCCGTCAGGCACCTCCATCACGCCGGGGCGATGACTTGTCCGTCAATCTTGGCGAGGCCGGCCGCCATGATGTGACCATCGAATACACCGGACAGCCGGATGCTTTGCTGTCACCGGAAGGCGGTTATCTACCACCGGCGGGAGGCTGGCATCCAGTCCTTGACGGTAGCGATTTTACCTTCCGAATAGATGTCTCCGTGCCGGCCCCGCAAATGGCGGTGGCCCCGGGCCGCCTTATGGAAGAGCACAGCGACGGGGAGACCTACCGGGCCGTTTTCGCGTCCAAGACCGCCATGAGCGGCATCGTCCTGCTGACCGGGCCCTACGAGATAAAGGAGCGCCTGCATGGCCATATTCGGCTCAGAACCTATTTTTACCCGGAACTGTCGTCGCTGGCCGACGCCTACCTAGGCGCCGCAGCAGGCTTTCTGGATTTATACGAGAACTGGCTCGGCCCTTATCCGTTTTCAGCCTTTCACATTGTTTCGGGACCGCTGCCGGTGGGGCTTGGCTTCGAGGGCCTGACCTATATCTCCAGGCGAGCCCTTCCCCTGCCCTTCATTCGCGAACGTTCCCTGGGCCACGAGGTTTTGCATAATTGGTGGGGCAACGGAGTCCGGGTTGACTATTCATCCGGGAATTGGTCCGAAGGATTGACCACCTACATGGCCGATTATACTTATGCCAGGCAGCGTTCAGCCAGCGAGGCCCGGCAAATGCGGCTTGAATGGTTGCGCGATTTTGCCGCCCTGCCGGCGAGCCGCGATCATGCCCTGACATCCTTTCGCGGGCGCAGCCACGATTCTGATCAGGTGGTCGGCTACAACAAGGCGGCTTTTGTTTTTCACATGCTTGAGAATGAGATTGGACAAAAGGCCTTCACCGAAGGACTACGCCTTTTCTGGATACGCCACAAATTCAAGACCGCCGGATGGAAAAATCTACAGCAGGCTTTCGAGGCAGCATCGAATAAAAATTTAAGCGATTTTTTTGCCCAGTGGACAAGGCGCACCGGCGCACCGACGCTAACCGCGGAAAAGGTAAATGTCACGGCCGCCAGCGTCACCTTCACCCTGGGTCAGACAAAACTTCCATATGCCCTCAGGGTGCCGGTATCCATATCTACGGCAACGGGGGAAAACCGCTTCCTCGTGGATATCAAAAGCGGCGACTCAAGAGTCGAAATTGCCATAACGGACAAACCGCTGGCGCTTGCCATCGATCCCGATTTGGATATTTTCCGATTGCTCGATAAATCTGAAACACCGGCCATCTTGCGCGACACCACCCTGGACCCCGCCACCGTGGTCTTCCTGCCCGATGGTGATAATGAAGCAACGGCGACGGCGGGCCATTTGGCCGAACGCCTGCTTGATGGCCCCATGCGCCGGGCAGATACCGCCGCCGACCTGCCGCAGGTCCCCTTGCTGATCATCGGCACTACCGGAAATGTCAGGGATTTCATGATGTCGCGCAAACTTCCGGCGACACCAGCGGGCCTTGCCGACCGGGGTACGGCCCGGGTATGGGCCTGGCGCTGGCTCGATGGCGCGGGCCAGAAGCGTCCGTTGCTGGTTATCGAGGCCGAAAATGTTGCGTCCCTGAAAGCCCTGTTGCGTCCCCTTCCCCATTACCGCCGCGAGGGGTATCTGGTGTTTGAAGGCTCAAAGGCATTGGAGCACGGCTTCTGGCCAGCCACCGCAGGGCCCTTGCAAATCCAATTGGATTGAATGCTGGGAAAGCTTCAGGCGACGAACAGCAACAACATACATCCGCCCGCCAGCCCGGCCACAAACCCGATGCTGAACAGACCCGAGGGCTTAAAACTGGGCGTGCCCTTAATCTTAATGCTCGATGCGGTCATTTTTTGTTCCTGATCATACGATCCAAAGGCCAGACTGCCCCCCGGTGGTTAAAAAAACGTTACATTTCAGGTAACTTCCTGTTGTGCAGTTGACAGAAAGGCCACAAAAACCGAAAATTCCCCCTGTATTACAAAACCCTGTGGCATTCTTTCAAATTCTTAAGGAATCGAGTGATCATGCGAACGACCGTCGCCGGCGCCCTTCTGTTTGCCTTTACCGCCCTGATCGGGGCGGCTGGCGAGGCGTACGCCCAAGACTATGGTGAAGGCCAACTGAATGCTGTTTCCTATAAGCCCCTTCCTGCCGGCGCATCGTTCAGCGTCCGGCCCCTGGACAATTCTGATCAGAACATGATTTTGAAGAGTGAATTCGAACAGGCCCTGCGTGCCAAGGGTTATACAGTGGCCGACGATGCGGCCCTGGTCATCTCGTTCGAGACCCGCAATGAAATCGGCGCCTTTACCACCCGCGACAAGCGCGCCGTGCTGGAACTCAATGCCAGCGGCGGCCGCGAGGGCGGCGAAGATGCAAATATGCGCTTTAATCTTTTCGACAGTAACACCGGCGGGGTTTTCAACAGCGGTAAGGGCGAAACGTCAATTGTCCGGCAAAGCCGATACCGGGTCGATATTTCCGTAGATAACCAAGGCGACGGCAAACGTCTATGGCAGGCGTGGGCGATTGCCGACCTGGGCCAGTCGGACGGGCTGACGCTGACCCGGGCCATGATTCCGGCACTTGTCGACAGCCTTGGAAACACAGTCAAAAGAAAAACCTTTGAGCTTTTCTGATGTATCCGGACCGGATTTCCGATTGCCGTTATTCGTGAATCCGGCTACTAACCGGGGCATCCTAAGAACACCCGTATTTTACCCTTATCCATCGAATATACAGGTATGAGCGAATATTCCGATAAAGCCCTGCTGCCCGCCGGTATGTGCGACGTACTGCCCCCCGATGCGGAAATAGAAGCCAAGGCGACAGAAAGCCTGGTCGAGGCATTTTCACGCCATGGCTACGAGCGCGTCAAACCGCCCCTGATCGAATTTGAAGAGAGCCTGCTCGCCGGTAGCAGCAGTGCCATGGCAGAGCATACCTTCCGTCTTATGGACCCGATTTCCCAACGCATGATGGGGGTCAGGCCGGACATGACACTGCAAGTCGCCAGGATCGCCACAACCCGCCTGAAAAATGAGCCGCGGCCTCTTCGCCTATGCTACGGCGGTCAGATTCTGAGAGTCCGGGGCACCCAACTACGGCCGGAACGGCAATTCGGACAGGTCGGGGCAGAATTGATTGGTTCGGCGGAACCGGCGGCCGATGCAGAAGTCGTCCGGCTTGCCGTCGAATCCATGCAGTTTCTTGGCATCGACAATATTTCCGTCGATCTGGCGTTACCGACCCTGGTCCCCGCGATCACCCAAGCCCACGGCGTCGCAGATGAAGTTTCAGCCCTTTTACGCGAGGCCCTGAACCGCAAGGATGCCGCAGCCGTTGAGGCCCTTTCCGGTAAACTGGGCAAGGACCTGGCCAATATGTTTACGACCCTGTTGGCCGCCGCCGGACCGGCTGAGGCAACCTTGGGCATCCTGGAAAAGCTTGATCTGCCGGAAGCCGCCGCCGCCGAACGCGCCCAGCTTGTATCAGTCGTCGAAATTATCCGCCGTGGGGCGCCTTCCCTGACACTGACCATCGACCCGGTCGAAAGCAGGGGCTTTGAATATCATACTGGCGTCACATTTTCCTTCTTCGCCGAAGGTGTTCGCGGCGAGCTAGGTTCGGGCGGACGTTATCTGGCCGGGGCAAACAACGGCGAAAAAGAGGAGCCGGCGACAGGCATGACCTTGTTCATGGATACGGTTCTGCGTGCCATACCGGCATCGGTTCCTGCCAAACGCCTTTTTCTTCCTTTTGGAACCGCCATCGAGAAAGGACGCTCGTTGCGCGACCAAGGATGGATTACCGTTGAAGGACTTGATAGCGGTGAAGATGCCGGCGAGGGAGCACGTCACCTGGGATGCAGCCATTTGCTGACGAACGGCGAAATTCGGGAAATTTGATTTCTACAAAATCTATATAAGAAGGGAAAATACACGATGGCCAATGTAGTTGTGGTCGGCTCGCAGTGGGGCGATGAAGGCAAGGGGAAAATCGTCGACTGGCTGTCGGAGCGCGCCGATGTTGTCGTGCGCTTCCAGGGCGGACATAACGCCGGGCATACGCTGGTCATTGACGGCGTCACCTACAAGCTGAGCATGCTGCCATCCGGTGTGGTGCGTGGCGGCAAGATGTCGTATATCGGCAACGGTGTCGTCCTCGATCCGTGGGCACTATTGCTCGAAATTGAAAAAATTCACGGCCAGGGCGTGGACGTTTCGCCCGATAACCTGAAAATTGCCGACAACGCGCCGCTAATCCTGCCCCTGCACGGCAATCTGGACCGGGCCCGTGAAGAGGCCTTGGGCACCGCCAAGATCGGCACCACCGGACGTGGCATCGGCCCGGCATATGAAGACAAAACGGCCAGGCGGGCAATCCGGGTTGGTGATCTGGCCGACAAAGACGTGCTGGCCGACAAAGTCGACAAAATGCTGTTCCACCATAATGCCCTGCTGCGCGGCATGAACATGGCCGAAATCGACCGTGAAGACCTGCTGGCCAAGCTTCATGATATAGCACCGAAACTGCTGCCCTACGCCGCCACCGTCTGGAAATTGCTCGACGAAGACCGCAAGTCCGGCAAGCGCATCCTGTATGAAGGCGCGCAAGGCACCATGCTTGATATCGATCACGGCACTTACCCGTTTGTCACGTCTTCGAATGTGGTTGCCGGTCAGGCCGCCGTCGGCTCGGGACAAGGCCCCGGGGCCATTGATTATGTTCTCGGCATCACCAAGGCCTATACGACGCGCGTCGGCAGCGGCCCGTTTCCGACCGAACTGGAAGACGATATTGGCAAGCGCCTTGGCGAACGCGGTCGTGAATTCGGCACCGTCACCGGTCGGCCCCGTCGTTGTGGCTGGTTCGATGCCGTCCTCGTCCGTCAGGCGGTCAAGGTGAATGGCATCAACGGCATTGCCCTGACCAAACTTGACGTCCTCGATGGCATCAAGGAACTGAGAGTCTGCACAGGTTACCGCATCGATGGCGAAGACTATGACCACCTGCCGGCATCGACCACAAAACAACACAATGTGGAAGCGGTCTATGAAACCATGGAGGGCTGGTCGGAAAGCACCGAAGGGGCGCGTACCTGGGCCGATCTGCCGGCAACGGCAATCAAGTACATCCGCCGCATCGAAGATTTGATCGAGGCTCCGGTCGCATTGCTATCAACCAGCCCGGAACGCGATGACACCATTTTAGTCCATGATCCGTTTACCGACTGATTCTAAAGGACCTTCAGCGCTCTCACTGAGCTAAATCTTTCATTGTGAATCAAGGGTATACGTTCTAAAATCCTGACTCCCGAGTGGAATCAGGCACGCAGAAGGCATGCCGCCACCCGGCAACGGGAAACAGAAATATGGCTGTGTCACCCCAAGAAGATGGCAGTGGGGCCACGAGGAACTCGCCTTCCGGGCCGGTAATGATCAAGGACCAGTACCTGATCGAAGCTGGCAGCCCCATTCCGGAACTGGATACCCCTTCTGCTAAAGCTTATGCCGTCAAGGATCGGCGCAACCAGGAAACGCAGCTTTTCGCCCTGGTCTGCACGCCGGGGTTGCCGGCGCGCGTTAACGTTATCCGCAGCCTTCGCAATGCCAAAATCCCCGGCATCATGCCGATGCTTGAATGGGACATCCTGTTTTGGCCACCCCTGAACCAGGAAACCATGTTGCTCATCTACGAACGCCCGATGGGGGGCCGTGTCATTGATGCCATCAAGGCCGGTGAGTTCAAGGTCAATGAATACGAAATTCAAAAGACTTTTATCGAACCGCTCTACGCCGGATTGAAAGAATTATCAGTCAAGGAGGTTAGCCACCGTGAAGTTCGTCCAGGCAACCTGTATTTCATGGATGAAGATCGCAAGGAAGTGGTGCTTGGTGATTGTGTTACCTGTCCTGCTGGTTTTGACCAGCCATCTGTGTTCGAACCCATAGAACGCGGCATGGCCTCACCGGCCGGACGGGGCACCGGATTGTTAAGCACTGATTTGTATTCACTGGGGGTGACCCTGTTGGTGCTGATGCTTGGGGAAAAAGTCATCGAAAACGTAAATGAAACCCAGCTCATACTTTCCAAGATCGAAAAAGGAACATATGCGTCATTAACGGGACGAGCGCGCATAGCCGTCAACCTGCTGGAACCATTGCGAGGCTTGTTGGCCGACGAAGCGACAGACCGCTGGGACCTGCCGGAAATGGAAATGTGGATTTCCGGTAAACGTCAAACGCCCATGCAAAGAAAGCCGGCCAAGAAAGCCGACACATCAATCAAGTTTATGGATGTTGAGTATTTTAACCTGAGAATTCTTGCCCATATTTTTACACAAAATATCAGTGAAGCCGCGAAGTTAATCCGCACTGAAGAATTTGACGCCTGGGTACGGCGCAGCCAAGCCAATCTGGATCTGGCCGAAAGTATAGCCATTACAGCTGAAGCAACCGCCAATCAGAAAGGCCCGCGCGGCAGCGACGAATACTTTGTCGCCAGAGTATGCATCATGATGGATCCGGCTGCCCCGATTCGCTACAAGGACATCGCGTTTCTGCCCGAATCCTACGGACAAATACTGGCCGTGGATTTGCTACGCAAGAACAGCATGCAGACAGCGGCAGAGGTGATAACCCTCGGACTGGTGGATTTTTGGATAAATATAAAAACAACTGTTACCCGCGACGACAGTTCAATGGGTATGGAAGCTGCTTTCGGAAGCGCTAAAATGTTTCTTTCCAACGGGGCTCCGGGTTACGGAATCGAGCGCTGCCTTTACGAGATGGCACCGACCCTTCCATGCCAAAGCCCTATCGTTGCTGAGGAATACGCCATCAGAGTCCAGGATCTGCTTCCTTCCCTTGATTCAGTCGCCGACCGATTAGATAAAAAAACCAAGCCCATGGATCGTCATATTGCGGCATTTATCGCTGCCCGTTTCACTGAAAATATCGAACCGCACCTAAAGGCGCTGGCCGAACCAAAGGACTCCTCGTATTTGATCGGAATGCTCAGCCTCTTGGCTTTCATGCAGTGGAAATTGCAGACGGAACCCGTTTTTGCCTTATCCAGTTGGGTCGGCAGCCTGTTGGGGCCGGCCGTTAAAACATATTACAGCCGTTCGACACGCCGGGAGATTGAATCAAAAATGCCGCAAATTATTCGTAAAGGTAGCCTACCCGCCCTGTTTGACCTGATCGACAATGCCGAGCGGCGCCGGGAAGATAACGCTGGATACGCCGAAGGGCGTGTGGCTTTCAACACCGCAGAGGAAGAGGTACTCCATATTGAAAATGGTGAGCTTTCAACCCCCGAAGCGGCGTTAGAGCTGGGACAAAAGTTTGCCGCCATGACTTCTGTTATCCTTTCAATGATCGTTGTGACGGTACTGTTTCTGGTGGAAACCTTGTAAGGGTCTAAGGATAAGGAAATGGCAGAAAAACGAATTCAACAACCGGTGAAAAAAAAGGGCTCTCTCGTCCTGATTTTTTCTATCGGGTTTGTCGTGATTCTTGTCATGTCACTGCCGACTGTGCTGCTCGTTTTCCTGGGATTATTGCCGACGTTTGTCGCTTATGTCGTCGATCTCTCTCCGAAAAAGAATGCCGCGTTCTGTGTCGGCGGCATAAATCTGTGTGGCGTTTTTCCCTTCATGATGGAACTGTGGACAGGCGAAAATACGATGAGTCAGTCCATTGATATACTGACCAACCCTTATTCGCTCATTGTCATGTTCGGCGCATCCGCGCTCGGCTGGATGGTCTACCAGTCCCTGCCCCCGGTCGTTGCGGCCTTCCTGACGGTCATTGCCCAGCGCAGAGTTTCAACCCTTCGCAATAATCAACGCAACCTTATCAAGGAATGGGGAGAGGACGTCTCGACCCCGCAGGAAGTCATCGACCTGCGAGATGACGTCAACCTGGCCTCCATGGAACCCGATTCAGACAAGGAAATTGAAGAAGTAAAAGCTCAGTCCGCCAGTGAACTTGCCGCAGATGCGCTGACCGCCCCGATCACGGATGATGATTTGGTAGACAATAATACGCCAGCGGCACCATCCGTGGGCACCGGGTAATAGCAAGCATCAACAAGCGATGTTCTGACTGATAACCGCGCTTTTTACTGATTTCTGTATTTTTTCGAAGGCGCGAATTTCAATCTGTCGCACCCGTTCGCGCGAAATACTATATCGCTTACTTAATTCTTCCAGCGTTGCCGGCGTATCTTTGAGCCTGCGTTCGGTAAGAATATGCGATTCCCGTCCGGTCAGGCTTTTCATGGCCCCGGCCAACATGAAACGGCGCTGATCCAGTTCCTCGGAAGCGGCCAATATCGTTTCCTGGTCGTCGCGATCATCTTGTAGCCAGTCCAGCCATTCGCCATCGGTCTCGTCGCGTACCGGTGCATTCAACGAGTTGTCGGCCCCGGCCATGCGCCGGTTCATGTTGATGACCTCGGCTTCCGGCACGTTCAGGCGGTCGGAAATTTCGGTCACATGTTCTGGCGTCAAGTCGCCCTCTTCTATGGCCTGCAATTGCCCTTTGATCTTGCGCAGGTTGAAAAACAGTTTTTTCTGTGCCGCCGTGGTGCCCATTTTGACCAACGACCAGGAATGCAGGATGTATTCCTGGATAGAGGCCCGGATCCACCACATGGCATAGGTCGAAAGGCGGAATCCCTTGTCCGGATCAAAACGGTTGATGGCCTGCATCATGCCGACGTTGCCTTCACTGATCAATTCACCGACCGGCAGGCCATAGCCGCGATAACCCATAGCGATTTTGGCGACCAGCCTGAGATGGCTGTTGACCATGCGATTGGCGGCGTCGTGATCCTTCTTGTCGCGCCATCTGTAGGCGAGGCGCACTTCCTCGTCTGCTTCCAGCATGGGGAAGTGCCTGATCTCTTGCAAATACCGGCTGAGATTACTTTCGGGGGTGGTGTCTATCTTATGGGCCAATGAAGCCATATCCCTGTTCTCCTGTTACATGATCCTGTCTTTCCCCCGGTGGTTTGTTAACCAACTCGCCACCTGCCCCGATCATGAGGAGATAATATCCAACTAAATTACTCAAGTATATATAAAAGTTACTCGTTTTCTAATATTTCTATTAAACTGTTGATTTCATAAGGCAATTTGTTCTCAAAATGGAGTAATTCCGCGCCTTCAACAGGGATAAAACCAATAATATATGCGTGTAATACTTGGTGATTTAGCTCCCGAATCGCCGCCGCCGCCTTTTCCCCCACTGCTTGCATGCGGGGGCGCCCAACACGACCGTACAGGGGGTCGCCGATAACCGGGTGACCCAGATGCGCCATATGCACGCGAATTTGATGGGTGCGCCCGGTGGCCAGACGGCATTCCACCAGGCTGGCCGCCAGGCCAAGGGGTTTGATGACCTTGAAGCGGGTCAGCGCCGGTTTACCGCCGCGTTTGACCACGGCCATTTTCTTGCGGTTCGCTGTACTACGTCCGATATTGCCCTCAATTTCGCCCTGACGCGGCGACGGCACCCCCCAGACGACGGCCTGATAGACGCGCTCGATGCTGCGTTCCGCGAATTGTCGGGACAGGCAGGCATGGGCCGCGTCGTTCTTGGCCACCACCATCAGGCCGCTGGTGCCCTTGTCCAGGCGATGGACGATGCCGGGCCGCTCGACCCCGCCAATCCCCGATAATCCGCCCTTATCGGAAATGGCGGCATGGGCGAGCAGGGCATTGACCAGGGTCCGGTCCGGATTACCGGCAGCCGGGTGAACGACCATGCCGGCCGGCTTGTTGATGACGATGACATTGCTGTCCTCGTAGACGATATCCAGCTCCATGGCCTGCGGTTCCGGCGCGGCCGGGGTCGCATCGGGGACGGTGATCTCGTAAATTTGGCCGGCGCGCACCTTTTTGGCCGGGTCTGAAACGGGGGCACCACCTTCCGGGCACACATGACCTGCCTCGATTAGGGCGCGCAGGCGAGTCCGGGACAGGTCCGGCAAGGCTTCGGAAAGGGTCCGGTCAAGTCGCGTTCCGTCCTTGCCGGGCTCTATGGGAACAGTGTATCTGGTTGGTGGTTGTTTTTGCATCATGGCAAAAGAAGACTGACAGGAAAATGCGGGCACTCAAGGCTTTAGTTGGTGGCATGGGGGTTTTGATCGTCATTATCATGACCGTCATCGCCTATGGACTCTACCGTAAATCGACAGATCCGGACTTCAAGTTCTTTTCCCTGGGCGGCCAGCAGCAAGCCCCGGCGACAACGCCGGCCCTGCCGACGCCGCCACAGGCCGCCCCGCTTGCCGCCTTCGGCGATGTTGATCTGGCCCTGCCCGCCGGATGTTCCATCGCTAAAGTCGGCGGCGACGGCCAGCGCCTGTTCTTCACCATCGGGCCGGCCGGAGGAACGTGCGAGCGGGTCATTATCGTCGATGCCGCCAGCGGCAAGGTTCTCGGCAATGTACAGGCGACTCCGTGATCCTTATTCCTGAGCCCCTGCTGCAACACATATATAAAGACGCCGAAGCGTCTTATCCGGAAGAATGCTGTGGACTGTTGGCCGGAAATACCAACGGCGATCAGGTAACGGTCAGCCGGATCGCACCCAGCGCCAATGTGGCTGCCAGCCGCCACGATCGCTTCGAGGTCGACCCCAAGGTGCGTTTTGAACTGATGCGCGAGCTTGGCCAGCTGGGC
>JABMOQ010000039.1 GCA_013204045.1 Rhodospirillaceae bacterium | reverse complement strand
CGTAAAGTCGGCCCATCAAAATCTTTCCGTAACGCAATAACTCTACCCATGGCAAACCTCCGAATCTGTTCACCATATTGATTCAGAAATTAGGCCATCTGGGAATCCCCTAAATGAGTCTCATTCAATGCCCTCTGGTATAACAAAGGGGATGTGGTAGTTCTCGACAATCTCCCGGCGCACAAACGCGACAATATCAGGCGGGTCGTTGGAAAACGCGGAGCCTGGCTTTTGTTCTTGCCGCCGTATTCTCCTGATTTTAACCCCATAGAACTGGCGTTCTCAAAGTTTAAGGCTCACATGAAACGCCTGAAACCCAGAACAATCGATGACCTGTGGAAAGCCGCAGGAAAAGTTTGTGACCTGTTCAAGCCAGAGGAATGCAGAAACTTCTTTGCCGCTGACGGTTATGCGTCAAAATAATCCGGATATGCTCTAAAGCTTTGGGTTCTCATCGCGTAAGGCAATGAGACCCGGCTTGTGTGAATCCAATTCCTGAATGTGGCCGGAGTCACTAACGCTCTCCATAACAATAAGCGGGCGCGCTGTGGCCGCAAGGAGCATTAGTCATGGCTAGCCTGGGCTCACGAGATGGGCCTAATCAGACGTAAGTAATTCCGTCTCTTCTGCTAACAGTTCCGACAGGCCGTCAGAAAAAGAGCGAAAACTTAATCGGCTTCTTTCATTTAACTCTCTTAAATCCGCGCTCATCTTTTTTGCAGGCGTGTCGCCATATTCAAAAACCGGCTCTATTCCCAATTGCTGTCCAATTTCCATGACAATTTGACGCACCGATAGCACTTCGGGTGTAGCGACATCGAACAGCCCGTCCCATCCTTCGCTTATAGACTGGGCAATCGCCTGAACCAGATCATCGACGTAAATCAATGACAGCTGATCGCCATCTCCATTCAGTCCTTTTGCAAGTGATATAGGCTGGCTTGTCTTAACCCGAGCAATTAGCCTTTGGATGGTCTTGGCACCCTGCCCGGGGCCATATGGAAAAAACGCACGCAAAATATTAACCGGAAAACAAGATCGATAAGGTCGAACCAATGCTTCGGCCGCTAACTTCGCTGATGTATAAAAGTCATTCGGCGGAACAGGTTGCTCGCCAATACAAAGACCCAGGTCAGGGGCATAACTGTTTCCCGTCGACGCCATGAAAAAATGCGATGCCCCGGCCTTTCGAGCGTATTCTAACAACTCAATAGTCGTGCGTACATTTACGGCAAAAAGCTCAGGAACAGCTTCGGGAAAACGACGGATATCACGAGCCAGGGCCAAATGGACAACGGCATCTATGGCGTCGGGTAAAATATTTTCATCTATCCGGCAAGACAAATCCCATTCGATGGCGGTAATGCCTTCGACCGGCAGATGGCCCGGGCGCTGTAATGAAAAGAGACTGTTTTCATTATCCGCGCCTAGCAGTCGACACAATCTAGATCCAATAAAACCCGTCGCGCCGGTAATCAGGATATCCACTGAATTCCCCCTTAACGATCAGCCGACACCTTAATGTCACTGACACCCGTCACTTTGTTCTTTTTTCCACCACTCAACAAGATCCCTTAACCCGTCCTGCAATGAAATTTCTGACTTGAAATCAAGAGCCCGTTCGGTTTTTTCTGTTGAGGCCAATCGGCGCGGAACCGGATTAACGCTTCTTTCCGGACCAAATTCAGGGGTCAGGTTTTCCGCCCCCATCACCGTCAGCAAGGAATCGGCAAGTTCTTTCAGGCTGGTCTCGCCGCCACTGGCAACGTTGAAAATCTCGTCGCAGGAATCCGACTTGGCGCCCAGAATATTAGCCCGCGCGACATCGCGGATATCAATAAAATCCATGGTCTGGGTGCCGTCGCCAAAAATCAGAGGCGGCTTGCCTGCGGCAATTCTTTCCATCCAGCGAATCAGCACCTCGGTATATTTTCCGTGAATATCCATCCGGGGGCCATAAATGTTAAAATATCGAAAGCCCACGTAATCCAGACCATACATATCATTGAATGAGCGCAGCAGCCCCTCGAAGAAGGTTTTAGCGGCCCCGTAAAGGGTCCTGTTGCCATAAGGGTGGTGCGCCTCATCGGTCGGAAACTGATCGGCCATGCCGTAAACGGATGCTGATGAAGCCGCAACGATTTTCTCGACCTCAAACTCGACGCACTGCTCTAGCAGGGTATAAGTCGCATCGACCATGACTTCCAGGGCATGGCGGGGTTCGGCGGCGCACTGGGTTATACGAAGAGCCGCCAAATGAAAAACGATATCGGCATCTTTCACCAGACCGGCCATCAACGCGCTATCGCGGATATCGCCCTCGACAAGTTTAACGGGGAAGCGATCCATGGCCTCGGACAGGTTCTCTTTGCGGCCCCGAACCATGTTATCGATTGCAACAATGTCCTTGCAGCCCTCATCAATAAGCAGGTCGATAACATGGGAGCCCATAAAACCGGCACCGCCGGTGATCAGTATTTTCTTGTTTTTCAAGTCCGCCAAGTGTCGCCCTTTCGAAGCTGCAATAAAATGTTCGGCTTGCTTTACACCGAGTTAACGCCAGCGGCTACCAGCTCGATTTGATCCGTCGAAAGCTCTGCATACATCGGCAGTGAGACAAATTCATTTGCCAGGCGCTCTGAAACCGGGAAATCACCTTTCTTTCCACCAAGGTCGGCATAGGCCGGCTGCAAATGCACCGGTATCGGATAGTGTATGCCGGACTGAATACCCTGCTCTGTCAGATGGGCCTGCATGGCTTCGCGATCGGGGGTGCACAGGGCGTAAACGTGATAGACGTGCCGACAGTCGTTCGACTGAATGGGCAAGCCGAAGCCGCTTCCTGCCAACAGCTTGTCATAAAGAGCCGCATGAGCACGACGGGCATCCGTCCAATCCTCAATTCGTCCCATTTTGACGTTGAGAATAGCCCCCTGGAAACCATCCATACGGGCGTTGAAGCCTTTATGGACGTGATTGTATTTACCTTTCTGGCCCCAATCCCGCAGCACCCGGACCATGTTTGCCAGCTCCTCATCATCTGTGACCACGGCACCACCTTCCCCGTAAGCGCCCAGATTTTTTCCGGGATAAAAGCTGAAACAGCCGGCCCGGCTTAAGCTGCCGGCCCGACGGCCTTTGTATTCAGCGCCATGGGCCTGGGCCGCGTCTTCAATAACAACAAGGCCATGCTTGTCGGCAATGGCATTGATCGCGTCCATATCGGCGACCCGTCCATGAAGATGGACGGGTATGATGGCCTTGGTTTTAGGGGTGATGGCGGCCTCAAGCTGATTTGCGTCCATCGTCCAGGTCTTGGGATCGACATCAACAAGAACCGCCTTTGCACCAGAATAATCGATAGCGGCAACGGTGGCGACAAAGGTCATCGCTACGGTGATGACCTCATCGCCGGGCCCGACACCTGCCGCCAGTAACGAAAGATGCAGGGCGCTGGTGCCGGAATTGACGGCCACGGCATGACGTGTCTGGCAGTATTCGGCAAATTTATGCTCGAACGTCGCCACTTCTTCACCAAGGGCAAACTGACAGCTTTCCATAATTTTAAGGACCGCCGCATCGGCCTCGTCCTTGATCGAGTGGTATTGTGCTTTCAGATCGAGAAACGGAACCATTATTTGCCTTCTCCACTCAGGTCGACGGGGGTGCCTCTGTTTTTCATAGACTGCGAGGCGGCCTCAAGAATTTTAACCACCCGCTGGCCGATATCCCCGGAAGTAATCGGCTCGGATTTGGTATTGATGCACTCAATAAAATGCCTGGCTTCGATGGCCAGCGCCTCAAGCATGGGAACCTGCGGCGCCCACATATCGCCGACCCGGTATCCGACGATCATGTCATAAATTTTCTCAGGATCATCGGTTACGGTAACGCCGGTGTCGTAAACCTTGATTTTTTCGCTGGGCTCAAGGTCGTCCCAGACGATCATTTTTTTAGAACCGCCAATGACCGTCCTGCGGACCTTTACCGGCGACAGCCAGTTTACGCCAACATGGGCCATGGCCCCGGAATTATAAAACACGGTCAGGTAGGCCATATCTTCAGGCATGCCGGCAACATGGCTGGTGCCGACAGCGGAAACCGAAGACGGAGCCTCGCCAATGATATAATCAAGGATCGACAGATCGTGAACGGCCAGATCCCAAATGACGTCAACATCATGTTGATACAGGCCCAGATTCATACGGGTTGAATCAAAATATCGGATGTCGCCCAGCTCGCCATTTTTATAGAGCTCGTGAATTTTCCGAACGGCGCCGGTATAGATAAACGTGTGATCGACCATTAGCGTCAGCTCTCGCTTCGCTGCCTCGGCGATCAGTTTCTCTGCCTGCTCCGATGATTCAGCCATCGGCTTTTCAATCAGAACATGCTTTCCGGCTTCCAGTGCCTGCATGGCCAGGGGATAGTGGGACGCGACCGGGGTCGCGACGGCGACGGCATCCAGCCCACAGCCAAGGAAATCATCGAACTCTCTGTATGTTTGAGCTGTGGGGTACAACTTGCTTACCTGAGCCAGCCTGTCCTCGCTGCGGTCACAAACGGCAACGACATCGCAACCCTCTGTCGCGGTAAAGTTTCTGACCAGGTTTGGCCCCCAATAACCGTACCCGACGATTCCAATTTTCAGGCTCATTCTTGTATTAACTCCGATAACATTTTGTCGTGTCCCGCTCAGGCACCGCCCAGAACCCGGGCCGGATTACCTGCAACAACGGCGTTGTCGGGAACGTCTTTGGTAACAACCGAACCGGCGCCCACCATGGCGCCCGCGCCAATGGTGATGCCGGGCAGTATGGTTGCCCCACTGCCGATAGAGGCTTGTTTTTTCACGCGTGTTCCGATGACCTGCCAGTCGCTGTCATCCTGTAATGATCCGTCTTCATTTACAGCGCGAGGATGCGTGTCATTGGTGAACATAACACCGTGACCGATGAAAACTCCATCTTCGATCGTTACCCCCTCACAGACAAAACTGTGTGAGGATATCTTGCATCGAGAGCCGATGATGGCGCCTTTCTGGATTTCAACAAAAGCACCGATCTTTGTTTCATCACCAATGGCGCACCCGTAGAGATTCACCAGATCGGGGTGAAAAATTGTTACGCCCCGTCCAAGATCGACCGAATCGCTTATTGGCATTTTTCTCTCAAATCAGTGTTTCTGGTTAGCGGCTACGGAGGTTGATAACAAGATGGTCCATTTTAAAGTGGTCCTGCCTGCTTATTATAGGGAGGAAGGGTGTTTGGAAACAAGAAACTGAAATTTACTATACCCGGCCCCTAATGTAATGCGTAATTTTCAATCCGTCTTGGGGCGCGCCATCATCACAACGCGGAATGGGCCATTGGGAAAATAGCGGCTGAATATTTCTATAAAGCGAAGAATCGAAGCCGTAAGACCGGTTGCCAAATTTCTGCGTTCCGGTCGGTACGCGACCATTTTTGTTGTCGTAACTTCATAGCCCGCCCGTTCCAGGGTCTTGCCAAGGGTCTGGCGATTAAAAAAGGTGACATGCAAACAGTCGAAAATTTCGTCACAAGGTTTCTTGATGACGCCAAGGGTTATGGCACGAATGACGCGGGTAATTCTTGCGATAAAACTTGAGTGATTCGGGGTAAACACCAGCACCGAACCAGCCTCATTCAAACAATCGTGATACCGGCTTAATGCCTCAACGGGATCTTGTAGATGCTCTATAAGATCAAGTAGAACGATAACGTCAAAGGTGGCACCGCCCAGATCCGCATTGATGATGTCGCCAACCACAATGGTCCCGCCGGTTTTCTGTCTGGCGCTTACGGCCAGCTCATCCGTCGCCTCGACACCGGTGACGTTAAACCCCCGGTCCTTGGCCAGTGACAGGAAGTTGCCAGGTCCGCAGCCTAATTCCAGCAAATCGCCCCGCCGGTCTCCTCTGGTGTGGCAAAGAATGTCGAGAATTTCGGAAAGTTCCGCCCGGGCGATGTCATCATCTTCTATAAAATTCCCCGTATATTCCTTAACGTTCGCATTCGTTGCGTCAAAGTTTTCTTCAAGGGGAATTTTATACAAAAGAGAACACGCACGGCATTTGACAACATGCCCGTCAATGCACATGCCCGGATTATGGGTGTAGATGACGCGATAGTCAGTGCTGCCACACGACGGGCATTCCGACCACTTCCTCATTTCACTAACCCTAATCGATAGTCCGGCATGTTCATTTTGAGTCCGGTTTTTTTACAACAACAAAACGGGCGTTTTTATATTCTATTATTCGCTCGACCCAGGGCATCCGCTCAATATTTTTAATCTCTTCGGCATATTTTCGTCTGCTGTCCGCAAGAAATTCAACATACCGCGACTTGCCGCCGATACTTAAATAAAGATTGGGGTATCCAAATCGAGCCAGCAGCTCGTAAAGGGTTGCCGAGGACTCGCTTTGCTCAAGTACCGGATCACTCCAGAAATCAAAATCTTTAAAAAATTCACCCCCCAGGTAGTGGCGCAGGGTAATGCCCGGTTCATAATAAAAATACATCACCGGCCTGTCCGTGATCTCTTGGCCCTTCGCCTCGAGCAGACGCTCGGCAATTTCCCTGTCAACAATGTCCTTGTGGAAGGCCCACTGCAAATATTGCCCCGGCCCTTGTTCAATAATCCGGCTGGCCTGAAGTTTATCGCCTAATGAATAGCCAAGCGGAACAACCAATAAAACCGCCACGAAAGCCAAGGCCGATTTATGGGTAGCGATACGTTCTGACCAGTATTTTACGGGCACTATAAATCCGAAAAGATAACAGGGATACCAGGCAAAAAAGAGCGCGCCAAAGATATAGCTTTTATTATGGCTGGGACTGGTCCGGTAGCCGGTCACCATTTGCAGGACCAGCGGGGCGACCAGAACCAACAAAGGAGCCAGGTAAACAAGAAACCTACGGTGCTGACGCCATATTTTTTTTCCCTGAGTTGCCGCCAAGCCCAAAAGGCCTATCAGGTATATATTTTTCCAGTCAATGTTCAGGCTGTTCAGTTTGCTTCCCGTAAGGATCCCCCAGTCGGTCAGGGCGCCCAGGAAAAGGTCGGAAAAGGAGAAGCTTGTCCGTCCAAGATTCCAGGTGCCCGGGTAATAAGGCGTCGGCTGAGTAACGATATAATAAATTTCCCGCAGAGAAAAAGCGACCAGCAGAAAGCCAAGGATGAACCACGGCTTCAAGTCTCGCTTCCGACCATGAAACCAAGCTGTCGCAAAGCAGGTGATCATCACGACGCCACTAAGAAAGGCACCATAATGTCTTGAAAAAACCAGGAATATCGAGGCTGCCGTCGCGCCCAGCAAGGCCGTCATAAAGCCTGGGCCGCGCACCAGATAATAAAGAACAAGGGCACCGGAAAGGTACATGATGACGTCACTCAGGTTGCCACCCAGCATGACCCTGAAAAACAGGTCATAGCGGAACATCACCAGCGACATGACAAAAAAGGCGAGCAAGGCCAGCCTGTTGTGCTTCAGGGCCCGCATGAGAACCGAAAAGGCCAGCATCGCGCCTAAAATGGATCCGGCATTAAAGACCGGATAGGCCTTCGCGGCCCCAAGCCACATGCCGAGCGCGACCATCCCCATAAGGTCTGTGACATAATAAAACGACGTCATCAGGCCCGTCCCAAAGCCCATTTCATCAATTAATAAAAAGTGCCCCGCCTCAAACGAGGTCTCCATATAGGGCGGAATCCAGCCGTGATGAGAGGAGAAGCCCGCGTCCGGAAAGGGATGCAGGATATTGCCGGCCCAGAGAATCAGGACCATTACCGCTACGACGGCGGCATAAAACTGGTCAAACGATTCTTTTTCAGCCGCCTTCGGGAAAACCACCCGCCGTAAAATCCAGACAATCACCGCCGTAAAAATTATGACGGAAAATCCAAAAAATGCCGTCGGTATTCCCAGCGGACGAAAAATAAATAGGCTGAGGTTGGCAGAAGCGGCAAGGATAAGGAACCCGAAGGCACTGCCTTCCACGAGCGAACGGCCCAGTCCGCGCCCGGCCAGGGCCGAGAGCACATAGAAAAGCAGCACGAAACCAGCAGTTGCCCACTGCGGTTCATTAAGCAGGAAATAATCCAGAATAATCATAGCCATACAATCAAGGGAACATTTCGCGCAACCATAATCCCCGCCCCCATCGAGTCAAGTAACGCTCTACGCTAATATCGGTAATGAGAGACGACGCAAAGCCTTTTTGCGTTAACGTTTTGGCGAAACATTAATGTTGTCCACATCGATAACCAGGCTTTCGGACTGGGCCGAAGGCTTGGCTCCGTATTCTTCCATAATGATATAGCGTGGATCATGACGAACCTGCTTGCTTTGACGCCACATATATTCGGCAATTACGCCCAACGATACCATCTGCACTCCGGAAACCAACAGCAAAACAACCATCAAGGAGGCCCAACCGGAAACCTCAACGCCAAAAAACAATCTTTCAAAAATAACAACCAGGGCATAAAGCAACCCTAAAACTGCCGCCAAGATACCGATGGTGCTTATCATACGAACCGGTGCATACGAAAACGCAACAATCACATCAACGGCCGTTCGCACCTTTTTCCAGAAGGGCCACCCTGACTCTCCCATCGTGCGTTCTGAGCGGTCATAGTCAATAAATTGCTGATTAAAACCCAGCTTGAATATCGAAAGCACCGGAAAGTTGTCACGTTCGGCAAGTGCCCTGTAAACATCGATTACGTTGCGGCCTATCAGCGCAAAATCCATTCCGTTTTCAGGAATATTGGGCAAGGCAATTTTCCCCAACATCCTGTAAAAAATTCTGGAAAATGATTCTTCACGTTTGTTGCGTACCGCCCAGACGATGTCGGTTCCTTCCTGCCATCTTGATATCATCTCAGGGATAATAGAGGGAGAATCCTGTAAATCAGCGGAGAGATAGATCGCCGCGTCGCCGCGGCAATGTTCAAACCCTGCGGCAATGCCCGAAAAGCTGCCAAAATTGCGGGACATACGTAAAATACGGATGCGGTCATCCTTGTCTGCCAGCTTTTTCAGCTCGGTGAAGGTATTATCCGCACTGCCGTCTTCAATGAATAAAAACTCGAAGTTCGCCTCCACGTTCCTGATCACTTTCGACACCTCGGAAAAGAAAGTAGCGACTGTTTTTTCCTCGTTCCAACAAGGAACTATCAATGAAATCGTGGGTTTTGGCATTTTTTCGAGTTTCCTCTGTCCGTCAGCAATGACGCACTTCAAGTTGTCGATTCTGACCTAAGTTAGAGCACGTTAGGGTGTTTTGGTCGAGCAATGTAAATTCTCCTGCGTTATGACTTCTGCTGTGGGGAACCTGTACTAATGTTTGTGCAATACATTTCAAGATCACTAAACTAACATGCGCAAAATTGATCAGCCCTCAGAGTCCGTCCGAAAAGTTTATCTGTTTAAACAAAGCTTTCTCATCATCAAGCGAATTGACGCCAGGATGAGGAAAGCTCGGGCGGTCCTGGTGCGGTTCTCAAAGTCCTTGGCCAGACGGCGGCATCTGCCGAGCCATGCAAAAGTTCTTTCCACGACCCACCTTCTGGGGATGACCTCAAAGCCGGCCGCCGTATCCGACCGTTTGACGATTTCAGTTTCCAGGCAGGGCAATATATTCTTCTGTGCCTGTTTGAAAATCGGCCCTTGGTATCCACCGTCGGCAAAGAGTTTTATCAGAAACGGAAAGCTGCCGAACAAGGTCCCAAGGACCAAAGCGCCGCCATCCCGATCCTGGATACTGGCCGGATGAACCACTGCGTGAAGCAGCAACCCTACCGTATCGACAAGGATGTGGCGCTTCTTCCCCTTGATTTTCTTGCCCGCGTCGTAGCCCGATGGATCGATGCAGGCCCCCCTTTTTCTGCGCCTTTTACACTCTGGCTGTCGATCACACATGCTGTTGGACTGGCCTCGCGCCCCATCGCTTCGCGGCATTTGATGTAAAGCGTATGGTGTATTCGATCCAGTGTCCCGTCATAATCCCAAAGATCAAAATACTCAAACAGCGTACTGCGTGGCGGCAGGTCCTTGGGCACCGCACGCCATTGGCAACCGGTGCTCAGGATGTACATCAGGCCGTTTACCACTTCGCGGACATCAACGCTCCGCTTGCGGCCACCGCGCTTGGCCGGGGGGATCAAAGGCGCAATGTGTTCCCATTCCTCATCCGTCACGTCACTTGGGTAACGCAGTTTGCTACGGTCATAAGAGCCACGATTTTCTGAAGTCCACATCAGTCTTATCCTTCAATGAAAAATAAGACACTTGAATCACACAACCTTATAATGATTCATTAACTTCTCGGACGGACACTCACAGGAAAGAAAGCAACGTTATGATTTGCTTGATACGGCCGCCGTTTGTCGAGTCTTTTCGAATTGCATACCTGACTGTCAATCTCCCGCTGGGCCTCTCGTATATTGCAGGCGCGCTCGAAGCGGCTGGCAAAACCATTCATATTTTGGATGCCGTCGCTGAGGCACCTAATACATACACCCGCTACGTTAAGGGATTTCTTATCGGCCTCAAGCTTGAAGATATCGCAGAGCGAATTCCTTCACAGGCAACCCAAGTGGGAATCACCGTTATTTTCACTCATGAATGGCCAGCGGCAATTCAGTTGATAAAGCTTATTAAGGCCAAACGACCCGAACTCAAGATCATCCTAGGTGGCGAACACGTGACCGCCATGCCGGAGTTTTGCCTTGCGGTTTCAGAAGCCGATTACATCGTTCTCGGAGAAGGCGAGGAGACGATCGTCAGCTTAGTCAATTTGCTAGAAAATGGTGATGACCCCTCTGACCTAAAGGGTATTGGATATAAAGTTGCAAATCGCATTACCATCAATAAGCGTCATACGCGCGAATGCGATATCAACCAAATTGCTCGACCGGCATGGCATCTGTTCGATATAAAAGCCTATGTCGACAATAACTATGTTGGCGGCATGCAAACAGGAGGCATCAGCATGCCTCTACTGGCAACCCGGGGTTGCCCGTATCAATGTACGTTCTGCGCCGCCCCCAACATGTGGACTCCCAGTTGGTTTCCGCGCGATCCGCTCCTTGTCGTTGACGAAATTGAGCATTACGTCAAAACCTACAACGCCAAGGACTTCACGCTACAAGACCTGACCGTGATGTTGAATCGGGACTGGCTCATTACGTTCTGTAATGAATTGCTCGCACGAAATTTGCAGATTACCTGGCAGCTGCCCTCAGGGACACGTTCTGAGGCCATAGATAGCGAGGTTGCGAATTTGCTTTACCGCACCGGTGCCCAGAACCTGAATTTCGCTCCCGAATCAGGATCAGAAACGACGCGAATGCTGATCAAGAAAAAAATGAAAACCGGGCGCCTGATGAAAAGCCTCAAGGCGTCCATAGATGCAAAGCTTATCGTCGGGATATTCACCATCATCGGCTTTCCCCACGATAAACCAGAGCATCTGGCTGAAAACCTGAAATTCGTGAGGCAAATGGGTGAGATCGGGGTAACGGATATCTCGGTCGGTTTTTATCTGGCTCTACCGGGGTCGGAATTATTCGACAGCCTTTATGATGATGGAAAAATTACGATAGACCGCGACTATTTCGTTCACATCCTTCAAGGCGCATCCTTTTATCCCTCGAAGAAATTTGCCGAACACTTGAGCAATTTGGATATGTTCTTGTGGAAAATACGTTGCATTTTTACCTTTTTCAAAGGGCGGGGCTTGTATCGAACGTTCGCGGGAATCGCGAAAGGATTTTTCAGCAAATCACATGAAACGCGACTGGCAACAGCGATCAGTAATGGTATTCAGAACGCGCCAAAAGCCATACGCGTTCAATTCGGGGAGCCCTGGATTTCCCGTACTGAAGAAGACACAATGTTTAGCCAATGGGAAAACGTCTATCGAGAAATTCGACGGCAAAACATGTCGGCAGGGATTCACGTGAAGACGCCAGCTGATACAACGAAACTTTATAAGGACAATGTCATTAACGGCATTAATCTGAGCCACAATAACGTACACCATATCCAGCTTGACACCACCGCCTCATCCTAGCCCGCCCAATCGTCATAAAG
The DNA here is from genome assembly GCA_013204045.1 of Rhodospirillaceae bacterium. GTDB lineage: Bacteria > Pseudomonadota > Alphaproteobacteria > Rhodospirillales > JABHCV01 > JABMOQ01. The sequence continues at coordinate 10,329 of JABMOQ010000039.1, read as the reverse complement.
CTTGTTAAATGACGAAGTTTTCGCTGACGGTTGACAGGGCGTTTCTTTTCCATCAGAAACACTAATAACTTTACCAATAAGGTGCAGGGTAGATCACCAGAATGCCGCCGGATTTATCATATAAATGGCCCTATTCAGCCCTTGAAGCCGCGTCAGGATGGGAGGCAGGTGGCGATACCCCGTTCCGCCAACGTGACTTGCCGGAAACTCCCAGGCAACTAGCACATGACTCTCGCTGGCCAGCTTTTTTCCCGTCGCCAATTTGCTTTGTCACCACCGCGAATGGGGAAGAAATTGCCTTCGAGAAAGTTGTCGGGCCTTCCATCGTCAATCGTTTCCCCTATATCGCGGCGCTCAGCTTTTGCCGCGAGGAGCTATCGGACCGTCACCATGTTCGTGGTCGCTTTGCCGAACTCCTGGAATCCGGCGGCTCTGTCGCCATCCAGTTTTTACCGCAAGGCGATCAACTGGTTCGCGCCATGAAGGCAATTGCCGAAATTTCCGAAAACAGAACCTCAGAACGCCTGGCAATCGCGGGGCTTGAAACGCGGTCTGCTAAAACCGTCGATGCGCCCATATTAAAAGACGCCTATCTGGTCTATGAAGGAAAGCTGGTCAAGCCGGGCAAGGATTTTTCCGGCGACCCGATCTACGACAAGCCCTGGTCTGATGTGGGGTCACACCGGGTCTATTTCATTGAGATCACCGCCATTCAATTGCGCGAAGATATAGCCCAGGGAAAATCGCAGATTTCTTGGGGCGGCCTGCCCGAATGGAAGCCCGACCCGTCCCTGCCGTCCGCCACCGGGGTGAGCCCGAAGTCCGGCATGGCCGAGCACTATCAAAAAGGTTACACGCCGCGCTATAAATTCCCGGCCGCCAACACGGTCGCCTTCGAATCCGATGACCATGCCCATGGTATGGCGATCAAGCATCTGGCCGCGCTGCCGCAGGATCAGATCGAAGTCGACAATGACCGCGCCCGCTGGCCGTGTTTCTTTCCATCGCCAACCGCCATGATCACCACATGGACTTCCGATAAGCAGGCCAACCTGATGCCGTGCGGTTCGACCACAATCATCAGTCGCCATCCTTTGATTATCGCACCGTGCATTTCCTACAGCGCCATTAACGAACGTTATGGCCCGCGCGCATCTCTCGACATCATCCGCCAGGCCGGTTCCTTCGGCTGCGGCGTTGCTTATATTGACGAAAACCTGACAAAGGCAATCCGCTACAGCGGCACCACCTCCTTTACCGACGACCCGGATAAAATTGCAAACGCGGGCTTATCCGTTTCGCCGCGTGCACGGGCTCCGCAACTAAATGAGTCGCCGATTCATTTCGAGTGCGATGTTGTTGGCGAAATTCGCCTGGGCACTCACATCATGTTCCTGGGCGAGGTCAAGTCGATCCTGGTGCGTCAGGATCTGACTCCGGACACCCCCATGACCTGGTCCCCCTGGGCTGATATTAAAGAGGCCGACGGCGCCCCTTCCCCAGCGAACGGAGCGCCCTTATAGTATTCCAACAACCCCTTGTAGTACCCCAACAACCCCTTGGACCGAGCCTTTGAAACGCCTTTCCCGAAGCAAAATGATCGTCGTGGAGAAAACTTGAATGTGCGGAATCGCCGGTCTTTTTTTGCCCCGCTCCGCTCAGGCGGTAGATGCTAACCTGGACGCCATGATCAAGATCATGGCCCACCGGGGCCCGGATGGCACCGACCGGTACTCAAGCGCCGATCGCCGCTACCAGTGCGGCTTCGCACGGCTGGCGATCATCGACCTTGAAACCGGCGATCAGCCGATTGTCGAGGACGCCGGCCGGCGGGTGCTGGTCGGCAACGGCGAAATCTATAACTATCTGGAGCTTCGCCGCTCGCCGCAGGGGCAGGACTACCAATACCAGACCAAAGGCGACATGGAGGTGGTGTTGCCGCTGGCCCGCGCCCTTGGTAACGACTTTGTCCATCGGCTGAACGGTATGTACGCGCTCGCCCTTTACGACAGCGTCAGCGACAAACTGCTGCTGGTTCGGGATCGCCTAGGCGTAAAACCCCTGTACTGGGCCAAGCTGCCGTCCGGGGGTATTGTTTTTGCTTCCGAAATAAAGGCTTTGTTTGCATCGGGACTGGTCAAGGCCGCCGTCGAAGAGACGTCAGTTTCCGCCTATTTAGCCCACGGCTATGTGCCCGCACCGGCGACCCTGTTCAAGGGCGTCCATAAATTACCGCCGGGCCATATGCTGGAGGCCCTGGGCGACGGATCTGTTCGGGTAGAGCGCTACTGGCGGGCGCACATGGCACCGGATATGCCAAAAAACCAGGACGAGATTGAAGCCCATCTTGTGGAGCTGCTTAAGGACAGCGTCAGGCTACAACTTCGCAGCGACGTGCCGATCGGGGTGTTATTGTCCGGCGGCATTGATTCTGGCCTGTTGGTGGCCCTTGCCGCCGAGCAACAGGGGCAGCCCCTAAATACCTATACTGTTCGTTTCGAAGGTGCATCGGTCGATGAATCACCGCTCGCCGCAAGTGTCGCCAAACGTTATGGAACCCGCCACGAGGAACTCACCCTGGATATCTCGTCGGTCGCCGATCACCTGCCAAAACTAGCCTGGTATTGCGATGAGCCGCTTAACGATCCGGCCCTGCTGCCCAATACCCTTATTTCTGAGCAGTTGGGAAAACGCCTGAAAGTTGCCCTGAATGGTACCGGCGGCGATGAACTGTTCGCCGGTTACGGGCGTTATTTTCAACGTCCCATCGAACGCAGGTATTTATCACTGCCCGGTTGGCTGCGGCACATGATTGTGGAGCCACTTATGGGCACGGTTTCGCCCATGAACGCATGGCGTCTTGCCCGGGCCGAAAAATTCTTCAATAACCGCGGCGCTTATTTGCATGACCATGGGACGATGTTTCCGCCACCGATGCTGGAAATGATCGGCAACCGGGGCGGGGCCCCTATACCGGCGCAAAGCACATCGTTCGCCGCTTTCGATGGCCCGCCACAAACCGCCGCCCTGTTTGCCGATCTGGAAACCTATCTACCGGAAGATTTGTTAACCCTTCTTGATCGTTCATCCATGTCTGTCGGCGTCGAAGGCCGAGTGCCGTTCCTTGATCACAGACTGGTCGAAGCGGCGCTGGCGGTTCCGCCGCATATCCGCACCGCCGGCAACCAGCAGAAATCGCTTGAGCGGCGGATTGCCGAACGCTTCCTTCCCGATACCATCATCAACGCGCCAAAACAGGGTTTCGCCGCACCGGTTCCAATGTGGATGGATGATAAGCTGGCGGCACTTTCCCGGGCCATTTTGACTCGCAAGGAAACACTTGAGCGCAATTGGTGGACGGCGCAGGGAATTGAATATCTGCTTGCCGACAGGGGGCGTCATAGTTTCCGTATTTATGCCCTGCTGATGCTTGAGCTGGCGGTCCGTATTCACGTCGAACATCCGATCTCGGTGGTGCCGCCGGACACCGGCCTTGAGGCCTTTGCCGATGATAAACTGTTCCAATGAGGATATGATATCGGTAAAGTTGATCTCTATTTAAAACAGCTATTGAAACCCCAAGACAGTGACCCTGAAAATAATAACGGCACAATGATAAAGACATCGATCATCATCCCCGCCTTCAACGAGCAGGCGACAATTATCGAAATTCTTGAACTCGTCGCCCGGCAACGGATCGATGGCGTCGAATTTGAAGTAATTGTCATTGACGACTGTTCTACTGATCGCACGGTTGCATTACTGGAAGAGCGTCCGGACCTTTACGGCAAGTTCGTCAAGCTATCAATAAACGGCGGCAAAGGGGCGGCGGTCAGGGCCGGCTTGGGCATCGCCACGGGGGACTACGTCCTTTTCCAGGATGCCGACCTTGAATATGATCCTAATGACTATGGCAAATTGCTTGAGCCCGTTCTCCGATTCAACGCCGACGTGGTTATGGGCAGCCGTATGGTTGCATCGCCGATCACCCGTGTTTCCTATTTTTGGCATAAAGTCGGCAACCGGCTAATCACACTGCTTTTCAACCTTCTGAACAATGTCACCTTTACCGATGTTTATTCCTGTTATTTGCTCTACCGACGCTCGCTTGTTCCCGTCACCAGCCTGACCACGGATGGTTGGGAACAACACGCGGAAATCCTGACCCGTGCCATTAGCAAGGGGAAAAGCTTTTACGAGGTGCCGATCAGTTACTATGGGCGCACATATGATGAGGGAAAGAAAATTCGGGCCCATCACGTCCTTCCTGTTATTTGGACAATATTCGCCAAACGCCTGGGCCTTTAAAGGAAGCTATTAAATGGACACCCCCGACCTCTACCCCGTCACTGAGGAAGAGAAAACAAGCTGGCCGGACGAGGCAATTGTGCCGCTGGAAAAGCCGTTCGTCGATGATCGCGGCGCCATCCAGCCGCTGGTCGACCGGATGATGAAGTCTGCCGTTTTGATCGAATCAAAGGCCGGCGCGCTCAGGGCCAATCACTATCACAAGACCGACTGGCATTATTGTTATGTCCTGTCCGGATGCATTGAATATTACCACCGCACGACCGGCAGCGACGACGATCCGGAAATGCTGCTGGTCAAGGAGGGCCAGATGGTGTTTACGCCGCCGATGATCGACCACGGCATGAAGTTTCCGGAAGATACCGTGTTCCTGACACTGTCTCGTAACCCCCGCGATCAGGCGACCTACGAAGCAGACGTTGTGCGCGTCGATTTGCTCGACGATGCCGGCTCGATCAGCTGGCGCCCGGAAGACGCAGAATCATAGAATGGCCCCCTCCTGCCAGCGCCGCACGACCTGCCGCCTGTGCGGAAGCCTCGATCTGACAGAAGTGCTGTCACTGGCGGCGACGCCGCCGGCCAACGCGTTCATTTCCCATGACCTGATTTCCGAAACCCAGCCAATCTTTCCCCTCGATGTTTTCTTTTGCGGGAACTGTCGTCATGTGCAGCTTCTCGATGTGGTTGACCCGGCGATCCTGTTCGAAAACTACGTCTATGTGTCGGGAACCTCGCCGTTATTTGTCAAACATTTCGAAGATTATGCCCGTTATGTTCTGGACACGTTTGTCCCCGTGGCTGGCACGCGAGTCCTCGATATCGGCTCCAACGATGGCACCTTGCTCCGATTCTTTAAAGATACGGGGTTTTCGGTTCTCGGCATCGATCCGGCCATAGACATCGCCGCCCAGGCGACGGCCAATGGCATCAAAACCATCACCGGTTTTTTTGGCCCCGAAACGGCGCTGGCGATCAAGGCCGATCACGGCGCCTTTTCCATCATTACCGCCAACAACGTGTTTGCCCATATCGACGATCTTGGGGGCGTCCTGGATGGGGTCGCGGCGCTACTGGAAGACGACGGTGTTTTTGTGTTCGAGGTTTCCTATCTGGTCGACGTGTTCGAAAAAACACTTTTCGACACCATCTATCACGAGCATCTGGCCTATCATGCCGTCGCACCACTTATCCCCTTCATGCGCGCCCACGGCATGGAATTGATCGAGGCGGTGCGCGTCGACAGTCATGGCGGCAGTTTGCGCGCCGTCGCCCGGCCCGCCGCCGGTTCACGCACCATTGGAAATTCCGTCGCGGCGCTGGTCGATCTGGAAGTCAAAATGGGGCTCAACAGGGCCGAAACCTACCGTGACTTTGGCACCCGTATTGATGTCCTGAAAGCCGAACTTTCAAGCCTGCTCAGGGGCCTGAAGGAACAGGGCCACAGCATTGCCGCCTTCGGAGCCCCCGCCAAGGCGACGACGCTGATGTATCATTTTGGAATCGGGGCCGACCTGATCGACTTTATCGTCGATGACAGCCCCCTGAAGCAGGGCCTTTATTCGCCGGGCATGCACATTCCGGTCGTGCCTTCCGGGGTATTATACGATAAAAAGCCCGATTATGTGGTCGTGCTGGCCTGGAATTTCGCCGACCCGATCATGAAAAAACACCAGGAGTATACCCGGGCCGGGGGTCATTTCATCGTTCCCCTGCCCGATGTGAACGTTCACTGATTCTTTGGAAAACAAGCACTTATGGCCGATTTTATGCTGAAGTCCGATATCGAGGAAATCACCCAGCGGCTCGCCGTCCCGGCCCAGAAGCTGGCCGGGAAAACGGTGCTGCTGACCGGCGGCCGCGGCTTTCTCGGCCGATATTTCATGGAAATCTTCGCCCGCCTCAATGAAACCGTGCTCGATCAGCCGGTCAAGGTGGTGGCCCTGGATAACCTGATCACGGCGGGCAAGGAGGGTGCGGAAATCCCCGAGTTGGAAAACGTCAGTTTCGTCAATCATGACGTCATCCAGCCGTTTGAATGGGACGGGCCGCTGGACTACGTCATTCACGCCGCCGGCATCGCGTCGCCGTATTATTATCGCGCCTATCCGCTGGAGACCCTGGAGGTCGCCATCACCGGCACCCGCCGCATGCTCGAGCTGGCAGATGCCCACGGTGCCCGTTTCACATTCTTCTCATCGTCTGAAATCTACGGTGACCCGGATCCCAAACATGTGCCCATGGCGGAAAGCTACCGGGGCAATGTGTCGTGCCAGGGACCGCGCGCCTGCTATGACGAATCGAAACGGGTCGGCGAAACCCTTTGCCATATCTTTCACACCATGAACGGCACCAAGACCAACACCATCCGCCCGTTCAATGTTTTTGGCCCCGGCATGCAGGAAACCGATTACCGGGTGCTGCCGAATTTTGCCAGCCGCATCAAGGCGGGCCAGCCGCTCAACGTTTATGGCACCGGCGATCAAACCCGCACCTTCTGTTACATCACCGATGCCATGGTCGGATTCCTATTGGTGATTCTAAAGGGCGTTCCCGGCGAGGCCTATAACATCGGCAACCCGACCCCGGAAATTTCCATGGTCGAACTGGTTGAGCGTATCGGCAAAGTGTCGTCGCGAGCGGTCGAGCACAATATCGTCGAATATCCGGACAGCTATCCGGCCGACGAGCCGAACCGCCGCGCCCCCGATATTCGTAAAGCCAAGCTGCAACTTGAATTCAAACCGGAAGTCGGCCTGGACGCCGGGCTGAAGCGTTTCCTGGACTGGTCCGAAACGGTTTACACCGGCGAGCAATGAGAGACAGCGACCTCAGGCTTGGGCTGATCGGCGCTGGGCGCTGGGGCCGCATTTATATAAAGACCCTGAAGAACGTTGCCGGTGTGCGCCTCGCGCGTCTCGCCAGTTCCAATCCGGACAGCCCAAATCTGGTCGATGAAGATTGCCAGATCACAACCGACTGGACCGCCGTCGCCGAAGCGGGCGACCTTGACGGTGTCATCATCGCCACCCCGCCCAGCCTGCACGCCGAAATGGCGCGCGCCACAATCGAGGCCGGCAACCCGGTATTAATTGAAAAACCGCTGACCATGGACTTAGGCGAAGCCCGCCAGCTATTGGCCTTCGCCGAACAGTCCGGCGCCATTGCGCTTGTCGACCATATCCACCTCTACCACCCGGCATGGCGCGCATTGAAGCGCCTTGGCCTCGGCCTCGGCCCCGTTCACGCGATCCGTAGCGCCGGCGGCAATTATGGCCCCTTCCGCAAGGATGCGCCGGTGTTGTGGGACTGGGCCAGCCATGATGTCGCCCTGTGTGTGGACCTGATGGGCGGGATGCCGGAAGCCGTGTCGACGGAAATACGCGAGACCCGCGAAACCGAAGACGGCCCCGGCGAGACCATCGCCACCAAGCTGACTTTTCCGGGCGGCGTTACCGCCGACATCGAAAACGGCAATCTGATGAAACAAAAGAAGCGCTTTACCGCCGTCCACTATGATCGGGACACCCTGATCTATGACGATGTCGCCGCCGCAAAGTTGATGCGCGAGCCGCGCTCCGATGACGCCAACTGTGCGCCGTCCCACGCCGAGGTCATCGCGGTCGCGGCGACACTTCCGCTGGTTCAGGTGATCGAGGACTTTGCTGCCGCCATCCGCAAGGGCATGCCAGATATTGGCGGGCTAAGGCTCGGCGTTCAGGTGGTCGAGGTGCTGTCCGAAGCGGAAGCTTCATGCCGGTAACCAATAATAGTGCTGCCTTTCTGCCAGAATCGGCTTATGGCGAAGATCGGCGCGCGCCTTCTTGTTAAAATTCCCCCTAACGAATAAGGCATTGTTGGCTATAAACTCTGGTTCATGGATTTCTTGTATCTGACCCTATTGTTCGTCTTCATCGCCGCCGCAGTTTTTGCTGGCACAGGAGCGTTGCTTCCATTTCTTCGGGGCCGCGCCATTCTCGATCACCCGAACGAACGATCAAGTCATGACACTCCTACCCCAAAGGGCGGCGGCATCGCCGTCGTTGCAACGCTGCTGATCGGGTGGGCCGGTATCGCTGTAATCACCGACCCGACACAGCAATCCGTTTTCGTGGTGATCATCGCGGCCGCCGCATTGGCCGCTTTATCCTGGGCTGACGATCTTCGCGGTTTATCGCCGCTGGCCCGGCTGGCCGGGCAATTCGTCGCCGTCGCCGCCGTGCTCATGCTGGCCCCCTCAGGCGGGCCTTATTTTCAGGGCTTGTTGCCGCCCGCCCTCGACAGCCTCGCCGTCGCCGTACTGTGGGTCTGGTTCATCAACGTGTTTAACTTCATGGACGGCATCGACGGCATCACCTGCGTCGAGGCCATATGCCTGGGCATCGGAATCGCGCTTGTCGCGGAAACCGGCGCAATCATTGGCTTTTATGGCCTTGTGGTGGCCGCCGCGGCGGTCGGATTCGTGAAATGGAACTGGCATCCGGCAAAAATTTTCCTGGGCGACGTGGGTTCGGTGCCGCTGGGCTTCGTGCTCGGCTGGCTGCTGCTCGGGCTGGCCGCCAACGGCCAGTGGGCGGCGGCCCTGATCCTGCCCGCTTATTATCTGATGGACGCCACCGTCACTTTGGTCCGCCGGGCATTGCGCGGTGAAAAGGTCTGGCAGGCCCACAAGGGGCATTTCTACCAACAAGCCGTACACGGCGGCCTGTCCCATGCCGCCATGGCCCGTTCGGTGCTGGCCATGAACAGCATCCTGATCGTGCTGGCGATCCTATCGACCAAGGGCTGGCAGGGGCCGGCGCTGATCGCTGCCGCCTTGCTGGCCGCGGGATTTCTTAGGTATCTGGCGAAAGACCGGCGTTCATGAAAATCCTGTTCCTGACCGAAAACTTTCCCCCGGAAAGCAACGCCGCCGCGACCCGGGTCTATGAGCGCGCCGTCTACTGGACCCAGTGGGGCCATGACGTCACGGTCATCACCCAGGCGCCAAATTTCCCCGAAGGCCGGCTGTTTCCGGGCTTTGTTAACAAATGGAAACAAACTGCCGAGATGGATGGAATCCGCGTCGTTCGGGTCAAGACCCTGATCGCCGCCAACCGGGGCGTGATCAAGCGCGGCCTCGATTTCCTGTCCTTCATGGTCACCGGGTTCCTGGCCGCACAGGGACAGCCAAAACCCGACGTCATCGCCGCCACCTCGCCCCAATTTTTTACCGCCGTCGCCGGCTGGGCGGCAGGGGCGCGGCGCGGCGTGCCCTTCGTGTTCGAGCTCGGTGATTTATGGCCGGCATCGATCGTCGCCGTCGGCGCCATGGGCAAAAGCACGCTGATTTCAACCTTCGAAAAGCTGGAGCTGTTCCTGTATCGACGCTCGTCCGCCATTGTCGCCCTGACAAATTCATTCAAGGAAAATCTTGTCGCCCGCAGCATTCCTGCCGACAAGATCGCCGTCGTTATCAACGGCGTCGATGTCGTCCGCTACGGACCGCGCCCCCGCGACGAGGCGCTGGCCAGACAATATAATCTTGGCGACAAGTTCGTCGTCGGTTACGTCGGCACCCACGGCATGGCCCATGCCCTTGGCAATGTGCTGGATGTGGCAGAGCAGATGAAAAACCAGACAGACCTGCGCTTCCTTCTTGCCGGTGCCGGGGCCATGCGTGACGCCCTGATGGCGGACGCCCGGCGGCGCGGCCTCGATAACGTCGTTTTCATGCCGCGCCAGCCGAAAGAAATGATGCCCGCCGTCTGGAGCCTCTGCGATGTCGCCCTGGTACACCTTAAAAATTCTCCGGTGTTCGCCGGCGTCATCCCGTCAAAAATTTTCGAGGCCGAGGCCATGGGCCTGCCGATCCTGCTGGCCGCCCCGGACGGCGAGGCCAGCCGCATTGTGCTCGGCGATGGCGCCGGCCTGCACGTACCGGCGGAAAACCCAGAGGCCCTGGCCGCCGCCGTCATGACCCTGATGACCGACGGTGCCCTGCGTCAGGCCCTGGCCGAAAAAAGCCTGGCGGCGGCCCCCTCT
>JABMOQ010000005.1 GCA_013204045.1 Rhodospirillaceae bacterium | reverse complement strand
ATATTGACCTTTCCTATAAACTTCATGGCCCAAAATGAACGATACGTCTTAATCCATACGGGTACTGGTCGCCGATGACGACGACCTTTTGCTCAAACTGCTAGAGCACAAGCTGGCCCAACAAGGCTACAGCGTAACCTGCGTCGAGGATGGCGAACATGCGCTGGAGGCGGCCCGCGCCGAAAAACCGGACCTGATCGTGCTCGACGGCATGATGCCGGGAATGGACGGCTTCGACGTGCTTAGAAACCTGAAGGAAGGCAACGACACCCGCTATATTCCCGTGGTCATGCTGACGGGACGCACCATGGAGCGCGACATCGTCAGTGGGCTCAACCTGGGGGCGGAGGAATATCTGGTCAAGCCGTTCATGCCCGAAGAGCTGATCGTCCGCATCAAACGCCTGATCAATAGCAAAGTTCGCACATGATCCGGTTGCTACCCCTGCTTGTGGGCGGATTGCTGCTGTCGGCGATGCCATCCTCGAGAATTTCGGCTACCGGCAACTCAACAGCCTGTGGCGCATCGCCGGAACTTGGCAGTATGTGACTGGGGCCAAGGCGTCGTGGGGCGAAATGAGCCGGCGCGGCTTCAAGCGTTCTTGACAGCCCCGGCGCCACCCGGCAGCTTGCAACCGTGAACCAGAACACACCCGCCGCCCTAGAGCCAACAGGCAAAGTGACGCCGCTGCCGTGGATGCAGGCGCCGGAGGCCATGGCCGTGTTCAAGGCGCTAATGGCGGGGGGAAAAGAGGCCCGCTTCATCGGCGGTTGCGTGCGCGATGCCATTCTTAAAACCGAGGTCCGCGACATCGACATCGCCACCCCGGAGCCGCCGGACAGGGTTCTGGAATTGCTGGCGGCGGCGGGTATCCGGGCAATTCCCACCGGCTTTGACCACGGCACCATTACCGCCGTTATCGGTGATAAACATTTCGAGGTAACGTCGCTGAGGGTCGATGTTGAAAGTCATGGCCGCCATGCCACCGTCGCCTTCACCGACGACTGGGAAGCCGACGCCCGGCGCCGGGATTTCACCATCAACACCCTGTCGTGCACCCCGGACGGCGACATATACGATCCCCTTGAGGCCCTTGATGATCTGGGCAAACGCTGGGTACGCTTCGTCGGCGAGCCCCGCGACCGGATCAATGAAGACGTGCTTCGGCTGTTGCGTTATTTCCGTTTTTACGCGACCTACGCCAACCCGCCGCCCAATGTTCATGCCCTGGCCGCCTGCCGGGCGCTGGCGCCGCGCCTGAAAGAGCTTTCCGGCGAGCGCATCCATAGCGAGATGTTCCGTATTCTGCTGGCCCCCAATCCGGCCGACACCTTGTTGCTGATGAAGGGCGAAAGGGTGCTTGACTACATTCTGCCCGAGGCCATCAATTTTGGCCGCCTGCGTATGATTTCCTGGCTTGAATCGACGGCCCTGAATGTGGCGAGCATCGCGCCCGACCCCCTGCGCCGCCTGGCCGCCATGCTGTCTGATGATGCCGGGATACACGCATCGGTTGCTGGACGCCTGCGGCTGTCCAACATGGAAGCCCACCGGCTGGCCAACATGCTCGGTGGCGACATCGAGGCGACGCCGGATACCGGTCCGCAGCAACGCCGCCGGGACCTGCAACAGCTGGGCCGCGACGATTACCGCGACCTGGTGCTGCTGGCCTGGGCCGAGGAATCAAATCAGGACCCGCGCCGGCCGCCGATACGCAAACAGGCCTGGCAAGCGCTAATCGGCGAGATCGATGCCTGGACACCGCATATTTTCCCGATCAAAGGCCGCGATGCGCTTGATATGGGCATGGAACACGGGCCACAGGTCGGGGCCGCCCTGGCCACCGTCGAAGACTGGTGGCGCGATGGCGACTTTCAGGCGGGGCGGGATCAGTGCCTGGAAAGACTGCAATCGGTGATCAAAAGCGGGCGTTGAGAATGCGAATCGTTTGATTTCATGAGCCTGCCAAGCCTGTCTTTAATGTATAACAAATTTTATCACTATGTACTTATGTCGCCTCTGTCGCGCTGACAGTAACGCATGCGACTTTATTACCGGCCCCGCCATATTCCTATGTCGTGACGAAGTTATACTGTTAACATATTGAAATAAATGATGAATATACTGATTTTGCCATGACTCTCCTGGCCTCCAGGTAATCTTTTTCAAAGCCGCGCTTAGTAATGCTGGCAATCGGCGACTGAATTATATAAATGTGTCACCCAAGTGGTTTGAATAGATACAAAGAAGACGAGACTAATAAATTATAAAAATCTAATATAACAACAATAGCCTGCCTGTTCCAAACGTCTCTTTTATTAGGTCGACAAGTATGAACGGTGATCTGGAGCCAAATCGCGTACTCTTTCGCTTGCCCCGTCCGGGGAGGCGTTCCGGTGTTCGCTTCCTCGGCCTGATTATGTTCCTTGTCGGCGTTTTCATTACCGCAGCCCTCGTTCCCGCCCCGTCCTATGCGGACGAAATCTTTACCAGCCCGAAGCAGGGCGAGCCGTCGGCCTGGTCCGGCTGGCTGGAAAAAGAGCCTGGCCCGTTCCCGGGCGTGACCATTAATGACGAACCCTTTGACGGCGATGATGTAGAGCAGCCGATCGAATTTCCCCATAACGTCCATGCCGACACCAACAAGATCAACTGCCTTTACTGCCACACCTATGCCCGGCGCAGCGATGTTGCGGGCATTCCGCCAACGTCCAAGTGCATGGGCTGTCACAGCGTTATCGCCACCGACCAGCCACGCATTCAAAAACTGGCGGAATACTGGGAAAAGGGCGAATCTCCGCCGTGGAAAAAGGTCCATGACCTGCCCGACTATGTGCGTTTCACCCACGAACGCCATTTGAAGAAGTTCCTGTTCGACAACCCGGATATGGGCGTCGAGCGGGTCGATGAGGTGTGTGCGCTGTGCCATGGCGACGTTAAAAAGATGACCGTAGCAAAAAAACAGAAGTCCCTGACCATGGGGTTCTGCACACGCTGCCACGAAGCCAACGATGGCCCGTTTGATTGCCAGAAGTGTCACAAGTAGGAAGAAAATGAGTAACGGTAAACTGGATCGCAGGGATTTTCTGAAGGTAATGGGCGTCGGCGGCGTCGCCGCATCCGTTGCCGCTTGCGACGGGCCGTCTTACATCACATCTGAACAGGGTGCCGAACAGGTCATCCCTTACCTGTCGCCCGAGGAATATGTCATTCCCGGCAAGGGTGTCTGGTATGCCTCCACCTGTCTGCAATGTCCCGCCGGTTGCGGGGTGCGTGGCCGGGTTCGTGAAGGCCGGGTGCTGAAGCTGGAAGGCAACCCGGATACCAGCCTGAATGCCGGGAAACTGTGCCAGATGGGCCAGGCTGGCCTGCAAAACCATTACAATCCGGACCGCGTCACCGCCCCCATGATCCGCGACGGCGGCGCGCTCAAGGAAGCCACATGGGAGCAGGCGCTGGCCCTGATCGAGGAAAAGACCGGCCCCAATTCAGGCATTTCCGGCTCCCGCTTCGCGTGGCTGACTGGCCCCACGAGCGGCCATCAGGGTGTTCTTCTGAAGGCCCACCTGGAAGCCATGGGATCTTCTAATCATTTTGTCCACGAAGTCATCAACACAAAGGTCTGGCAGGCCGTTAGCCGCGACATGCTGGGCCAGTCAATGCCGACGTTGCGCCTGGACAAGGCCAAGCTTGTGCTGTCATTTGGTGCCGACTTCCTTGGCACATGGATGTCGCCCATTCATTTCTCGGGCCAGTACGGAAAATTCCGTTCGGCGCCTGACCGGGGCATGCTGATCCAGGCCGAGCCATCCATGACATTGACCGGCGCCAATGCCGACCTGTGGGTTGCATTGCGCCCGGGAACCGAAGGTATCCTCGCCCTTGGTATCGCCAACCTGCTGATCCATAAGGAAAAAATGGATGCTTCCATGTTGCCGGCGGCGGCCCGTCAGCTCATCGATCGCTACGATGTGGCGACCACGTCAAGCAACACCGGTGTTTCCGGCGACCGATTGGTGCGGATCGCCCGCCACCTGAAAAACAAGTCTCCGAGTCTTGTCATTGCCGGCGCCTCGGCTGCCGGCCATGCAGAAGGGTATCAAGCGGTCGCCGCCGCCATGCTTCTTAATATGGTGCTCGGCAATGTGGGCAAGACAATCTTGCCGACCAATGAATTTCCGTTCCCGCAACTGAAGCCCATCGAAGGCGGCACGGCCGACCTTGGCCGCTTCGCCAAGGCGCTTGAAGCCGGACAGCTGGACGTGGTTTTTTATGACGGAGCCAATCCGTTGTTTGCGGCGCCGGGCCATCTGAAGCTGGGTGAAAAGCTGGATGCGGTTCCGTTCAAGGTCGCGTTCAGCCAGTTCATGGATGAGACCACGGCGCGGGCTGACGTTGTCCTTCCGGTGGCTTCTGCCCTGGAAGATTGGGGCACCCATGTGGCTTCTTATATGGGCGACGAGACTGCCATTTCATTCCAGCAGCCGTTGATGGAACCCATATTCCCCGGCACCCGCAGCACCGGCGATCTGTTGCTGGCGCTGATCAAGATGCGCAAGCCCGGCCCCTTTGACGAGATTGATGATTTTTACGGCTACCTGCAAAGCGCCATCGGCACCATCCCCGGCGCCATCAAGGGTGACGGCGAAGATGAAATTAACACCCAACTTTGGAATCATATTTTACAAAAAGGCGTGCTCGAAGTTCCGGCCGAAACCACAACCTTCGAGACATCGATTCCGGCCATCACCCTAAGTGACCACAGCGACAATGCCGGATACCCCTACCATCTGGTGCCGACACCCCGGGCTGGCTTTTACGACGGCCGCCACGCCAATATTCCGTGGTTGCAGGAAGCCCCCGACCAGATCACCAAGGTGGTGTGGAATTCATGGGCCGAGTTGCATCCATCCATGGCGGCCCGGTTGGGAGTCGAAGAAGGCGATATCGTCAAGATCACGGCGGCCGGCGGCGTTATCGAGGCCATGGCCTACATCCACAAGGGCATCCACCCGGAAGTGGTCGCCGTCCCCATGGGACAAGGACACACCGAGTATGGCCGCTACGCCCAAGGACGCGGCGTCAACCCGCTGAGTATCCTGGACCCCGGCAACGACGGCAAGACCGGCGAAATGGCCCTTTACGGCACCCGTATCAAGGTCGAGGCAACTGGCCGGGCCGGGCGCCTGGTCAAGACCGGTGCCACGGAAACCCAGCATGGCCGCAAGATCGTCGCCACCATTACCGGCGATCAATTGCGCCGCACGGAAGGGAGTTAAGCCATGTCCATCGTCAGAAACTTCATTCAGGACTGGTCGCGTTACCGCAAGGGCATCGAGGATGGCGGCTTCCACGAATACGAACACATGTGGGGCATGGTTATCGACCTGGACAAATGCACCGGCTGCAATGCGTGCTCGGTCGCGTGTTATGCGGAAAACAACCTGGCCGTGGTCGGCGAGGATTATTTCGCCCACGGACAGGCCATGCACTGGATGCGGATCGAACGCTATTGGGACGAGCCTAACTTGGGCGACAAGGCGAGCAAGGACACGCAAGAGCACGGCGCCTCGTTTATGCCGATGATGTGCCAGCAGTGCAACGCGGCAACCTGCGAGCCGGTTTGCCCGGTTGCCGCCGCCTATCACACGCCGGACGGCCTAAATGCGCAGATCTACAACCGCTGCATCGGGTCGCGCTATTGCGCCAACAACTGCCCTTATCGTCTGCGTTATTTCAATTTCTATTCCTATTATGAAACGTCATGGCCGTCGCCCCTGGATATGCAACTCAACCCTGACATCACGGTTCGCGACAAGGGCGTCATGGAAAAATGTACGTTCTGTGTGCAGCGTATCAGGACGGCCAAGAGCGACGCCAAGATGGATGACCGCAAAATCCAGGACGGCGATATCAAGACGGCATGCCAGCAGACCTGTCCGACATCAGCGATCGTGTTTGGCGACCTGATGGACCACGAAAGTGACGTTCATCTGCTTTGGCACAAACATCAGACCAAGCTGGGCACGCCGAAGCAGGACAAGAAAAATCCGGAGCTTCGCGGCTACCGGTTGTACGAGCAACTTAATACGGAACCGTCCGTGACTTATCTTGAACGGGTACGTGAGGTTTAATCGATGGCCGAACATACAGCAGCCACAAAAGACATCGACGAGAAGATCGCCTGGGCGAAAATCAACGCCGACGTGCTGCGTTCCATGCAAAACCCGCGCAAGGGCTATTGGGTGGCGCTCGCCTTCTGCGTCGGGCTGCTTAGCATTGGCATCTATGCCGAAGTTCATCAGTACGACATCGGCATGGGGCCGTCGAACCTGAACAATCCGCACATGTGGGATCTTTATATTTCCACCTTCGTGTTCTGGATCGGCATGAGCCATTCGGGCACCTTGCTGTCGGCGATTCTGCATATTTTCCACGCCGACTGGCGCAAGCCGATCTACCGGTTTGCCGAGGCCATGACCACGTTTTCGCTGTTGACGGCGCTGCTGTTCCCGATCATCCATCTGGGCCGTGTGTGGAACATGCACTGGGTTGTGCCGTACCTGAGCGATCGCGGCATCTGGCCCAATTTCAGATCACCGCTGGTCTGGGATGCCTTTGCCATCACCACCTACCTGACCGCATCGGTATTGTTTCTTTATATCGGCATGATTCCCGACCTTGCCATCTGCCGCGACAACGTCAAGGGCTGGCGCCGGAAGCTTTACACCTTCATGTCTGTCGGCTGGCGTGGCGATGACCGGCAATGGCGGAATTTCCGCAAAACCTATCTGCTGATGGCGTGTTTCCTGATTCCGCTGGCGGTTTCCGTGCACTCCATCGTCGCCGCCGACTTCGCCATGGCGATTATGCCGGGCTGGCACGTCACCAGCTTTCCGCCCTATTTTGTCGCCGGTGCCCTGTATTCGGGCTGCGCCGGGATCATCAGCCTGTTCGTGCTGCTGCGTTATTTCTTTAAGTTCGAACAGTACATGACCCTGCCGATTCTGGATAAAACCTGCCGCCTGACCTTCGCCATCGCCATGGTGTGGACGTACCTGAACCTGATCGAGTTCGCCTCCGTCTGGTACGGCCATGACGTGACGTCTAAGGAAGTTCTGTTAGCCAAGTTCTTTGGCCCCTACTCGCCGTTCTTCCTGACCATGCTGTTCTTCGGCATGATCTTGCCGTTCGCGCTGATCGTCCCGAAAATCCGCCACAACATGCCGCTGATCTTCATTGTCTCCATCCTGCTGAATATCGGCATGTGGCTGGAGCGCTACATGATCGTCGCGCCGACCCTGTCTCTGGCCTACCATCCGTGGACCTGGGGCGTCATGTGGCCAAGCTGGGTCGAGTGGGGAATTGTTATCGGCTCTATCGGCTGGTTCGGCCTGTTGTTCCTTATTTTCGTCAAGGTTTTCCCGTCGGTGTCCATGTACGAAGTCAAGGAAATGGTCTATCACCGCCGCCGCGTCGTTTTTGATGACGCCGAAGAGCGGGTCATGAAGCCTTCGAGACAGGAGGGATCGTGATATGAAAAAACGCATCCTCGGCCTGTTCAGCGACTTCGACCAAGCCATCGCGGTGGTTGTCGGTATTCGCCAATACGAAGTTCCCGGCGTCACCGTTGACGATATCACCATCAAATCGCCCATCGAGCATCCCGAGATCGAGGAAATTCTCGGTGAACGCTCGTCGCACGTGCCCAAATTCGCGCTTTCAGGTGCCCTGTTCGGATTGATTTTCGGTGCCTTCTTCCTGGCCGCCGCCCAAGCCAACTTCCTGGTCCAGCCACAGGGCGGCAAGCCGGTCATCACCATCACATCCAACCTGGTGCTGATTTACGAGATGCTGATCCTGTTCGGTGTCCTATCAACCTTTATCGGATTCCTTATTGGTGGACGCTTCATGCGCAAGCGCACCGCCCTCGACGATGAAAAAATCAACCTCGATCAGGTCGGAATCGTCGTCGAAGTCGAAGAAGGCAACGCCGATCCGCTTCGCGACCTGTTCAGAAAACACAAGGTTCTGGAAATCAGGGACAGGGAGCTGGAAGAGTAATGAGCCGTACCCTTCGCCATATGGTCGCCGTTTCGGCCTTTGCCCTCGTCGCAGTGCTGCTGATGCCGACTGAAGCATTTGCCTGGCCGTGGTCGACAGACATGATGAACCAGCCCAGCTTCAAGCCGCAGGAAGGGGTTATGAAGCCGTTTCCCAAACGCTCGGTGCCGGTCACCGGTTTCCCGACGATTCAAGCCGATCGCGACGAAACCGAGGATTTGAAAAACCCGTTCCCCGTATCGGACGCGTCCATTGCCAAGGGCCACACCCTGTTCCAGATATATTGCGCCGCCTGCCACGGGCCGTCCGGCAACGGCGACACCCCGGTCGCCGAATTGATCGGCGCCATCGACCTGACCGATCAGGACCTCATGGGCGACCTGACCGATGGCTGGATCTACGGAACCATTACCTTCGGCAGCGCCATCATGCCTGCCTACGGGGTACCTACCGAAGCGACAGAGGGGCGCGGCTCAAACGATCTATCGGTCGAAGAACGCTGGCACGTCGTTAATTATGTTCGCAACGGCCTGGCGCAAGAGGGACAGTAAATGGAAAATTTTGGTAGCTGGTCGATCATCACGACAAATTTCCTGATCGTTCTTTATATGGCGCTGGGCGGCGTGATCTTTTCATCCCTGCTGCATCTGGTCGGCGGCAAGTGGCGTTTTCAAGTGCGCCGGTTGGCGTGCGCCAACATGGTTCTGTTCCCCATTGCCTTCGTGTTGCTGCTGGTTCTGCTGGCCAACGGTGAGGCAACCTTCCCGTGGCTGGCCGGCGCCCATGACGAGGGCGTCCATCTTGTCGGCTGGCACAACTATACCTTCCTGGTCATCCGCGAGATTGCCGGCTTCGTCGTTACCTTCCTGCTGTGCTGCATCTTCGTGCGCCGCCAACGCCTGAGCGAGACTGAAGGCACGCCGGAAGCCCTGGAGCGCTTTCACAGGGTCGCTATCCTGATCCCGTTCGTCTATGTCCTCTATGGCACCATGGTCGCCTGGGACTTCGAAATGACCCTGGAAGCCGGCTGGCACAGCGCCAGTTACGCGGCCTATCATTTCCAGAGCAATTTCCACGGTTATCTGGCGTATTTCACACTGATGCTTTACGTGCTCGACAAGTCGGGCCGCCTGAAAGATCGCTTCGACCGGAAAATCTACAACTACATGGCCCAGTTCATGCTCGGCATGACCATCATGTGGGTGTATTTCTACTTCACCCAGTATCTGGTGTTCTGGTACGGCAGGCTGCCCGGCGACATGGATCGCTATATCCGCATGATCGAGGGCGGCTACTACGTTCCCGGCGTCATATTCCTGCTATTCAAGTTCATCATTCCGTTCTGCACCCTGGCCATCACCCGCAGCCGGCATTCCCGGGCGATTATCGTCATCGTCGCCATGTTTATCCTGGCCGGGACCTGGCTGGAGCGCTACATCTGGATTTCCGGTTCCGTTTCCAGCCGCTTTTTCCACACGCCGCTGTCGTCCATGTTCGACGTGCTGGTGACCGGCATTATCGCCGCCACGGCGATTTTAGCCCTGCGCTGGATTCTTATCCGCTACGAACTGCTGACCAGCAAAGCTTAGAGAGTCTGGCGGAGCGCCTCACCGAGCACCATGGCCGCAGCCTGGGCGACGTTCAACGAGCGTGCACCTGGGCTCATCGCCACCCGAACTTGGGCATCGGTGGCTTCAAACACATGGTCCGGCACGCCGGCACTCTCCCGCCCGACCATCAGTATATCGGTCTCCTGAAAGCGAAAATCCGTATAGACCGCCGCGGCCCTGGTCGAGAGCAATACCAGCCGGGATTCCAGAGATGCTTGAAAAGCCTCCCAGGAGGTGTGCCGTTCAACCTGCCCCAGGTCCAGATAATCCATGCCGGCCCGGCGTAACTGTTTATCGGAAAAGACGAATCCGCAGGGCTCGATGATATCCACAGAAACACCCAGACACGCCGCCGTGCGCATCAGGGTGCCAGTATTTTGCGGGATATCGGGCTCGAAAAGGGCCAGTCGCATATATTTTACCGTTCAGGTACAGGTAATTGACCTGGGTTAATGTTTGGGGAACCTGAAAAAGACCATGTTTGCCCTTTGCTTGTACAGAAAATTGCATTATATGCTTCGCCCAATCCCTCCTGAATGGCAAACTAAGCTTAGGCATCCCGCCCTTATTAGAATGATTCCCGTTCGGCCTTCCGAGAATACCCATGAGGTCCTATAAATGAGTGACGAAACAGCAAACGGTTCAGGAGACGACGGCGAAGACCGCCGCGATTTTCTGCAACTGGCCACCTACACCGTCGGTGCCGTCGGGGCGGCGCTCGCCACCTGGCCGATCATCGACAGCATCAACCCGCCGGCCGATGTGCTGGCGCTATCATCGACGGAAGTTGATATTGAGCCGATCGAGGAAGGCCAAAGCATTACCGTCGTCTGGCGCGGCCGGCCGGTGTTCATCCGCCATCGCACGGCCGACGAGATTGAGCAAGCAGTGTCTGTTTCGCTTGCCGACTTACCCGATCCCCAGTCAGATGCCGATCGGACCCAAAAGCCGGAATGGCTGATCATGGTCGGGGTCTGCACGCACCTGGGATGCATTCCCATTGGCCAGCGTGAAACCGAACCGAAGGGTGAATTTGGCGGCTGGTTCTGCCCGTGCCACGGATCGCACTACGATACCTCTGGACGCATCCGCAAGGGACCGGCACCAGCCAACCTGGAAGTTCCCGCCTATTCGTTCCTTACCGACACAACCATCAAGATAGGCTGAGGGGAACACAAAAAATGAAATTCGGAACTAATCTCATCCTGCCCGTTCTCGACTGGGTCGATTACCGGCTACCGGTATTTTCCTATGCGCGCGATAACCTGATTGATTACCCGACACCGAAGAACCTGAATTACTGGTGGAACTTCGGCTCGCTGGCCGGAATCCTGCTGATGATCATGATCATCACCGGCTTCTTCCTGGCCATCAATTATTCGCCGCATACGGAATTCGCTTTTGCCAGCGTTGAACACGTGATGCGCGACGTTAACTATGGCTGGCTGCTCAGGTTCATGCATTCCAACGGCGCCTCCATGTTCTTCGTCCTGGTTTATATCCACATGTTCCGCGGCTTGTATTACGGCTCTTACAAGGCACCGCGCGAGCTTCTGTGGATCATCGGCGTCTGCATTTATCTGGCCATGATGGGCACCGCGTTCATGGGCTATGTGCTGCCGTGGGGCCAGATGAGCTATTGGGGCGCCACCGTCATCACCAGCCTATTTTCCGCCGTTCCGATTATTGGCGATACCATCGTTACATGGCTGTGGGGTGGTTTCGTTATCGACAACAACACCCTGACCCGTTTTTTCGTTGGCCATTACCTGATGCCGGCCGTCATCTATATGCTGGTGATCGTCCATATGTGGGCCCTGCATCAGCATAAATCCAACAACCCGCTTGGCGTCGATATGAAGAGCACGGCCGACAGCATTCCGTTCCATCCCTATTACACCATCAAGGATATGTTCGGGCTTGGCGTGTTCATGATTATTTATATGGGAATCGTGTTCTTTGCGCCGGACATGTTCGGCGAGCCGGATAACTATATCGAAGCCAACCCACTGGTGACACCGCCGCACATTGTGCCCGAATGGTACTTCCTGCCGTTCTACGCCATTTTGCGCTCGATCGAGAACAAGCTGGTCGGCGTTATCGCCATGTTCGCCGGCGTCGGTATCTTGTTCGCGTTGCCGTGGATGGACCGCTGCCGGGTGCGTAGCGCCAAGTTCCGGCCCATTTACCGACAGTTTTTCTGGATCTTCGTCTTCGATTGCCTGGTTCTCGGTTACATCGGCGCACAGGCTGCGGTCGAACCCTATGTCACCATCGGACGCATCGCCACGGCGTATTACTTCGCCCATTTCCTGATCGTTTGCCCGATGATCTGCAAATTTGAAAAACCGCTGGAGCCGCCGGAAAGCATCAGTTCCGCCATATTGAAATCCGAACAGGAAAAAACCGCGAAAGGGGCCGGATGATGATGACCAACATCTTTACCCCGCGAAAGACCCTGATTGCCATCGCTGCCGCCGGCATGCTGAGCGGACTTGCCGCACCCGTTGCCCTCGCCTCAGAAGGCGGCCCGGCCTTGCAGAAGCATGACTGGTCATTCAACGGTGTCTTTGGAACCTATGACCGGGGTGCCTTAAAGCGCGGATTTCAGATCTATTCCGAAGTTTGCGCCAGTTGCCATTCGCTCAAGCTGGTTGCCTATCGCAACCTTCAGGATATTGGCTTCACCGAAGATGCGGTCAAAGAACTCGCCGCCGAGTTCGAAGTCACCGACGGCCCCAACGACGAAGGCGACATGTATTCGCGCCCGGCCCGCCCATCGGACCGCTTCGTTCCACCCTATGCCAACGAGCAGGCATCCCGCGCCAATAACGCTGGCGCTTTTCCACCCGATCTTTCCTTAATGGTCAAGGCCCGCAAAGGCGGCCCGGATTATCTGTATGGATTGCTGATCGGCTATAAAGAAGATCTGCCCGAGGGCTTCGAATTGGCCGACGGCATGAACTACAACGAAGTTTTCCCCGGCCACCAGATCGCCATGGGCCCGCCCCTGTATGACGAGACCGTCGAATACGAAGACGGCACCCCGGCGACGCTTGAGCAGCACGCCAAGGACATCACCACGTTCCTGGCATGGGCGGCGAGCCCGGAAATGGAAGCCCGTAAAAAGCTGGGCATCAAGGTGCTGCTGTTCCTGTTCGTGTGGACCGGCATGTTATACGCCCTGAAACGCAAGATTTGGGCGAAGCTGCACTGATTAGGGTCGGCCTTTCAATAAGCCCACCCAGCAACCAGGGGGCATCCTTAAAGGATGCCCCTTTTCGGTTCCGTATCCATGCTTTTTCCCTCGAAGATCGGGATGAACCGGCTGATCACGTAATAGGTAACGAAGGGGGCGACAAAAATGATGATCGCCGTCAGCAATCCTTCCTTGGAGAAGAATTCAAACTCGTAATCGACGAAACCGCGTTCCGATTTTGAAATCAACTGACCGCCGACGACCACGTTGAAGCGCATGACCAGAACCTGGAAGACCAGCATCAGGCTGCCCAGATTGGCAAGATAGAGCAGCGCCTTGCCCCTGATATCGAGCAGCGAGACGATGCCAAGCACCAGCAGCGGCCCTATGGACAGGAGCCCCATCTGGCCAAGCACGTAGGACTCATACAAGGGGCCTAAAAGCAGCGGCTTGATAACCGCCCAATGGGCCCCCTGCTCATAGCTGACAAAGGTGACTTCCAGCACCTCAAGCGAATAGTCCAGGATGAACGCCATCCATAGCGAGATCATGAATTTCTTGACCAGAACATAATCATAGTGCCCGCCACGCCGCCACATGATGAAGCTGTACATGACGAACAACATGGCCATGCCGCTGACGATCGCCGATGATAAAAAGATAAACGGCTGCAACGCCGTCGCCCACCAGGCGACCGCCTTTACCGATCCGAACACGAAGCCGACATACCCGTGCAGCAAGCAGGCCCAGGGAATGCCGATGCCGGCCAGAAACTTGGCAACTTTCTTGTCGAATTGAGCCGATTCCGGATTGTAGGTGGTAATGTCAAGACACAGCACACGCCAGAATATGGCCATAACCCCGGTCGCTTCATTGGCTTTCTCGATGAACACCCGGCGATAAATGATCCATATCTCGATCATCAGCAGAACCAGATAGCTGGAATAAACGTAGCCGAAGATGCTCATGGCCGAGGTCGTGTGTGGTGTCGTATATATTTCATAGGCGCGCTGCGGCTGGCCCAGATGAAATAGCAGGGGCACGGCGGCAAACAGGCCGAAGCTGAACGCCGCAATCAGGGCGAAGTTGGCAATCGGCTTGAATTCCTTGACGCCGAACACGTGGTACATGGACGAAACCACGAAGGCCCCGGCCACCAATCCGGTGATATAGGGATAAAGGACGATCATGATCGACCAGACCACATGGGCATTGTTGGGGAAAATGTAGTTGACCAGTGCGCCGCCGGGCAGTCCCAAGGTTTCCATCACACCACCTCCCTCGGCAGGCCTATATAAAAGCAGGTCGGATCCGTGTGCATCTCGGGCTTCAACACCATCCAATGATCTTTCTCAAATATTTTTGAGACTTCACTCTCAACATCGTTG
Organism: Rhodospirillaceae bacterium; assembly: GCA_013204045.1. GTDB lineage: Bacteria > Pseudomonadota > Alphaproteobacteria > Rhodospirillales > JABHCV01 > JABMOQ01. The sequence goes on along the minus strand of JABMOQ010000005.1, from coordinate 27,455 downwards.
AGATCACCAAACAGGCGGGCCTTTTGTGGGCACACGGTGACGCAAGCCGGCAGCTTGCCCTTTTTCACCCGGTGATAGCACCAAGTGCACTTGTCGGATTTATGTTTCACCGGGTTGATGAAGCGCGCCGCATAAGGACAGGCCTGGACGCAGTAGGCGCAGCCCAGGCAATAATCGTGATCGACCAGAACGAAACCTTCCGGCGATTTAAATGTGGCACCGACGGGACATACCTGCACACACGGCGGATTATGGCAGTGGTTGCACATTTTCGGGACCGTACGGCTTAATTGTATGTTGTCGCGGAATTTCTTATTGAGCTTCTCGAAGCCCTCCAGCGCGCCGTTCGGTGAATCCACATAGACACCATCGGCCCGCACCACATAGCGCTCTACCCAGGTCCGGAAATAATCCGCCGGCACGCTGTTCTCGCGCTTGCAGGCGCGCACGCAATTTCCACAGCCGATGCATTTGTTGATGTCGATGATATAGGCATAGTTATGTTTAGCCGGTTCTAGGCTTCCGGAGATACCCGTTTCCGGTCCGTGGGCCGAGGCACCGGGCCCGAACACCATCAACACGGTCGCCGTCGCCGTTCCCTCCAACAGGCGGATCAGAAATTCCCGGCGGGAATCAGGGATCGAAGGCATTTCCATTTCGACTATTTTCTTCATGTTCTTCATTTCTGGAACCCTTGCATCATCCTAAGGCGTTGGGTCGTGAGGCGTATGACAGGCCAGGCAGAGCATGCCTTCTTCAATTTCCGTGTGTTCCTTGATCGCCACCTTGTCGAATTGCGGGAAGCCTTCCGGCTTGCTCACCCGCGCCTCGTGGCAGTTCAGGCATTGCCATGTGGATTCGTCGTCGACCTGGGCGGCGGCGGTTTTAACGCCATCGGTAACGTGATCGGCAAGAGCCCCATGGCAGGATTCGCACGACAGCGCCTTGTGCTTGAATTCGGCCAACTCGTCGTTGGTTTCCTGATGGCAGGCGGCACAGGATTCGTTGCCGCCATAAGCCAGCGGCTCACTCGCGTTAAGCGCTAAGGCGCCCTCACGGTACCATTCCTCGTAGTTCCAGCTGTCCGGAACGACCATTTGTTTAATGATCAGGAAAACAACCAGGACACCGACCAGAACCGCCGCCAAACGAACAAGATGTGCCTTGGGGGAAGGATTTGACATGACCGCCTTCTTCCGATTGATGGCCGGTGCCCTATGGCAAACGCCCGGCCGGAGACTTTATTTAAGAGTTTGCAGGTAGGCGATGACAGCGGCCCGGTCTTCCTCTTTTTTGAGCTTGTAGGCCATGGTTTTGGCACCGACAAACTTCTTTGGGTCGGCGAGAAATTTATCCATATTTTCGGCGTCCCAAACGATGCCGAAATCTTTAATGCCTATATATTTGGCGAAGTCCGTTGTCCCCGCCTTGCGGCCCATGATGCCAGCCAGGGAAGGTCCCATCTTGTGCTTTCCGGCCTCGATCGAATGACAGACCTTGCATCTTTTCTTGAAAACCTCGGCGCCGTCGCCATCGGCCAGCGCCGGACCGGATACCATGCCCGCCATCAAAAGCGTTGATAACGCCAACATCATTTTCGTTTTCATCGGAATGCTCCTGTGACAAACAATTTTTAAGGTTCTTTGATTGGCTGCGATCATATCAATCCGGCCCATTAACACATTGATCAACATCAATTATTAGAGTGTTTGTACGCATTCAATGGCGGGTCGATTGATTGGCCGGCGTCTGGATGGAAATGCTTGAGGATTCTTCGCCATCCCCGTCCTGAGCTTCTTCGCCCTTGCGCCCCAGCCACGGCAACAGCGCCGCCGCGCCCACCACATTGGTCGCCAACGGCACCTTGTTAAGATCGCATGCCCGATAGAATGGCGTAATGTCAGGCTCGTCGGTGGACGCCATGGGATCGCGCAGGAAGAACACGGCGCGGATCACGCCGGTGGCGCAAATCAGGCCACACAAATGCATCTCGCCGGCCTGCTGGATTGAATGCAGGTGCGATACCTCCAAGCCCAATTCATCCTCTATCACCTTTCCGGTCTCATTGGTGGATAGCAGGCGGTAGGATTCAAATATGTCTCGGCGGCTCTTGATGAGCTTGACCAACGGTTCCGCCATCCGTTGGTGGGCGATCAGGATCAGGGATTTGGCGGCGGTCATTTATAGGGGCTCCATCGCTAGTTGTTCAGGGCTCCACGGTTGATCCAGCGCCGGATCATCAATTTCTCCCACTTGTTCAGTTCCTTTCGGCCATGTGGCATTTTCAATTCGGGGGCCGCCCGGCCTTCGATCAGGACCATTATATTGCTTGAGAACCCGTCGCCTGGAACAACGATGGGGCCGTGCTTGGTGCCCTTCATCACGCCTTCGTAGGTGCGCATGTCCAAACCACTATCCTCGTAACCCTGCTGACCCGGGATATGGCATTCGGTGCAATGTTTTTGAAAGATCGGCAGGATTTCACCCAGGAAAGTGGCGTGGTCGGCCCGCGCCGTAGCGGCCGGAAAAGCCGCCAGCATGGCGACGGCGACGGCACTCGCCAGTATTTTTGAACGGTGGAAAATATTGAGATCAAGCATCGCGACCTCCTATTTCTGTATAGGCCTCATTTACCCTCATCGGAAGGTTGGTAAAATAAAGCATTTCCGTCTTAACCCTGCATTGACTACGATCAATGTTCAGGCCTCACTCCCCGGCTATTTCAGCCATTTCAACCCTCATTTCCTATTCTTCCGGCAAAGTCTGGCAGTAGGACAGGATATCAACGACGATACCCAAATCCACGTTGCTCAGCGCCACCATCCCCGTACCGGGTTGCCCATACCTGATCTTGTGCAGGGCCTGCCAAGGGTTTCGGGCACACACACTGCCCACGTAGGACGGGTATTTCTGTGAAGCAAAATTGATTTTCTTACCGTCATAGCCGTGACAGAGCGCACAAACAGACTGGTAGGCGTGGGCCCCCTCGTCGAAGTCACCCAACGCCTTTTTGGTACGCCGGTCTATATACTTGTCCATATCTATCTGTTCGAAGCTGAGAAAATACGACAGCATCTCCACGGCCGAATGGGGCAACTGGTCCTCGGTGAAGGCATGGGTTTCGTTCATGATTATTTTCTGTATTTCCGCAGGCTCCATACCCAAAACACCCCTGACTCCTTTAATGTCGGTTCGGTGGGCACCATAGCGATAGGCACCGTCCTTGCCCTTGTAATCCCAGCCATGGCATTCCTTGCAACGCCATGTGGGATATCCCCGCTTGTTGCCGATGGCCGGATAGGCCGGATGATTGCCCCACGGTTTTTCGGCCATGGTCGTCGCCATCCAGCTATCGTAGAGCTGGCCGCCACGCCCGATAAACCAGACGTTGGCCGGATCATGGGCGTGGGCCGGATCTTCCGGCGGCTCGTCGGCAACAACGAAGGCCGGCAAAACGGAAAGGACCAAGGCCAGCCACCCCGCCTTCAGGTTTTTTCCTAACCGCCCGCAAACCTTATATTTCATCATCCTACTCCTCGAATTCGTCAGGCAACTTGTGGGCAATACCCTTGTGACAGTCGATGCAGGTCATGTTTTCCTCCATGGCCAGTTGCATGGTTTCCCGGGCAAACTCCGTCTGCTTATGGAAATCCATGGCCTCATAGGTGTGGCAGTTGCGGCATTCAAGGGAATCATTGGCCTCCATTGTTCGCCAGACGTTTTGCGCCAACTCCATGCGTTTGGACTCGAATTTTGCCAGTGTGTTCACCGAGCCCAGCATCTTGTGATAGAGTTCGTTGCTGGCCTTGATCTTGCGCAGCAATTTAGGCCCCAAGGCTTTTGGCACATGACAGTCGGAGCAGATGACGCGGACTCCGGTCCGGTTGGTGTAGTGGATGGTTTTTTTGTATTCCTGATAAACCAGCTGATCCATTTCGTGGCACGAAGTACAAAATTCGAGCGTGTTCGAATATTCCAGGAATACGGAAAAGCCGCTCCAGAAGATAAGCCCCGCCACGCCACCAGCAATTAAAATTGATCCAAATGAAAACTTTGTGGCCGGCCTCCAGAACCGTTTCCACAAGCGCCTGATCATGGCTTCGTTCTCCGAACGAGAAGGATGCGTACGCGCATATTTAACATAATATTCGTGTCATTCTAGGCCCATGAGAAACAAGTGCATTGATAAGGGTCAACTGAGCCGATTGGGTGCTTGAAAACTCCAAATAAAGGGTTCAGTGTCCGGCGGTAACCAAAGGCCATGGGCCGCCGTTAGGATAACTGGAGCCCATATGCCGCTCGCACATAAATACCGCAACGTTGGCGTTCTGACCGTCTGTCAGGCCCTGTTCATGACAGGTCAGGTGATGACGTTTATCCTGAGTGGCCTGGTTGGCTTTGCCATCGCCGACGACCCGGCACTGGCGACCCTGCCGCTCACGGCCATCGTCATTGCCGGGATGCTGACGACCATCCCGGCATCGCTGCTGATGAAGCGCATCGGGCGGCGCTATGGCTTCATGCTGGCGGCATCCTTCGGCATCACAGGCGTCAGCTTATCGGCCTATGCTGTATTGACCTCAGATTTCTGGCTGTTCTGTCTGGGCAACCTGATCTATGGCGTGTATGGCGGCAGCGCCCAATACTACCGTTTTGCCGCCGCCGAAACAGTCGAAGCAAACTTTAAAAGCCGCGCCATTTCATGGGTGATTTCCGGCGGCGTCGCCGCCGCCGTGGCCGGGCCGGAATTGACAAAACTGACCCACGGTCTTGTCGATGGGGTGCCATTTCTGGGAACATACCTGGCCATCGCCGGGCTGACGGTATGTGCGGTTTTGTTGCTGACATTGCTCGACATTCCCAGCCCGAGCCTTGAGGAACGTGCAACAAGCGGCCGCCCGTTGGCCGAAATTGCCACCCAGCCGGCGGTGATCGTCGCCGTTATTGTCGCCATGTTCGGCTACTCGGTGATGACCCTGCTGATGACGGCGACGCCCCTGGCCATGACCGGTCATGGCTACGACATCAGCGATGCCTCGTTCGTCATTCAATGGCACATGCTGGCCATGTTTGCCCCGGCCTTCATCACCGGCCATGTCATCCGCAACTTCGGTGTGGTTCGCGTTATGCTGGCCGGTGCCGTGATGCTGGCGCTGGCCGTTGTGGCCGCGCTCATGGGGGAAACCCTTGTTCATTTCTGGCTGGCTATGTTCGCCCTCGGCTTCGGCTGGAACTTTACCTTTATCGGCGGCTCGACCCTGCTCACGGAAACCTATGAGCCATCCGAACGGGCCAAGGTACAGGCCATGAACGACTTTATTGTGTTCGGCATGGTGGCAACGGCATCGCTGTCATCCGGCGCGCTGCTGCACTTCTTCGACTGGCGGGCCGTCAATATGGCTGCCATCGTGCCGATCACCATTGCCGGGCTGGCGTCCCTGTGGCTACACCTGAAACGCCGTGCCGCACAGGCGGCGGAAGCGGCTTAACGCAAGGCCGCCGCAATATTGCCGCCGTCAACGGTGAGGATGGCGGCCGAGGTTTTTTCCGCCTTGGCCAGATCGACGAAGGCATTGGCCACATCTTCGGCGGTGACCTCGCGGCCCAGCAGGTTACCGGACAGGTAATCCTTTTCCGTCAGCCCACGGGCCTTGGAACGAGACGCGATCATGTCGCCGGTCAACAGGCCGGAACGGATGCGGTCGGCGTTGACGGCGTTGGAGCGGATGCCATCGGCCCCATGATCGACCGCATACTGGCGCATCAGGAACAAAGCCGCCGCCTTGGGCAGACCATAGGGGCCGAAATCCGGGCCCGGGTTAACTGCCTGTTTGGAGGTATTGAACAGCAGGCAGCCGCCGGTTCCTTGCAGGGTCATGATCGATACCGCTTTTTGGGCGACGTTCTGATGGCCCCAGAAATTCAGCTCGAAGCTCTGGCGCAGGACTTTGTCTGAGACCTGGCCGATTTTTCCCTGCCAGGCGGCCCCGGCGTTGGACACCACAATGTCGACACCGCCAAAGGCGGCCGCCACCTTATCGAACGCGGCATGGACCGACCCCACTTTGGTCACATCACAGGCAATACCCAGGCCGCCAATATTCGCCGCCACCGCAAGCGCCGCCTTTGCGTCCCGGTCGAGCACGGCGACTTCCGCGCCCTCGGCCCGGAATGCCGCCGCCGTTGCCGCCCCGATACCGGAACCGCCGCCGGTGACCACGCAAACCTGGCGGGCCAATGGCTTTTCCGTCCCCTTGCCGAGTTTCGCCTGTTCCAGGGACCAGTACTCGAGATCGAAAATATCACGCTCGGGAATCACCTTGTATGAACTTAAAGATTCCGCCCCGGTGATGACTTCCACATTGGTTTCGGCCAGATCGGCGGCGATGGCGGCAGCCTTGGCATTGGCCCCCAGCCCGAACAGGCCAAGCCCCGGCACCATGATCATGCGCGGCATGGTATCCAGTTCGGTCTTCGGAAAAGTCTGGCGCTTGTTCTGGCGTTCAAAATAGGCGTCATAGGATTTGGCGTAAGCCGCCAGTGCCCGCTTCGCCGCCTTGGCAAAACCGTCCAGATCCCCGGCCTCCGGGGCCGGTACGATCAGGGGTTTTTGCTTGGTGCGGATCACGTGGTCGGGGGTCGCCGTGCCCTGGGTGGCATAGCGTTTCAGATCCTTGCCATCGACGAAGGCGCGAACGGCAGGGCCGCTGCGGAAATCCATAATCATCCTTCGGTGCGCCCCATCGCCCAAATTTTCGGCGACCAGGCCGCGCAGAATCGGCGCCACTTGCGCCACCGGCGCCACCTTGCCCGGTAGTTTTACCGGCACAAACACCCGCTTGCGGCCCTTCTTCAACTGACGCTCGGCCAGCGAGACTTGCCCTATCATCCGCGAATAAGCTTCCTTGGCCGTGCCGCCGAAGGTGAAAATTCCGTGCTTGAACAGGATCAATCCCTCCACGTCCGGGTCTTTCATAAAGACCTGATAGGCTTTTTTGGCCAGTGCGAAGCCGGGCATGATGTAAGGCACATAACCCATGGATTTGCCGAACACTTTACGGCAAAGATCATCGCCGCCCGGCTGGTCGGTGACGGCAAGAACGGCGTTGGAATGGGTGTGATCGATGAATTTGTGCGGCAGGAAAGCGTGCAACAGGGTTTCCACCGATGGATTGGGCGAGGTGCTATCAAGAAGATTGGCGCGTTGGGCGTTGACCATGTCCTCGTCGGACAGCTCATCGAGGGCGATCATCTTGCGCAGGTTGTCAAGCCGAACGGCGGGCAGGCCTTGCGGTTCGATGTCGCCCATATCCCAGCCGCTGCCCTTGACACACAGCACGTCGGTCTTCTGCCCAAGCACATCCGTCATGGTTGTCTTGACCGAGGTGTTGCCGCCACCGTGCAACACCAGTCTGGGCTGAAGCCCAAGCAGGCGCGAGGTATAGACCCTGAGCGCCAGATCCCGGTTGATCCCCAGGCGGCCATAACGCGAAACAAAGCTCCGGGCATCACCGTCCGACCAATTATTTTTCATTTTTTATCCTCAGTATCGTCGCTGCCGAACATGGAACTCAACTCGGCTTCCAGTCTGGCTTTCTCGTTCAGTGTTTCGGCATCTTCGGCAAGGGTATCACCTTGCTTCTGATCCGGATTGAACATCGTCCGCAAGCTTTCTTCCAATCGCATTTTTTCTTCTTCGTTCTCTTCAAATTCGACGGCGAAGCCTTCGTCGAATTTGCGCACCACGTGGCCGGTCATCTCGCCGATGGCTTCCACATGCATTTGTACGAAGGCATCGTTTTCAAAATCGACTCCGGCATTGATCGAAATGCCGCCCATGGAAATGTCCTGGCTTTCACCAATAATAGTCTCGCCGTTGATTTCAACCCGCACTTCCGTCTTCAGGGGGTGGCGTTGGTGCTGGCGTTTTTCAGAATAATCGTCTGACATGGAATCTAGCCCACCCGTTCCGGATATAGGGCCTTGAGGCCCTCGATAGAGGCGGTGGCGACGCCGCGCTCGGTAATCAACCCGGTCACCAGCCGTGCCGGCGTGACATCAAAGGCATAATTGGCGGCCGGGCTACCCGCCGGCGTGATGGTTATGGTTTCTATCTTACCGTCGTCGGTCAACCCGGTCAGGCGGGTGACTTCGCCCGGATCGCGTTCTTCGATCGGCACATCGCGGACGCCGTCGGTGATCGTCCAGTCGATGGTCGGGCCCGGCAGACCGACGTAAAACGGCACCCCATTGTCCATCGCCGCCAGCGCCTTCAGATAGGTGCCGATCTTGTTGCAAACGTCACCGGCCGCCGTGGTGCGGTCGGTGCCGGTAATGCAAAGGTCCACTTGCCCATGCTGCATCAAATGGCCGCCCACATTATCGACGATCAGCGTGTGCGGGACGCCGTGCTGGCCCAGTTCCCAGCACGTCAACGATGCGCCCTGATTGCGGGGCCGTGTCTCGTCGACCCAGACATGGACCGGAATACCGGCGTCATGGGCCTTGTAAACGGGTGCCAGCGCCGTTCCCCAATCGACGGTGGCAAGCCAGCCGGCGTTGCAATGGGTGAGCACGTTGATGCGGTCAGGCTTGCCCTTGTTTTCCCAGATATCACGGATGATGGCGGCCCCGTGTTCGCCCAAAGACGAGCACATTTCTACGTCTTCGTCGGCGATATCGGCGGCCCGGGCGTAGGCAGCCGCTTGCCGTGCGTCTGCCGACAGGGGTGCCAACAGGGCCTTCAGGTCATCCAGGGCCCAGCGCAGGTTGACCGCCGTCGGCCGGGTTGCGTAAAGCACCTTGTAGGCATTTTCCAATCCCTCATCGCTGGCGTCCTGGCCCATGGCCAGGGCCATGCCGTAGGCCGCCGTGGCGCCGATCAGCGGCGCGCCGCGGACCAGCATATGGGAGATAGCACGGGCCGCATCATCCAGGGTCTCCATACGGACGACGATGAATTCATGGGGCAGCCGGGTCTGGTCGATGATCTCGACCGTGTAGCCGTCATCGCCGAGCCAGATGGTACGGGTCGGTTTGCCGTTGACGATCATTATTTCAGCCTCTTTTCCATGTAGACGCGCTGGAAGCCGTCCTCGGTGACGCGGTGCGTTTCCGCATAACCTAACCGGGCGTAAAATAACAGATTCTCTGTCATTTTCACGTTTGTATATAAGAACACCCGTTTCAATCCCCTTGCTCGGGCCTCGGCTTCAGCAAAGGACATGAGCGCCTTTCCCAATCCCTGGCCTTGGTGTGCCGGGTCTATGGCGACGTTCTCGACGAACCAGCCATCATCCTTTGGGAACTGGACAATGAATCCCTGCGCCCCGCTTCCGTTTTCAATAATCAAAGCCTCGTCGCGCGCTACATGGGCATCGAAGTCAGCCACCATGGGTGCCGGTTCCCGGCCAATGTGGGAGGTATAACCACCGTACGCCGCCTCCGCGATATGCTTCAGTGTCACCGCGTCTTCGGGATTTGCCGGGCGAATCATGCGCCCAACACGCGGCCGGCGACGGCGTCGAGCTTTTTGACCATGGCCGGGTCGCGGGCGTCGGGAGCCGTAATGATCGCCATTTCCAGGGCCGTATGGCAGCCGTCGGAACAGCTTTCCTGACGCCGGCTGAGCCTTGGCGCAACATTTTTGACCAACGCCCGGCCCTTGTCGGCGTTGTCAAACAGCACCTTGATGATGGCATCGACGGAAACGTGATCGTGGTCCGGGTGCCAGCAGTCAAAATCCGTGACCATGGCGACGGTGGCGTAACACATCTCGGCTTCGCGGGCCAATTTGGCCTCCGGCATGTTGGTCATGCCGATGACGTCGCACCCCCAGCTTCGGTATAGTTCGGATTCCGCCAAGGTTGAAAATTGCGGTCCTTCCATGGCCAGGTACGTACCGCCGCGCTGGTAGGGGATACCCAGTTCCTTGATCGATTCTTCAAGCGCATCCCCGAGGCGCCCGCATACCGGATGGCCGAGGCCCACATGGGCCACCAGTCCGGTCCCGAAAAAGCTTTTGGCGCGGGCAAAGGTGCGGTCGATGAACTGATCGGCAATCACGAAATGGCCGGGCGGCAGCTCCGCCTTCAACGAACCGCAGGCACTGACCGAAATAATTTCGGTGACCCCGGAACGCTTGAGGGCATCAATGTTGGCGCGGAAGTTAAGCTCGCTGGGCGGAATCCGGTGGCCCCGGCCGTGGCGCGGCAGGAAAACCATGGACTGGCCATCCAGAGTCCCGAATAAAAGCTCATCGGATGGCTCGCCAAAAGGAGAGGCGACCTTTTCCCAACGGGTGTTTTCCAGCCCGTCTATTTCGTAGACACCGCTACCGCCAATGACACCGATGACGCATGGGGTTCCCGCTTCCGACATGAAATTCTCCCTGGACGATCTATTCGTTCACCACCTTGATTGCGGTGTTGCGGCATTTTTTCAGGTTCAGCCGCCGCCTTCAAGGGAAAGGTCAAAAGCCGTCAATATTCGGCGCAAATGTCGATTTTAATGGCGTCCGGGCGGCAAAAATTCTAAATACACAGCCATGAAAAATATATTTGTCGCCTTTATCGTCTTTTTCTTTGGCATTGCCACGACCCCGGCATGGGCCGGCCATGTGATGCCGAAAATCACCGAAATCACCATCGGCGATGGCGCCGAGGCGGTCCCCTATTCGGCGGTCAAGGTTCATTACACCGGATGGCTGATGAACGGCACAAAATTTGATTCCAGCCTCGACCGTGGCGATCCGTTCGCCTTTATGCTCGGCGCCGGACAAGTGATTCAGGGCTGGGAACTGGGCGTTCAGGGCATGCGCATCGGCGGCAAGCGCGAGCTGATTATTCCGCCCGATCTGGCCTATGGCAAGCAGGGTGCCGGCAACCTGATCCCACCGGATTCGACCCTTAAGTTCGAAGTTTCCTTGCTCGCCGTCGAACCGCCAAAATTCGACAGCATCTCTAACGCACAGTTGAAAGACCTGCTGGCCAAGGGCACCAAGATCATCGACGTACGCAGGCCAGAGGAATGGAAAGAAACCGGCGTCGTCGAAGGCAGCAAGCTGATCATGTCGTTCGACGACAAAGGCCGATTGACGGCTGGCTTCATGGAAGGGCTCAAGCAATACGTGGGCCAGGACGAGCCGGTAATTTTGATCTGCCGCACCGGCAACCGCACCGGGTATCTGTCAAGCATGCTGTCCAGGAATTTCGGCTATAGCAAAATCTACAATGTGCAGGACGGCATGGTGAAGTGGCTGGCCGATGGCAACCCGGTGGTCAAACCATAAGCCGCCCTGTGTTGAAACCTTTCTAATCTGGTCCATTCTTGACCCCGATCAACCTCGCTCCTGCCCGATGATTCTAGAGTAACGGCTGTTTAGGGCCTTGTCGGTCCATGGATCATGGAGGAGTTTCGTGCAGCGCTCACCAGATGTGCCGCCGCTGTCGCCCGTGTTGTTGGCTGGGCTTGCCCTCAGGCCATTTCCTGTGGTGATGTTGCAGCCGGTTCTTGATGCCGTCATGCTGATTATCCATCGACGCCACCCGGATGTGTTTGATCGACTGTCCGGATTCCAAAACCCAGTTTTTTTGATCGACCCCATCGACCTTCCGTGCGCGTTTATTCTTACCCCCGAAACCCGAAACCCCCGTGTCGTCGCCGTCGCCGAATACGATCCGAAAACCATTCTGGAAACCGCTGACGCCGTTATTCGCGGGCCGCTGATGTCGCTCATGGATCTGCTCGAGGGACGAATCGACGGCGACTCCCTGTTCTTTTCTCGAGACCTCATGATCGAGGGTAATACCGAGTGTGTGGTCGCCCTCCGTAATGCCGTTGACGGGGCGGAAATCAATGTGACGGAAGACATCCTGGCCCTGTTTGGTCCCTTGGCCGGGCCGTTGCGCATCGCCAAGAAGGCTGGCGATGTGATCTTTTCCCGGGCCACCCAGGACCTTGCATTCCTTCGCGATGCGGTAATCGCGCCGTCCATGCACCGCCACGCGGCGATTGAATCCCAGTTGCACAAGTTGACGGAAAAAATTGATGCCATCGATCGGAAATCAGCCACATGAACCGGCCGCTTGAACTGGTTTGTCCGGCCGGAACACCGGCGGCGCTCAGGGCCGCAGTTGAGGCCGGAGCCGATAGCGTCTATCTGGGTTTCCGTGACGAAACAAATGCCCGCAATTTTCCCGGCCTTAACTTCAATCACAAGGAACTGGCCGAGGGTCTCAAATATGCCCATGATAACGGGACTCGAATTCTCGTCGCCATCAATACCTTCCCGGAAGCCGGCAACCCCGCCCCCTGGCACCGGGCCGTTGACTGTGCTGCCGACCTTGGTGCCGATGCGGTTATCCTGGCCGATATCGGCCTGCTTGATTATACCGCAAGCCATCATCCCAGCCTGCGACGCCATCTGTCGGTTCAGGCTTCGGCGTCAAACCCTGAGGCCATCCGTTTTTACTGTAATGCCTTCGGTGTCCGGCGCGTCGTCTTGCCACGAGTCCTGACGGTGCCCGAGATCGCCGCCCTGAACCGGGAAATCGCGGGAATCGATGTGGAAACCGAGGTTTTCGTGTTCGGTGGCCTGTGTGTCATGGCCGAGGGGCGATGCGCCCTGTCGTCCTATGCGACCGGTATTTCCCCCAACAAGAATGGCGCCTGCTCGCCGGCCAGCCACGTCCATTACGAGAACCAGCGAGGCAAGATGGTGTCAAAACTGGGCGCATTCACCATTAACCAATTCCATGCCGACGAACCAGCCGGATATCCGACCCTGTGCAAGGGGCGCTTCGTTACCAACGGCAAGGCTTCTTACCTGTTCGAGGAACCGACCAGCCTCAGCGCCGCTATGTTGTTGCCCGAATTGCAAGCGGCCGGTGTCACGGCCCTGAAAATTGAGGGCCGGCAAAGGGGCCGGGCCTATATCAGCCAGGTCGTCACGGCGTTCCGCAAGGCCCTTGATGCCATTGCCGCAGGCCAGCCACCCCCGCCCCTGGATATGTCAGCGCTGACCGAAGGCCAGCGTCAGACCACCGGCGTTTATGAAAAAACTTGGCGATAACAAATGATGCGTAAAGTAAAACTTAGCCTAGGGCCGACATTCTTCAACTGGCCGCCGGAGAAGTGGCGAGACTTTTATTTTCGCATAGCCGATGAAGCACCTCTTGATACGGTTCACCTTGGCGAGGTGGTGTGCTCCAAGCGGCTTCCCCTTATTGAGGCGGTTATCCCCGAAGTGGTAGAGCGTCTTGAAGCGGCGGGCAAGGAAGTGGTTGTTTCAACCCTGGCCTTGATCATGAGTAAACGCGAAATGAACATCGTCCGCGAACTCGCGGCTAGCGGCGACATTATGACCGAGGCCAACGACGTTTCGACCGCCGCCCTGCTGGCCGGGCGGCCCCATGTGATCGGCCCCTTCGTCAACATCTATAACGAAGGCACCCTGGCCTGGTTCGTGGGCAACGGCGCCGTCAGGGTCTGCCTGCCCGTGGAATTGTCGGGAATTGCCATCTCAAAATTGATTGCCGCCAGCGAAGGTGCAAAACCGGAATTGGAAGTAATCGCGTTCGGACGGTTGCCGTTGGCGGTCTCGGCGCGGTGCTACCATGCCCGCGCCAATGGCCTGCACAAGGATAATTGCGCCTATGTCTGTGACCAGGACCCGGACGGCATGGAACTGGAGACCCTGGACGGGGCGCCTTTCCTGACCGTCAACGGGACCCAGACCCTTTCCCATAGCTGTTGTAATCTGATCGGTGATCTGGCGACGCTTGCCGGCGCAGGAATCCGACGCCTGCGCCTGTCGCCTCAGGATGCGGACATGGTCGCCGTCGCCAGCATTTTTCGGGATGTGCTGGACGGCAACCTGGACCTGGTGACGGCAGAGTGCCGGCTTTCCGGGTTGGTCGGCGGGATGGCGTTTTCCAATGGATTTTTTCACGGCATCGAAGGGGCACGAAAAGCCGGACCCCTCGCCGCCGCAGAATAAGAATCAGACGTTAAACTTGAACAGCAGGATATCGCCGTCCTGAACGGTATAGACCTTGCCTTCCTGGCGCACCTTGCCGGCTTCCTTGGCTGCCTGCTCGCCGCCTAAGCCTACAAAATCGTCATAGGCGGTGGTCTCGGCGCGGATGAAGCCTTTCTCGAAATCGCTGTGGATGACGCCGGCGGCCTGGGGCGCCTTCGCCCCTTTACTGACGGTCCAGGCGCGGGCTTCTTTCGGGCCGACGGTGAAGAACGTGATCAGATGCAGCAGCTCATAGCCGGCGCGAATAACGCGGGTCAGGCCGGTTTCCTTCAGGCCCAGGGTTTCCAGGTATTCCGCTTTTTCAGCTTCATCATCCAGGCCTGAGACCTCTTCTTCTATCTTGGCCGAGATCACCACCGACCCGGCGCCTTGTTCAGCGGCCATGACGGCGACTCGTTCAGATAACCCATTGCCAGTGGCGGCGGCGTCTTCTTCAACATTGCAGACATACAGCACCGGCTTGGCGCTCAGCAGTTGCAGCATGTCGAAGGCCTTTTTATCGTCTTCGGAAATGTCCATATTGCGCGCTGGCCGGCCTTCGCCCAGCTCGATCAGGGCGCGCTCGACAATGGCCAACTGGATGGCGGCTTCCTTGTCGTTGCCGCGGGCCTTTTTGGTTAGCGGCGTAACCCGCTTTTCAAGGCTTTCCAGATCGGCCAGCATCAGTTCCGTCTCCACCGTTTCGGCGTCGCGCACCGGCTCGATGCCACCCTCCACATGGGTGACGTTTTCGTCCTCGAAGCAGCGCAACACATGGATGATGGCGTCGACCTCGCGGATATTGGCCAAAAACTGGTTGCCAAGGCCCTCGCCCTTCGACGCGCCCCGCACCAGGCCAGCGATATCGACGAATTCAAGCTGGGTCGGCACCACCTTGGCCGATTTGCCAATTTCGGCGATGATGTCGAGCCGTGGGTCGGGCACCGAGACCCGGCCGGTGTTGGGCTCTATCGTGCAGAACGGAAAATTGGCGGCCTCGGCCGCCGCCGTCGCCGTCAGCGCATTGAACAGGGTCGATTTACCAACGTTGGGCAATCCGACAATTCCACAATTAAAACCCACTTAAGTCGAAGCCTCCGGTTTTGGCATGTCGCGTGCCACGTTATTGGTGAAACCGGCGTCGTCGCCGTCGATCAGCAGGCCGATGTGATCGGCGATGCCCGTCAGCAGCGGCTCCAGCCACAGGCGATCAGATTTGGCGAAGTTCTTCAGCACGTGGTCGGCGACCATGTCCTTGTCGCCGGGATGGCCGACGCCAATGCGCAGACGCCGGTAGCCATCTCCGATATGGGCGTGGATAGAGCGCAACCCATTATGACCGGCATGGCCGCCGCCTGACTTGGTGCGGATTTTTCCGGCTTCCAGATCGATTTCGTCATGAATAACCAGGATGTTTTCGGGCGCTATCTTGAAAAATCCGGCAGACAAGCCCACCGCCTGCCCCGAATCGTTCATATAGGTCATGGGTTTCAGGGCCAGCACCTTGGTATTGCCGATGCGCCCCTCGGCGATGTCACCGGAAAACTTGGAACGGAACGGTTGAAAGGAATGGCGGCGGACAATTTCGTCCACCGCCATAAATCCGATGTTGTGCCTGTTCGCGGCGTAATCGACACCGGGGTTGCCCAGTCCAACGAGTAGCAGCATAACGCCCGCCTTTCGCAGCCGGAACTAATCTTTCGAGGCGTCGTCCTTGGCGTCGCCTTCCTTGGCGTCGCCTTCTGTGGCCTCGCCTTCGGCTCCCTCTTCGCCTTCTTCAACTTCAACTTCTTCGACCTCGACGTTAACCGTCGGGGCGGCGATGGTGGCGATAGTGAAGTCACGATCGGTGATCGTCAACTCGACGTCACCCGGCAACTTGATGGAGCTGATGTGGACGCTGTCGCCGACTTCAAGGCCGGTCAAATCAACGTTCAGGCTTTCCGGAACATGATCCGGCGAACAGCGCAGTTCGACCGTGTGGCGAACGATGTTGAGCACGCCGCCACCCTTGAGGCCCGGGCACTCCTCTTCGTTCTCGAAGATCACATTGACTTCGATGTTGAGGCGCGTCTTGGCGCTGAAGCGCATGAAATCCACGTGTATGGGCCGGTCGCTGACCGGGTGCTGCTGCAAGTCGCGGGGCAGGACGCGCTGCTTTTCGCCGTTAATGTCGAATTCGAAGACGCGGGAAAAGAAGCCCCCGCCCTTCAATTGAAGCATAAGCTCCACGGGATCGAGGGATATCATGACAGGGTCTTGCTTGTTGCCGTAGATGACGGCGGGCACGCGGCCGTTCCTGCGTGTTAGCCGGGCTGCCCCCTTACCTGCCCGGTCGCGCAGCTCGACAGCCATCGTTGATGCTTGAGCCATTTGTTTTCTCCTAAAATCTCATATTAATACGTGCCAGCCTCCAGGGGTGCCGGCGGTTTTGAAACACGGCTTAAAAAACAATGTTTCAAGGAGTGGCGTGGTTTTAATGGGTTAGGCGGAAACAGTCAAACCCTGATCCGATCTAGTCGAACAGGCTGGAAACCGAGCTTTCGTCGCTGATCCGTCGCATCGCCTCGCCAATGAGGGGAGCGATGGTTAACTGCTTGATATTATGGGAAACCCGGAGGGCCTCGGTGGCCTGGATTGAATCGGTGATGACCATATTGTCC
The DNA here is from genome assembly GCA_013204045.1 of Rhodospirillaceae bacterium. Taxonomy (GTDB): domain Bacteria; phylum Pseudomonadota; class Alphaproteobacteria; order Rhodospirillales; family JABHCV01; genus JABMOQ01. The sequence goes on along the minus strand of JABMOQ010000005.1, from coordinate 10,772 downwards.
ATGGGCGACGAGGTCACCCTGGCGACCGCCCCACCCGACAGCACCCCATGGGTGACATAAGCCGCCACCGATGCCGCACCTGCCCCTTTAAGGGCCACCGCCGCATTACACAGCGTTCCTGCCGAATCGACGATATCATCGACCAGCACACAGCGCCGTCCATCGACCTCGCCGATGATGTTCATGACCTCGGACACACCCGCCTTTTCGCGCCGTTTGTCGATGATCGCCAGATCGGCGTTGAGCCTTTTGGCGATGGCGCGGGCCCGGATAACGCCGCCCACATCCGGCGAGACGATGACCAGATCGTCGCCGTTCAGGGAGTCCTCTATATCCTTGGTCAGCACCGGGGCGGCATACAGGTTATCCACGGGGATGTCGAAAAACCCCTGAATTTGGCCGGCATGCAGATCCATGGTCAGGACCCTGTCGGCACCCGCCGTGGTGATCATGTTGGCCACCAGTTTCGCCGAAATCGGCGTCCGTGGGCCCGATTTACGGTCCTGCCGGGCATATCCGAAATAGGGGATGACGGCGGTGATGCGGCTTGACGAGCCGCGCCTGAGCGCATCGATGGCGACCAGCAGTTCCATCAGGTTATCGTTGGCCGGAAACGAGGTCGACTGGATGACGAAAACATCCTCACCGCGCACGTTTTCCTGGATTTCCACGAAAATTTCCATATCCGAAAAGCGGCGGACACTGGCTTTGGTGAGTGGCAGATTCAAATATGCCGAGATGGCTTCTGCAAGGGGTCTGTTGCTGTTGCAGGCAACTATTTTCATATTTTCGGTCCCCCCTTGCGTCGCACCGATCCTGGCGCCAAAACCAATGACACCGGCCAAGAATCAGATTATCCGCGCGGGACAGGGCGGAATTTATCAGCGTCCCCGGCACCTGTAAACGGCTAACCTGAATCATTTCCCCGATTAACCCGGCGGTGGCGGTGCGCGACCCGGAATCTGGTCCAGTTTCGGCAGCAGCGGCGGCAGCCCGAGGCCCATCGCCGGGGACTTGCGGCTGGTTCGGCCCCCGGAGCCGAGAATCCGGTCCAGCCCGGCAACGGCTGATTCGGCCACCAATCTTGCTTCTTTCCCCCACGCCCCGCCCAGACGGCCAGCAGGAACGGTATTTTCCTGGGTCGCCTGGCCGACCTCGAAGCCGTTCAGCGTGGTCACCCGCCAGACAATGATGACCCGGTCACGACCGTTTGCCTCAGGTTGCACGGCAACCTTTCCGGCAACGATAACGCTGGCCTGGCGGCTGTCTTCGGTGATTGATACGTCGGCATCGATGAGTGCGCTTTTCAGGGCTTCGGTCAGCGCCCTGTTGCCGTCACCGGGCGCGCCCTCGACGGGCTTGACCAGGATTCCCGACCCCATCAGCAGGAATGGCAAGGGCGTCTCGTCATCTTCGGTGATCATCGCCGAGATCGGCTTGGCCGCCCCGCTACCGACGGCGCGGATGATGCGCGGATCGCCATATTCCCATTTCCAGCGCGCCCCGCGCACGCCTTGCGTATAGGTTCCGATCTCATTGCCCGCAGTGTCCGACAGGGTCCAGTAGATCAACATAACGAAAGGAACGCGGCGGTCACTCCAGTTTGCTTCGACCCGGCCTTTGAGAATGTAACGGGTGATTGTGTCCTGTGCCGTGGTCGACTTGATTTCATGCTCGTTCAGGCCATCGACGACCGACAAAGACAAAAGCTGCGCCATGGGCAGGGCCGGTCCTTCGACCAGGTCGACGCGGACCTGGGTGAGTTCGGCGACCTTGATGATCGGCGCCAGCGGCGGAATCACCACCTTGTCCGAGCCGCTCCCGCAGGAAACCATCAACACCACCGCGACAAGGGTGGACAGGGTTTTTATCCACCTCATCGCCCTAGCCCATCACGCAGGTCGCGACAAGGAACAGAAAACCAAAAAGCATCATGAAAAAAACGTAAGGCATTGGTTTATTTCCGGATCAGGTCCAGGGATGAACGGGACAGGCGTTCCGGCGTCGTATCCGTGACCCGCACGGTTTCGCCCAGAGTCATGGCCAGACCGCTTTCACTGTCGGCGATGATCATGTGCAGGAAGAACACCATGTCCGGCTCGGCGGCGTGCGGGTTGCCGTGATAGAGCATGGGCCAGTCCATCCAGTTGGGAGCGAAGGTGGTGCCCATACTGTAGCCACAGGCGTTGAGGCGATGTTCGGCCAGGCCATGGGCGTCGAGGACGCGGGCATGGGCATCGAAGGCCTCGCCGATGGGGGTGCCCGGCGTTAATGCTTCGCGCACGGCATGCAGGGCTTCTAGGGCGGCGTCATAAAGCATCAGCTGGCGGTCGGGCACCGGGCCGACACAGATAGTCCGCATCATGCAGGCATGATAATGGCGATAGACCCCGGCCCATTCCAGGGTCAGCTGGTCCGTATCCTGAAGGTGCTTGCGGCCGGTAAAATAACGGCAGAGCAGCGCATCGCTGCCCGAACCAATAATGGTTTCATTGGCCGGATCGTCGCCACCGCCCCGGAACACGGCACTTTGCATGGCAGCCAGGATGTCGCCTTCGAAGGCTCCGGGGCCGGCCAGCCGCACCGCTTCGTCTAGGGCGTCGTCGGCCAACCCGGCGGCCCGGCGCACATAGTCCATCTCGGCCGGGCTTTTGATCAGACGCAGGCGGCTGACCAGATCGGAAGCATTCTCGGTTTCATATTTGCCGTCCAAAGCCGCCGTCAGCCGCTGCCCGTTCCATGCCGTCAGGCCATAAGCCTCCCACTCGACGCCAAGTTTTTTGCCCGTCATGCCGTGCCCGTCAAGAAGGTCGGCAAGCTCAACCGCCGGTTCGGCGTCCGGACCATCGACCCAGATGCGGATATCCTGAATGACCGACGTATGGCGAGCCTGACGCAGATCCGGGGCCCGGGTCAGCAGAGTCATATCGCCGTCGGCTCCCAGGTAAAGGCACTGGAAATAGACGTAGCCGAAGGTGTCGTAGCCAGTCAGGTAATACATGCTTTCCTGACGGAACATCAGCAGCCCATCGAGGCCGCGCGCCGCCATGTCATCACAGGCACGCTTACGGCGCCCGGACAGTTCATCTTCGGTAAAGTGCAACGCCATAGCTATTCCTTAATGGTGATCGCCGACAGCAAACGGCCGTATTCTGTTTTCCCGGCCAGGGTGGCGCGGCGGTAGCTGAAAAATCGTCCTTCGTCGGCAAGGGTGTCGGCATCAAGCCCCTCGACCGAGGCCAGCCCCAATCCCGCCAACCGCGACTGGACATAGCCCGGCAGGTCGAAAAGATAATGGTCATCGCGCACGGATGGCACAAAAAAAGTTTCATTGCCGGAATCGTCACTCAAAAATTCGCCATGGAATTCGGGCCCTACCTCGTAAGACGCCTGACCAATGCAGGGGCCGACGGCGGCGGAGATAGCGCCCAGTGTTGCCCCCATATCCTGCATCGCGGCGACGCACGCCTCGAGCACGCCCGCCTGCGCCCCGCGCCAGCCCGCATGGGCGGCACCGACGACGCCGGCACCCGCATCGGCGAACAGGACCGGCGCGCAATCGGCGGTCAGGATACCGAGGGCGATACCGGGGCGGTCGGTGACCATGGCGTCGGCTTTCGGCGCGGCGTCCGGTGTCCACGGTTCGGTGACGACCACCGCGTCGGCGGAATGGACCTGATAGGCAGTGACCAGCGCCGTCCCGCCCAACCCCAGCATATGAAGGGCCCGGCGGCGGTTCTCTGACACCGCCTCGGGATCATCGCCGGAACCGTAACCGCAGTTGAGGCCCCGGTATGGGGCCAGGCTCGCCCCGCCCTCGCGGGTGAAGAAGCCATGGCCGACGGCACCCCTATTTTCAAGATTTTCTGCCTTCAACATGGTCGCCATTATGGGGGTTCCGGCGCGCCTTGGGGAAGGGTCTATTCGAAGCCCGGCGGGACGACTGATTCCAGGGACGTAATCGCCAGAACCTTGAACAGGGCGCCCATTTCGTGGCCACCGGTCAGCCTTTTCAGCGCCCCTTTGATATCTTCCGCCTGTTCTTCGGTGGCCGACTCGAGCAGCATGTCCGCCCGCTCGAAGATACCCAGATCTTCCAGAAACTTGCCTTGCGTGACGGGACCGTGGGCGCGGGCGCCGGAAGCGAAGACCCGCTGCGCCAAGGCGCCAAAATCCACATGGGCGGTCAGATCGGCCTCGCCGGGATCGGTCAGCGGATCATGAAACTCATGCGCCTTGACCGCCTGCAACGTCTCGGAAGAGCCACTTTTGCTGTGACCGTAATCGATGAACAGCGCGGCGCCGCCATGGCCCGCAATTCGCCGGGAAATGTCGGTGGCAAGATCAAGCCCGGCCGGGCAGAATTCAATCATGGAATCGGGCTTGGCATCGGCAAGGCCCGGCGGCAGGTCGACCTGATCGAAAGGTGGCAGCAGCACGAAGCACAAGCCGTCTCCATCCGGTTTGACATCCACAACCCGGGGGCACCAGTAATCACCGGCACGGAAATACTGCTCGATGGGCAGGGCGTCGAGGAACTCGTTACCGATAACAATCAGCGGCCCATCGGGAACACTGTCCAGGGAATCGTGCCATTGGGCGGCACGGGTCAGGGGGCTATCTTTCAGGGATTGTTCCTGAAGGGTGCGCATGGCCGGGCTGGTTTCAACCATATGCACCGAAACCGCATCGCCGAAACCTTCCATCATGGCGCTGGCGCGCAGCATGTCGGCCATCAGTGTGCCGCGGCCCGGACCCAGTTCTACCAAGTTGAAGGACTTGGGCGATCCCGCCACCTGCCACATGACAGCCGCCCACAGGCCGATGATTTCGCCGAACATCTGACTTATTTCAGGGGCCGTGATGAAATCACCGTCAACGCCGAACGGGTCGCCGCGTCGGTAATAACCGTATTCGGGATGGCCAAGGGCCAGCCCCATGTATTCGGCAATGCTTAAGGGGCCGTTATCGCCAATCTGGTCAATCAGAATTTTCTCAAGCGAATTCATCCCCTCATCCTTTGGCAGGTCGGCGGGCGCGGATAATCAGGTAAACGCCGCCCAGCAGCATCGGTAGCGACAACCACTGGCCCATGGTCAGGCCGGCGGCAAGAAAACCCAAGTGCGCATCCGGTTGGCGGAACATCTCGATGCTGGCACGGGCCAGCGCGTAACCGGCCAGGAAAACCCCGGTGATAATACCGGGACGGTTACGGACGGTTTCATTCCTCGACAGCGCCCACAACACCACGAACAGCAACGCTCCCTCGAGCGCCGCTTCGTATAGCTGGCTCGGATGACGGGGCGACAGCCCGCCGCGGGGAAAAACCATGGCCCATGGCACATCCGAAACGCGCCCGAACAATTCACCGTTGATGAAGTTGGCGATACGTCCGAAAAACAGGCCTATGGGGGCCGCCCCGGCGATCATGTCGGCGAAGCGAAGGGCCGGGATGGATCGTTTGCGTACGAACAACCAGCCGGCGGCGACAACACCAAGGACGCCGCCGTGAAACGACATGCCGCCCTGCCATACCTGCAAGGCGGCCAACGGATTTTGCAGATAGAAACTGAAATTATAAAAAATCACATAACCGAGGCGACCGCCGAGGACCACACCCAAGGTTGCCCAAACAAGAAAATCATCGACATCCTCGCGGGTCGCCGCCTGCGGCGGTTTCTCCGACTGATGCAGCATATAGCGCCAACCGAGCATCAGCCCGGCGATATAGGCAAGCGAATACCAGCGGATCGCAAGCGGCCCGATCTCGAAGATGACCGGGTCAATATTGGGGAACGGCAAGGCGAGTAAGCTCATTATTACTTCTTTCAGCGATAGCGGTCATTGGTCGCAAGGAAATCGCGCACATAAGATGTGACACCGTTTTCCAGCGTTGTCATCGGCCGGTCGTAGCCGGCGGCCAGCAGGCTGCCCATGGCAGCCTCGGTGAAGTACTGGTATTTATCGCGGATCTCGATCGGTGTCGGCACAAAATTTATGTCCGGCTCTTTGCCCATGGCCCGGTAAACGGCGGTGACCAGATCAAGGAACGAGCGCGCCCGGGCGCTGCCGCAGTTGAATAGGCCACTGACGCCCGGGGTTTCGAGCAGCCACATGACGATATTGACGCAATCACCAACCCAGACGAAATCCCGCGACTGACCGCCGTCCTCAAAATCCGGGTGATGGGACTTGAACAAGGTCGCCTGCTTGCCGGCGCTGGCGTCTCGAAATACTTTCGAGGCAACGCTTTGCATATCGCCCTTGTGGTATTCATTGGGACCGAACACGTTAAAGAATTTCAATCCTGCCCATTGCGGCGGTGAAGGATCGCCGTTTTTGATCATGCGCACGACCCGGCGATCAAAAAGATGCTTGGACCAACCATAGGGATTAAGCGGCCTGAGCTTTGACAGAGCCTCCGGCGAGGCATCATCTGAAAAGCCCTGACTGCCGTCGCCATAGGTCGCCGCAGATGATGCGTAGATGTAGGGCACCTTGTATTCGGTACACCAGTGCCACAGGTCCATGGATAATCTGAAATTGTTGGTGAATATCTTGTCGACGTCGGTTTCCGTGGTCGACGAAATGGCGCCCATATGGATAACCGCCTTGATGCCGGCCTGATTGTCGCCCAGAAAATCCAGCAGCTCGTCCGGGGCGATTATGGTGGCCAGTTCACGCTTCGCCAGGTTGCGCCATTTGTCCTCGTCGCCACCCTCACCATTGAGATGGTCGCAGACGGCTATTTGTCCGGTGCCGCTTTCTTCAAGCGCCGCCACGATGTTGGAGCCGATAAAGCCAGCCCCGCCGGTTACCACATACATGGTCAGTAAACCTGTGTCATTATTCCAAGGAGGCTCGTTTATAAAGCCGCCACCCGACCCTTACAAGCGGGCAGGTTGCGAGTTGCCAGCGGGCGGCGCATAATCATTGCTGGTTACCGCGCTTTATATATTGTTCAAGCAGGAGTTCAGGCCATGCAGACATCTAACCGCCTTCTCGACGATCTGGCCAAGGTGGCCAACGGGGCCGCGTCCGGCATTGTCGGGTTGAAGGCCGAGGCCGAAACCATGGTGCGTCAGCAACTGCAACGCCTGCTCAGCGATGCCAATATGGTCAGCCGTGACGAGTTCGACGCCATCAAGGCGGTCGCCACCAAGGCCCGGGCTGAACAGGAAAAATTGCAGGCCCGCCTCAGCGAACTGGAAGCGCATCTCGGACTCAAAGTGACCAAACAGGGCCAGTCCGCCGCCAAGGCATCGACGAAAAAGAAAACCAAGGCCGTTGAGTAGTACGGTAATCCGTTTCATTTCAAGGCATTACACCTTATCCACAGATTAATGATGGGGCCGGGCAACTCCGGTGTTGCGCCGACCTCCTCCTATTGGCTAGGCTACACCTAGTGGTTTGGGTGGGAAATTCTACAACATGTTGCCCCATGGGCTAGATATTGCGGTTTTTTGCTTCTAAACCATACATTTGGCATCATGCCAGCCCATCAAGCATGAGGAGATTCGCTCATGACCGCCCTCAGCCTAGCCAGAAATTCCACTAAACAGCATCCCCTGGATGTCATCGAACGGCTTGTCAGCGACAACGACTGGATTTCCGATCGCCGCAATGACCAGGAAATGGCGGTCCAGGTGCCCGGACGCTGGTGCGACTACAGCTTGTTTTTCGCCTGGAACGACGACGCGGGGGCCATTCATTTCACCTGCGCCTTCGACATGCGGGTACCAGAGGAACGACGCACCCTGATTTATGGCCTGCTGGCCCTAATCAACGAAAAGATGTGGCTCGGTCATTTCGGGCTATGGGATGAAGAGGGGCTGCCCATGTTCCGCCACGCCCTGCCGTTGCGCGGATCATCGGGGCCAAGCCTGGCGCAGATGGAAGACCTTGTCGAAACTGCCATCGTAGAATGCGAACGTTTTTACCCGGCCTTTCAGTATGCAATCTGGGGCGGCAAGACCGCTGCCGAAGCCGTCGCCGCCGCCATGATCGATACGGTCGGCGAAGCCTGAGAGCACTGAAATGGCCATCAAGCTGCTGTTCGCCGGTTGCGGTAAAATGGGCGGCGCCATGGTCGCCGGTTTGCTGGAGTGCGGCCACCCCGGCGGCGACATCATCGTGGTTGAGCCCAACCCGGAACTTGCCAAAAATTTAAGCGATCGAGGCATTGTCGCCGTATCGACGCCGGACGACTTGGCCAAAAGCCTTGTTCCCGACGTGGTGGTGTTTGCCGTTAAACCACAGATCATGGACGATGTGGTGCCGGCCTATGCCCGCTTTGCCGGCCCCGACACGGTTTTCCTGTCGATTGCAGCAGGCCGCACCATCGCCTATTTCGAGGGCCATCTGGGGCGTGAGGCGGCGGTTGTTCGCGCCATGCCCAACACCCCGGCCGCCGTCGGCCGCGGCATCTCGGTGGCCGTCGCCAATGGTGCCGTCGGTAAGCAGCAGGCGGCCCAGTGCGGCGATCTTCTTGCCGCCATCGGCGAGGTTGCCTGGGTCGACGACGAAGGACTGCTTGATGCGGTGACGGCGCTGTCAGGGGGCGGGCCGGCCTATGTCTTCCTGCTGGTCGAGTGTCTGGCCGAGGCCGGACTTCAAGCCGGGCTTCCCGAGGACTTATCGAGAAAGCTCGCCCGCGCCACCGTCGCCGGTTCCGGCGAGCTGCTGCATTTAAGCGACGATGACCCGGCGACCCTGCGCCACAACGTCACCAGCCCCGGCGGCACCACCGCCGAGGCCCTGAAGGTGCTGATGGAAGGTGACGGCTTGCAATCGCTGCTGACTCGGGCGATTGCCGCCGCCACCGCCCGATCCCGGCAACTGGGCGGCTGATTGGCCCCGTAAAAGGCTGATTTTTCTTCATTTATAATTTATGGTGCAGTGCAACATAGTCGTTGACAAACCCCAACCTATGCCCCATATTGTCCCTATTGTGCAGTGCAGCATAAACCCCATTTTTGGAGCAATACCATGGCAAAACAGACCAACCCGTTTCTCAACTTTGATATGACCTCGATGATGGCCAATTTCGACCCGACCAAAATGGCCGATGAATTTTCCAAGATCGCCGGACAGTACAAGCTTCCCGGTTTTGACGTTGACGCCATCATGGCCAGCCAACGCAAGAACATCGAAGCGCTGACCGCCGCCAACCAGGCCGCCGTCGCCGGCATGCAGCAGGTCGCCAAGCGTCAGGCCGAAATTCTTCAGACCACCCTTGACGAAGCATCCAAGTCGCTTGCCAATCTTGGCAAATCGACCGACGCCAAGGACATCACCGCCAAGCAGACCGAGCTTTTCAGCGTCGCCTTCGAAAAGGCCCTGGCCAACATGAGCGAACTGGCCGATATGGTCGCCAAGTCGAGCGGCGAAGCGAGCGAAGTGATCAACACACGCATCGCCGAGAACCTTGATGAAGTCAAGGCGCTGGCCAAGAAGCTTTCCAAGTAATTCCTCCTCTCTCCAATTCCTGAGGATTTCGGGGCCGTCCCTTCGGGGGCGGCCCTTTTTTTGGACTTGTCATTGCCCCTCCCATGGGCCAGCCTTGCTTTTCATTCGGAGGGGGAAATGAACGAAATAAGCTACGACGACTTCGCCAAGGTCGATATCCGGGTCGGTACCGTGATTCGTGCCGAGCCATACCCGGAAGCCCGCCACCCGGCCTACAAGATCTGGGTCGATTTCGGCCCCGGCATCGGCGAGAAAAAAACATCGGCCCAAGTGACCAAGCACTACACACCGGAAAACCTGGTCGGCCGGCAGGTCGCCGCGGTGGTTAATTTCCCGCCCCGCCAGATCGGCAAGTTTATGTCCGAAGTGCTGGTGCTGGGCTTTCCCGATGCCGACGGAGGCGTGGTGCTGATCGGCCCGGAGCAAGCCGTCGCCAACGGCGGCAAGCTTCATTAAGCGCCTTACACTGGCAGCCGGATGCGTACGCGCAGGCCGCCGCCGGGGCTGTCTTGTAGTTCAATATCACCGCCATGGCCGCGAACCACATCGCGGGCGATGGTGAGCCCCAAGCCGACACCGCCGGTACCGGTATTGCGTGATCCTTCTACCCGAAAGAACGGCTTGAATACGTCGTCGCGAAACTCGGCGTTTATGCCGGGGCCATCGTCATCGACAATGATTTCGATGGCATCCTCGCGGCATCCGGCGCGAACCGAAACGTGTTCGCCGTAGCGGGCGGCGTTTTCGATCAGGTTGGTTAAGGCGCGCTTGAAGGCATTGGGTCGAAGCGGCACCATGATGTCACTTTCCACATGAAGATCGATGACGCTGCCCTTGCGCCGTGCCTGCTGAACGATGCCCCCCATCAGCGCGCCCAGATCCATGGGCCGGGGCTCCTCGTCGCCCTCGCCGCGGGCGAAGGCCAGATAGCCTTCCAGCATATGCTCCATTTCGGCGATATCGCCTTTCAGATCGTCCAGTCCGTCGCCACCGCCAGCCATTTCCAGTTGCAGCTTCATACGGGTCAGCGGCGTCCTGAGATCGTGGGAGACACCGGCCAGCATGTCGGTGCGTTGGCTGATCTGGCGCTGGATGCGATCGCGCATGGCAACGAAGGCCGATGCCGCCTGGCGGACTTCGCTGGCGCCCTCCAGCTTGAACGAATGAACGTCCCGGCCCTTGCCAAAATCGTCGGCGGCCTCGGCCAGCCGGCGAATCGGCTTGACCTGGTTGCGCATGAAAATGGTCGCAACCGCGAACAAGATCAGCGAGGTGCCGATCATCCCCAGCCCGAACACATATGT
>JABMOQ010000172.1 GCA_013204045.1 Rhodospirillaceae bacterium | reverse complement strand
GGAGACCGGTGCCAGTGGCCGTGCCGCCGTGCCGTCCGGGGCCTCGACCGGGGCTCACGAGGCGGTGGAACTGCGCGACGGCGACAACAAACGCTATGGCGGCAAGGGCGTGCTGACCGCGTGCCAGTCGGTCAACGGCGAAATATTCGACGCGCTTTCCGGCATGGATGCGGAAGATCAACTGCTGCTCGATACCATCATGCGCGACCTTGACGGGACCGAAAACAAGGGCCGCCTGGGGGCCAACGCTATCCTCGGGGTCAGCCTGGCCGTCGCCAGGGCCGCCGCCGAAGAAACCGCCTTGCCGCTGTATGCCTATCTTGGCGGGCCCAACGCCCATCTGCTGCCGGTGCCCATGATGAACATCATCAATGGCGGGTCACACGCCGACAATCCCATTGATATTCAGGAATTCATGATCGTGCCCCAAGGGGCGGAATCTATCGCCGATGCCGTGCGCATGGGGGCGGAAGTCTTTCACGCCCTGAAAAAGGCTTTGCAAGATGCCGGTCATAACACCAACGTCGGCGACGAGGGCGGTTTTGCGCCGTCGCTGGCCAGCACCGACGATGCCCTCGGCTTTATCATGAAAGCCATCGAAGCCGCCGGCTACACCCCCGGCGATGATATCTCGCTGGCCCTCGATGCGGCGTCGAGCGAGTTTTACAAAAAAGGCAAGTACGAGCTGGCCGGCGAGGGCAAGACTCTGGATGCCGCCGGCATGTGTGATTACTACGCCGATCTTGTCGCCCGCTATCCGATTACCTCCATCGAAGACGGCCTGTTCGAGGATGACTGGGACGGCTGGAAGATGCTCACCGAAGCCCTTGGGGCTAAGGTGCAACTGGTCGGCGACGACCTGTTCGTCACCAATCCGGTGCGCCTCAAGCAGGGCATTGAAAAGGGCATCGCCAATTCGATCCTGATCAAGGTCAACCAGATCGGTACCCTGTCGGAAACCCTGGAAACCGTGGAAATGGCCCACAAGGCAGGCTATACGTGCGTGATCTCGCACCGTTCCGGCGAGACCGAGGACGCCACCATCGCCGACATCGCGGTGGCCACCAACGCAGGCCAGATCAAGACCGGCTCGCTCAGCCGTTCCGACCGCCTGGCCAAGTACAATCAGCTTATCCGCATCGAAGAAGAGTTGGGCCCGACGGCGCGTTTCGGACGGTCATAGCAAGAGGCCGCAGACACTCATAGTCACCCCATTTAGTCACCCCACTTGATGATTCTGGAGGAGACGCAGCATGGAACGATTCACCGGCGGTTGCCAGTGTGGCAACGTACGAATTGTAGCGTCAGGACTCCCATACCGGGTCGGCCTTTGTCACTGTCTCGACTGCCGCAAGCATCATGGGGCCCTTTTTCATGCATCCGCAGTGTTCCCTCAGGATGCGGTGAGGATCGATGGCGAAACAAGCGACTACCTCGGGCGGTATTTCTGTCCCCGTTGCGGTTCATCCATTTTTGCACGCAGCGAAGACGAAATAGAAGTGAACTTAGGGTCCCTGGATGCTCCTGACCAACTGATGCCAACCTACGAAAGCTGGATTGTCCGTCGCGAGTCCTGGTTGCCAGCATTTCCGCTCACCAGACGATACGACCGCGATCGAGACGCCACGGGCCGGCATGAGGAGTAGGTCGCAGAGAATCTCGCCAGCGAATGAGCGTTCTTAACCATAAAACGTAATCCCTTATTAACCCTTGGCCTGCAATAATCATTGTGGGTTAAGGGCAGTGGGCGCTGTTAAAGAAAAACAACAAAGGCGCCTGAGGTTAAATGAGTCTATTTTCTGAACTGAAATTGCGCGGTCGGCACATTATTGGACCGGTGCTTGGCATATGCGCGATCAGCTATTTCGGCTATCACGCCATCAATGGGCACCGCGGCCTGCTCGCCCTGCGTCAGCTGACCCACCGGGTCGAGATGGCGCGTTTGCAATTCAATGACATCAACGCCGAACGCCAGATTCTGGAAAACCGGGTCCGGATGCTATCCCCGGGTAGCCTTGATGCGGATATGCTCGACGAACGGGCGCGTATCATGCTCAATTACGGTTATGCAGACGACATCGTCGTGCTGCCCGATATCACCGTTTTCGCGCCTGAAAGCAACTCGGCAAAGAACTCAGTTAATAACAACGTGGGCAAAGGCGAGGCGGTTGATTGACGGCAAGGCGACGCTACCAATGATCGCCCTGGTTTCCCAAGGAGCCGCCCCATGAGCCGCCTCGCCAAAACCCCCGAACCGCCATACTATGCCGTTATATTCTCCAACACCCGGACGGACGGCGATAACGGTTATGACGAAACCGCCGGGCGTATGCTCGAACTGGCGGCCGGTTATCCGGGCTATCTGGGTGTCGAATCAGTCCGTGACAAGGACGGCTTCGGCATTACGGTTTCCTACTGGCAGGACGAAGACTCCATCGCCGCCTGGCGCGACGATGCCGAACACTTGCAGGCCAAGCGGCAGGGTATCGATAAGTGGTATGCGGACTACACCTTGCGTATCGCCAGGGTCGAACGATAACCTTAATCCCGGTAGTCGGGCTCTTCGGTGTCGAGAATATCCTTCAGGGCGGCAAAGTGGCGATCGGAAAATTCCGGGTAATCGATCCACTGGTGCATGGTCTTGTCGGCGACGCTGTCGGCCATGACGCGCAATTCACGGCCCGTTGACAGGGCTGTTATCAGGGTTTCGGCGGCCCGCTCGAAATAATAAAGGTCGTCAAATACCCGGGCTACGGTTTCGCCGACGATCAACACCCCATGATTGGCCATGAGCAGTACCGATTTGTTGCCCAGTGTCGTGGTCAGGCGCTCGGCCTCATCACCCAGCCCCATTCCGTCAAAACCCTCGTCGACGGCGATACGGCCGAAAAAACGCGCCGTATTCTGGTCGATGGCCGGCATCGAGCAGTCTTTCAGGGATGCCAGCGCCGTCGCATATTTGGAATGAACATGCAGAATGCAGCGGGCCCCGGGGTGGTTGCGGTGCATGGCGCCATGAATGCACCAGGCGGTATCGTCGATATCGTCCCGTTTGCCGTTGGCCGGGTCGTTGGCATCAATCAGCAGCAAGTCGCTGGCCCGCATTTGCGAAAAATGACGGCCATAGGGGTTGAGCAGGAAGCTGGAACCATCATCGGATACGGCCAGCGAGAAGTGGTTGGCGATGGACTCATGCATGCCCAGGCGGGCCGTCCAGCGGAAGGCGGCGGCCAGATCCATACGTTCCTGGGCGTGTTGATCGCCGGCCCGATTCAGGTTGGTTACGGTCATTTTAGAATCTCCCTGCGGTTGCTGGCTGACCATATGCGTATCAGCCGGGTCGCGTCGATAAACAAAATCAAAATGCTGCGGTTGCGAACATAAAGCAGGGGTTTTTTCGGTTTATTTCCCATTCGGGCACCCATTGAGAAACAAAACTACGCGCGCAGTCGTGGAATGAGTCCATATGGTTCTTGTGGATTAACTAAGTTCAGTTAATTTATATTTTGCCTTATGAAACAAAGGCTTTCACTTTAAATGAAGCTTGTCAGAACCGATTCCAGTGATTAGTTTCTGTTTATTACATCGACACGATAGGTGTCGGTGCCCCATTCCAGACGACAGGGTCCCCACCGATGCCCAAGCCTGCGAAAACGAAATCCCCACCAAAAAAAGCCCGCATTCGTCCCGGCAAAAAGAAGCCCGACGCCTCTGCTGGTGAACTTCTTGAATACTATCGCCAGATGCTGTTGATCCGCCGCTTCGAGGAAAAGGCCGGCCAGCTTTACGGCATGGGCCTGATCGGTGGTTTTTGTCATCTTTATATCGGTCAGGAAGCCGTCGTCATCGGTATGCAGGCGGCGGCCGAAGACGTCGATACGGTCATCACCAGTTATCGCGACCACGGCCATATGCTGGCCTGCGGCATGGACCCCAATGGCGTCATGGCCGAACTGACCGGGCGCATCGGCGGCTATTCCCGCGGCAAGGGCGGCTCCATGCACATGTTCAGCCGTGAAAAGAATTTCTTCGGCGGCCACGGCATCGTCGGCGGCCAGGTGCCGATCGGCACCGGCCTTGCTTTCGGCCACAAATACAAGGGCGACGGCGGCGTTAACATGGCCTATTTCGGCGACGGCGCCATCAACCAGGGCCAGGTCTATGAATCCTTCAACATGGCCGAGCTGTGGAAACTGCCCATCGTCTATGTGATCGAAAACAACCGCTACGGCATGGGCACCTCCATCGAGCGCGCCTCGGCGACCACCGATCTTTATCATCGCGGCGCGGCCCACGGCATTCCCGGCGAGCCGGTCGACGGCATGGATGTGCTGGCGGTGAAGGCGGCGGCGGAAAAGGCGCTCAAATACTGCCGGTCCGGCAAGGGCCCTTATATTCTGGAGATGAAAACCTATCGCTATCGCGGCCATTCCATGTCGGACCCGGCCAAGTACCGCTCCAAGGATGAAGTCACCAAGGTGCGCAAGGAAAGCGACCCCATCGACAACCTGCGCGACCTGATCCTGGCCGGAAAAATTTCCAGCGAAGAGGCGCTCAAGGATATCGACAAACAGGTCAAGGCCATCGTCACCGCAGCGGCGGAATTCGCCCAGGAAAGTCCGGAACCGGATTTGGCGGAACTTTACACCGACATTCTGGTGGAGGTTTAACCATGGCCGTACACGTCCTGATGCCCGCCCTGTCGCCGACCATGACCGAAGGTAATGTTGGCAAGTGGCACAAGAAAGAAGGCGACACCGTGGAAAGCGGCGACGTTTTGTGCGAGATCGAAACCGACAAGGCGACCATGGAAGTGGAAGCGGT
>JABMOQ010000171.1 GCA_013204045.1 Rhodospirillaceae bacterium | reverse complement strand
GGCTTCGGGGCCGGAATGCTCGGTGCCGGCAACCGGATGGCCCGGCACCAGATGCACGCCGCCCGGCAGGTGCGGTTTTATGTCATCGATGGCCGCTTGCTTGGTCGAGCCGACATCGGTGACGATGGCACCGGCTTTCAGGCCGGGGGCCATGGCTTCGGCAACGGCGGCGTAGGCGCCCATGGGGACACAGATGACCACAAGGTCGGCGCCTTCGGCGGCGGTGGCCGCATCCTGGCCATAGCTGTCGCCAAGGTCGCAGGCGCGCGCGGCCTCCAGGGTTTCGGCACTGCGCGTGCAGATGGCAATGTGATCGGCCAGGCCATGTTTGCGCAAGGCGCGGGCCAGGGACGATCCGATCAGGCCGATGCCAATCAGGGCGACGCGGGAAAATGTGTTGTTATCTGTTGTCATGGCGTCAACTTAACCCAGAAACTCTGCCAAAGCATTGAATACAGCCCGCATTTCCTTTTCCGTGCCGATGGTAATGCGCAGGCAATCGGGCAGGCCGTAGGAATCCATGCGGCGAACGATGATGGCGCGGCTTTTCAGGAACCCATCGGCGGCCTCGGCGGTGCGGCCGCCATTGCTAAAATCGGTGTCACCGGCTTGCGGCGACGGGAAGCGGACAAGCACGAAGTTTCCGACTTCCGAAGGTACCTCAAGGCCGAGCCCGATCAGCTTGCCCTTAAGCCAGTCGTGCCAGGCCAGGGTGTGTTCACGTACCTGTTCGGTAAATTCTTCGTCAGCCAGCGCCGCCAGCCCCGCCGCTTGCGCCGGTGCAGATACGTTGAACGGCCCGCGCAGGCGGTTGAGGACGTCGGCGATGGCTGCCGGACAGTAGGCCCAGCCGAGCCGCACCCCGCCAAGGGCATGAATTTTTGAAAATGTCCGCGTCATCACCACGTTGTCGTAATCTTCCACAAGCTGGATGCCGGATTGGTAATCCTCGCGCACCACATATTCCGCATAGGCCGCGTCGATAACCAGCAGGGCCCCATCGGGCAGGCCATCCCGCAGGCGCCGGACCTCGGTATCGGGCAGATAGGTACCGGTCGGGTTGTTGGGGTTGGCCAGGAAAACGATCTTTGTCTTGTCGGTGGCCCGTTCCAGCAATCCATCCACATGGGCGGTCAGATTTTTTTCGGCAACCGATACCGGCGTCGCCCCGACACCCTTGGCGGCGATCGGATACATCAGGAAGCCGTGCTCGGTGAACATGACTTCGTCACCCGGTCCGGCATAGGCGCGGGCCAGCAGGTCGAGCAATTCATCGGACCCGGCCCCGCAAACGATACGCGCGCCATCAAGTTTGTACATGTGGGCCAGGGCGGCGCGTAATTCCGCGCAAGCGCCATCGGGATATCGATGCAGGGATTTGGCCGCCAGGCTGCAGGCCTCGACCGCCTTCGGGCTGGGCCCCAGCGCCCCTTCGTTGGAGGCCAGCTTGATCACCTGGGCCGTGCCGTCGATGGTTGACTGGCCGCCCACATACGGCGAAATATCCAGAATCCCAGATTTTGGTTGGATCGTCGTCACCGGATCAGTCCTCGCTGCTTTGCAACTCGGCATCGGAAAACGGGATCGCGTAGCCGCCCAGGGAAACCACCCGGGCGACACGCTTGCCCAGATTTTCGATCAGGCGCTCGGTGCGCGGGTCGTCATCGCTGACAAAGCCGTCAACCTCGGCCAGATGCAACCAGTTAGGCGGGGTCTGGTCCCGGTGAACGGCCATGAATATGGGCTCCAGCCCGACCGTCATCAGCGCCTTGGACAGGAGGTTGAGGCCGAGTTCTTCCGTCGCCTCGATGGCAAGATAGGTGCGGTCGCGGCCCGATGCTTCCGGCGCGACCGGACAAATGACAAGGGTTTCCATTTTGCCACTTCGATTGTCACCGGCACCGGTGATCGGCAAGCGGGCGATGATTCGTGGCATGTCTTTGCCCCGTGGTATCAGGTAGGTCCACCACGGATCTTCGTCGCTACGTTCCGGCACCGGCAGGATTCCGACGGTTGTTTCCTGGGTCCGCACCGCCTCGATTACCCGGTTCACGCTGACATGGCTGGTCATCGGCGTAAACGATCCGTACTGATCGCGGGCCAAGTTCCAGCGATTGGTGCGCCGCCCGCCTGAATTGCCACTGGAAGACTCCGTATCGGGCATGTAAACGGCGGCCGAAAACGGGCCTTCAAATGACAGGGTGGCGACAATTATTTCACGCCAGATACGGATCAGTTCGCGCTTTGGAAACGGTCCCCGGTGGCGTTCGAGCAGGCGCGCAACGATACGTGCCTCGCGGGCCGGACGGATTTTCACCTTCTCGTCACGCTTGCTTTCACGAACTTTTTTAACCACCTCGGTGCGGCGCATAAGCAGGTCGTGAATTTCGTCGTCTATGGCATCGATTTCCCGGCGCAGCGCGTCGAGTGTCGTTTTGTCGTCCATTACAGAGTTCCCGCCGGGTTGCCCGAAAGTGCCATTATAGGCGATAAAGTACACCCCTGAGAGCCGATAATTGATAGTCGCATGAACCGCCAAAATCAAAGAAAACATTGACTGCCAGGGGCATGGATCATAGCTATTCCCTTAACAATGGAACATCTAGCACAGCAGTATGGGGATTTGACCCCGAAAACAAGATGACAACAATGAACGGCAAATCAGGCGAACACAGCCGGGCGGCGGACCTTAAGGTGACATTGGGCACCGATGCACCGCTCAGCCTTGATTGCGGGGCGGAACTTAAGGCTTTCGACGTCGCCTACCAGACCTATGGCGAGATTAACGCCGATAAATCCAACGTGGTGCTGATTTGCCATGCCCTGACCGGCGATCATTTCGTCGCCGATACCCACCCGGTCAGCGGCAAGCCGGGCTGGTGGGATATTGTCGTCGGCCCCGGCAAAACCATCGACACCGAGCGCTTTCATGTCATCTGCGCCAACATTCTGGGTGGCTGCATGGGAACCACGGGGCCGAAAGACATCAACCCGGAAACCGGCAAGCCCTGGGGCCTGGAATTTCCCGTCATCACCATCGCCGACATGGTGCGGGCCCAGGCCATGCTGCTCGATCATCTTGGTATCGAGCAAATTTTCGCCGTGCTGGGTGGTTCCATGGGCGGCATGCAGGTGCTGCAATGGGCGGCCAGCTTCCCCGAACGGGTGTTTGCTGCGGTGCCGATCGCCACGGCGGCGCGCCATTCGTCACAGAATATTGCTTTCCACGAGGTTGGCCGTCAGGCGATCATGGCCGATCCCGACTGGCACGGCGGCGATTACCTGTCCCATGACACCCGGCCCCATCGGGGCCTGGCGGTTGCGCGCATGGCTGCCCACAGCACGTATCTCTCGGCAGCCG